>JBAXEN010000074.1:0-14567 GCA_037140415.1 Betaproteobacteria bacterium | reverse complement strand
CAGCCCGGCGCCATCGTGATCGAGGCCACCGGCATCCGCAATGTGCCCAGCGGCCCTTTGCTGCGCATTGGTGACGACCGCTACATCGATGGCCTCAAGCGCCTGACCCGCGCAGTGCACGAGGCCAGCGGTGGCCACACACGCTTGCTGATCCAGTTGATCGACTTCTTGCGCATACGGCGCCGCCCGGATCCGCAGGTTTTTTTCGAACGCCACCTGGCTCTGAATGAGGCGCTACTTGAGCGTGCCGGCCTGAGCGGCCTGCCGGCAGAACAGGCGCGCCAGGCTTTGTTTGAGCAGGGGCCGCAGCGCTGGCAGGGGTTGCTCGACGCCCGCGACTGGCAAAGCCTGCAGCACGGGGCACGCGAGCAGGTCAATGACCTGCATCTGCCGCATATTCGTCAATTGCCTGAAGAACTTCCGGACCTGTTCGCCCAGGCCGCGCTGCGCGCAAGGGCCGCAGGCTTTGACGGGGTCGAGCTGCACTATGCCCACGCCTACACCATGGCCTCGTTTTTGTCGGCCACCAACATGCGCAGCGACGGCTACGGCGGCTCGCGCGAGGGTCGGGTCCGCCTGCCGCTGGAGGTTTACCAAAAAGTGCGCGGTGCCGTCGGCGCCGACTATGCGGTGGGCTGCCGCTTCCTCACCGAAGAATGCATAGACGGGGGCACCACGCTGGACGACAGCCGCTGGTACGCGCTGCAATTCGCCCACGCCGGCATGGACTTTCTCTCGACCAGCCGCGGCGGCAAATTCGACGACGCCAAACAACCGGGCATAGGCCAAGCGGCCTACCCCTACACCGGCCGCAGCGGCTATGAGTGCATGCCGCAGTATTTGTCGGACGCCCAAGGCCCCTTTGGCCGTAATCGCCAGGCCACCGCAGGCGTGCGACAAACCCTCCAGCAGGAAGGACTGCACACGCCTGTAGTGAGCACCGGCGGCGTCCACAACTTCGAGATGGCCGAAGCCATGCTGGCCGCCGGCGACTGCGATGTGGTGGGCACCGCGCGCCAGAGCCTGGCTGACCCCGACTGGGCGCTCAAGACTTGGCTGGGTCAAGGCGATCAGGTGCGCCTGTGCGAATACACCAACTACTGCGAAGGCCTGGACCAAAAGCACAAGCAGGTGACCTGCCAGCTCTGGGACCGCGAGGCGCTGGACGAGCCGGGCATACGCATGTCGCTGGACGGCAAGCGCAGGCTGATCGCACCGGCCTGGAAAGCCAGCGAGCTCAGCGACAAGCCGGCACCGACGACGCAGCCATGAGCGCCCTGCATCCCTCGGGCCATGCCGACGATTTCAGCCGCCGGCATCTGCCGCCGATGGACCAGTGGCCCGAGCTGCTGGCGCCACCGCGCGGCCTGAGCTACCCGGCACGGCTCAACGCCGCCGATGCGCTGCTCGACGCACAGGTACGCGCTGGACACGGAAACCGCGTGGCGCTGCGCGGCGCCGGCCTGGTGTGGACCTATGCGCAGCTGCAGGAGCAGGTTGACCGCATCGTGCAGGTGATCCGCAGCGAATGGGGCCTGCCCACCGGCGCCAGGATATTGCTGCGCGGAGCCAACCATCCGATGCTGGCCGCCTGCTGGCTGGCAGTGATCAAGTCTGGCTGCGTGGCGGTCACCACCATGCCGCTGCTGCGCGCGCGCGAGCTTGCTGTGATCGCGCGCAAGGCCGAAGTCGGCGCCGCCTTCTGTCAAGCCGATCTGCTGGACGAATGGCAGGGCGCTGTTGCCAGCCTGGATCGGCCCTGCCCCAGCCTGGGCTATGCCATCGCACCTGGCATAGACGCCGCCCTGCAGCAAGCCATGGCACGCCACAGCGGCAGCTGTGCGGCGGCCGATACCGCGCAGGACGACGTGGCCCTGATCGCCTTTACCTCGGGCACCACCGGCGTGCCCAAGGGCACCATGCACTTTCAGCGCGACCTGCTGCTGATCGCAGACGTGCTCTCGCACCACCTGCTCGAGCCCAGCGCTGACGATGTGTTCATCGGCACGCCGCCGCTGGCCTTCACCTTCGGCCTGGGCGGCCTGCTGGTGTTTGCGCTGAGGGTGGGCGCCTCGGCGGTGCTGCAGCCGGCCTGGACGCCTGAGTCGCTCCTGCAGGGCATGCGCGAGCACCGGGCGAGCATCTGCTTTACCGCACCCACCTTCTACCGCAAGATGGCACCGCTGGCCCAGAGCCTGCCGGCGCTGCGGCGCTGCGTCTCCTCCGGCGAGATGCTGCCAGCCGATACCCGCGCGCAGTGGCTGGCGGCCACCGGCATCGAAATGACCGAGTGCCTGGGCTCGACCGAATTGCTGCATGCCTTCATCGGCTGCAAACCCGGCGCAGTCAGGCCCGGCGCCACCGGACAGGCGGTGCCAGGTTATGAGGCCTGCATCGTCGACGAGCAGGGCCAGCGGCTGGCACCGGGGCAGATCGGGCGCCTGGCGGTGCGCGGCCCAACCGGCTGCCGCTACCTCGACGATGCACGCCAGCTCGACTATGTGCAGAGCGGGTGGAACCTGACCGGCGACGCCTATCTGATGGATGAAGACGGCTTCTTCTGGTACCAGTCGCGCACCGACGACATGATCGTCAGCGCCGGCTACAACATCGCCGGCCCCGAAGTGGAAGACGTGCTGCTGACCCACCCCCAGGTGGCCGAGTGCGGCGTGATCGGCGCGCCCGATGTGGAGCGCGGGCAGGTGGTGATGGCCTTTGTGGTGCTGCGCCAGACACAGGACCAGGCTGAGGGCCTGGTGCGCGAGCTGCAGGACTGGGTCAAGCAGCGGCTGGCGCCCTACAAATACCCGCGCCGCATCCGCTTTGTGGGCGCCCTTCCCCGCACCGAAAACGCCAAGCTGCAGCGCTTTGTGTTGCGCCGCTGGGCGCAGGAGCAGGGCTAGGTCACGCCATCAGTCCGGCGCTTGCAACTGTCGACTCAGCAGCGCCTTGTCAAACTTGCCGAAGCGGGTGCGCGGCAGCTGCGCCACAAAATGCACCTGCTTGGGCGCCTTGTGCGCGGCCAGTTGCTGCCGGCAATGCGCTTGCAGGTCCGCGGCCGAGGCGCTCTGTCCAGGCTTGAGCACCACGGCGGCATGCACCGCCTCCGACCAGCGCGGATCTGGCAGACCGAAGACGACCGCCTCCAGCACCGCCGGATGGGTGTAGAGCAGCTCTTCGACCTCACTGGGGAACACATTGAGACCGCCGGTCTTGATCATGTCCTTGATGCGGTCGACGATGTAGACAAAGCCTTGCTCGTCAATACGCACCTCGTCGCCGGTGCGAAACCAGGGCCCGATCAAAGGTTCTTGGCTCGCCTGGGGGTCGCGCCAGTAGCCGCTGGTAACCTGCTCGCCGCCGAGCAGCAGCTCACCCTGGCCTGGGCCCTCGCGCGGCTGGCCCTGGGCGTCGAGCCAAGCCAGACGGATAGGGTGCCCCGGCAAGCCCACCGAGCGGTGCAAGCCCTGGGCCGCCTGCTCGGGCAGCAAAAAGGTGACCGGCCCGGCCAACTCGGTCAGACCATAAACATTACCAATTACCTCGCCGAACAAGGCCCGCGCCTGCTGATATGTCGCCTCGGTCATGACCGAGCCGGCCACGGTGAGCAAGCGCAAGCTGCTCACATCGCGCGGCCTGAGCAGCTGGGCCTGGATCAGCTCATTGAGCAAGGTCGGAATCAGATTGAGGGTGGTGATCCGCTGCGCCTCGATCAAGTCCAACACCTGCACCGGATCCCAGCGCTGCAGCACTGTCACCGGCGCGCCCGCCAGCAGGCTCACCCCTGCGGTGTACCAGGCCGCATGCGACATCGGCAGCACAATCAGAGCCGATCGCCTCTGTGAACCTGCCATTGGTCTATGCTGGTCTGAAACACACAACGCCAGCTCTGGTGCGTCAGCATCGCCGCCTTGAGCCTGCCGGTCGTGCCGCCGGTGAACATGATGCAAAACGTACTCGCAGGATCCACCTCAAAACGCTTGAGCTGCGTGGGCTGTTGCCGGCACTGCTCCAAGAAATCAGCCGCCAAATAGCGCGGGCCGTCAGCGTCTGCGCTTGCAGCCCGCGGTGGCAGCAGGTGCGCATACATCGGGTGGCACAAAAAGGCCTGCGCGCCCGCATGACGCAGTTGCGCCTGCAGCTCGGCCGCACCGATGCGCTGCGACAGTGGCAGAGCCACGATGCCTGTGCGCGCGCAGGCAATATAGGCGGCCAAAATCTCAGGCCCATTGGGCAGCAAAAACGCGAACAGATCGCCGGGCCGAAGGCCCTCTTGTAAGAGCCCATTGGCCAGCTGATGGGCTTGCGCATTGAGCTGACCAAAGCTGAGTTCGCCCTGCTCATGGATCAGGGCCAAAGAGTCATCCGGAGCCGCAAAGGCCGACAGCAGCGGCTGCTCGAGCAAATTCAGCGCAGCTGGCATAGCGACTGCTTCAGGCCGCCGGGCGTGGCGCCGGCTCGCGCAGCCGGCGGGTGCTGCGCACTTCGACCTGCATGTGCTCGAACAGCCAACGGCCGTCGACCTTGACCAGATGATCCTCATAGCGCCCGACGATCACCACCGGATCAATGCGCCCGGCGTCCTTGGGATGGCGCGAGCGGCACAGGCACAGCAGATAAAACTGTGCTCGGGCACGCTGAGCGCCGGCTTCAATATCGATGCGCGGCGAGGTGATGTAGTGCATGGCCTCGACCACCTGCGTGGCCATGCCGGCAAAAAAACTGCGGATCTGCGCATGGCCGGTGAAATCGCCATAGCCCTTGGATCTCCAAGACGCATTGGGCGTGAACACCGCGCACAGTCGGTCGAGGTCATAGTGGCGGTCGCAGGCGTCGGCATAGTCCTGCTTGAGCCGCTCGATCGCACGCTCATCCTCAATGCGCTGAAGGCGCTCGCCCCACATCGCCCATTCGCTAGCTGGTATTGGTGGATTCATGGAAGGCTGCTCGATGCCTGCGGCGCAGGCTTTCCCAACGAGTCGAATTCAGTATAAGTTCGGGGCAGTGACAGCAGCAACGCCAGGCTGTTTCCAAGGCGTCAGGGCGGCACTGCAAAGCGGCCATCCAGATTCGACAAGCCGAACTCTGCCAACAGCGCCTGCAAGCGCTCGGCCGCCATCTGCGCCTGTGCCGGCTGGGGCTGCGCGGGCCGACTGGCCAGGATCAGCTCGTTTTTCATCGAGTGCTCCCAGCCCACCAATTCGGTCACCGTCACCGCATAACCATGGGCCTGCAGCTGCAGACAGCGCAGCACATTGGTGATTTGGCTGCCGAACTCGCGCGTGTGCAGCGGATGGCGCCAAAGCTCGGCCAGTGGCGTGCGCTTGATCGACAGGGCCTTGGACTGCCGCAGAACCCCGGCCACTTCGGCCTGGCAGCAGGGCACCAGCACCATGTGGCGGGCCTGGTGAGCAAGGCCAAAGGCAATGGCGTCGTCGGTGGCGGTGTCGCAGGCATGCAAGGCGGTGACGATGTCCACCTGCGCCGGCATCTGCGCCGCGGCTTGGGCCTGCTGCACCGACAGATTCAAAAACTCCATGCGCTCAAAGCCCAGTCGCTGCGCCAGATCACGCGACTTGAGCACCAACTCGCTGCGCGTTTCCACACCGATGATGCGGCCTGCACAGGTCTGCCCGGCACGGGCCACGTTGTAGTACAGGTCGCAGAGGATGAAGCCCAGGTAGGACTTGCCCGCACCGTGATCGACCAGCACCGGCTCTGCCTGGCGACCATGCACCTCGTCGAGCAAGGGCTCAATGAACTGATACAGGTGGTAGACCTGCTTGAGCTTGCGCCGCGTGTCCTGGTTGAGTTTGCCCTCGCGGGTCAGGATGTGCAGCTCTTTGAGCAGTTCCATCGACTGCCCCGGCCGCAACTCCTCAATCACCGGTGCAGCATGAGTTCGGTCGCTGGATCGCACAGAGGAAGACTTGGATCGCTGGGACATACCAGCGACAGTGTAGGCCTTCATCAAACGACGGCTCGTTGGCAGTGTGCGGATGCCCTCAACCTAGCCCTCTCCCAGAGGGAGAGGGAATAAAGCCCAAGCGCTCAGCCGGCGCGATGCAGCTTTCTTGCTCCCTCTCCCTCTGGGAGAGGGCGGGGGTGAGGGCAAGGCCTTCATCAAACGACGGCTCATTGGCAGTGTGCGGATGCCCTCAGCCTAAAAAACCCCAGCACCGCAAGGGCGCGACCACCGCGGGCGCGTTGGGCTGCTCGACAATGAGCCCAGACCCAAGCAGCCCAAATAGGGGGTGCTGCATCCCTGGTCAAACCGAGGAGGTGATTGATGATCAAGACACTCAAGCGCAGCATTGCCCTGCTAGCCCTGCTGCTGGCCAACACCACCTGGGCGGCTTTTCCAGACAAGCCCATCCGCGTGGTGATCGGCTTTCCGGCCGGCGGCCCGCTCGACCAGCATGCCCGGCTGCTGGTCGATAGGCTCAGCAGCGTGCTGGGTCAGCCCATCATCATCGACTACAAGGCCGGCGCCGGCGGCACGGTGGGCGCGCAGGAAGTGATGCGTGCACCGGCCGACGGCTACACCCTGATGCTGGCCAACACCGGGGTGATGGTGATCAACCCTGGGCTCTACACCAAGCTGCCGTATCAGACGCTGCGCGACTTCACGCCCATCGCCCGCACCGCCATGCAGCCGTTGGCGCTGCTGGTCAACCCCAACCTACCCGCCAAGTCACTGCCCGAATTCATGGCCTATGCACGGGCCCGGCCCGGTCAGGTTAACTACGGCTCGGCCGGCAATGGCGGCATCAGCCATCTGGTGCCGGAGATGTTCAAAAGCGCGACCGGCCTGTTCATGGTGCACATCCCCTACCGGGGCAGCGCCCCAGCCTTTACCGACCTGATGGCCGGGCAGGTGCAGTTCATGGCCGAATCGATTCCCCAGGCGGCCAACTATCACAAGCAAGGCAAGGTGCGCGCGCTGGCTGTGACCAGCCGCGAACGCAACCCGGCCCTGCCCGACATACCCACCGTCATTGAAAGCGGCCTCAAAGATTTTGAAGTGGTGGGCTTCTATGGCTTCCTGGCCCCCGCCAACCTGCCCAAGGACATCACCAGCAAACTCAGCGATGCGTTCCGGCAGGCGCTGAACACCGCCGATATCCGCAAACGCATGAGCGACCAGGGCGCAGACCCGGCCTTTCTGGGCAGCGAAGACTTCGCCAAATTCCTTGCCGCTGAGATGCCCAAGTGGGCGACGGCGGTCAGCAAGTCGGGGGCGCGGTTAGATTGAATGCATCCCCAGGGTACCCTCATGCCTCACACACCTGACCTCTTCAACGATCGCGAGCCTGCCCGCAAGCCCGCCGCGCCAGCGGCTGGCTTGATAGTGTCAGCGTCCCGGGCGCCGCTGTCGGCCGCGGCCCGGGCCTTTGACTTTCAATTAAGCCGCATCGACAAGCTCAAAAGCCAGCTCGCAGAACTCGACGCCATGGAACAGGCGCATCGCCTCGCGATGCATCAGCAACTGACCCCCCTGAAGGCGCGCTATGGCCAGTGCCTGCGCGAGATGGTGCTGCTGCTCGATGCCCGCCTGGGCGGCAAATCACTGAGTCGGCTGCAGCGTGAAACCGCCACTGAAATGCTGTGCGGTCTGGCTGCCACCCTGGCCGAGCAAGGCGATGCCGACATGGCGGCGCTGCATGACAAGCACAGCCCACAGGCGCTGGCTGAACTGCAGCAGGCTGAATCGGACCAGCTGCGCGCGCAAATTGAAGCGGTGCTGGGGGATGCGCTCGGTGGCGTGCCCGAAGGCGCCAGCGTCGACGACATGCTGGCCGCCGGCATGGAGCGCCTGCGCCAGGTTCAGGAAGCCGCGCAAGAGCGCCGCCGTGCAGCCACCGCCAAACGCAAAGCCAAAAAGAAGCCGAGCGCAGCGCAGGCCGCAGAACAGGCGCAGCTGGAAGACGCCGAAACCAGCTTGCGCAAGCTGTTTCGCCAACTGGCCAGCAGCCTGCACCCCGACCGCGAGCCCGATCCGCAAATGCGCCTGAGCAAGACCGCGCTGATGAGCGAGGCCAACGCCGCCTATGAACGGCGCGATCTGCTGGCCTTGCTGCAGATCCAGCAAAAGGCGCTGGGTATCGACGTGCTGGCGGCAGGCCAGACCAGCGACGAAAAGCTGGCAGGGCTGACCCAGCTGCTCAAGCAACAGGTGGCCGAACTGGAACGCGAACGCGCCGCCCGCAGCGAGCGACTGATCGCCGAATTTGAACTCGTACCCCGCTTCAAGCTCAACCCGGCAACGCTACAGATGGCCCTGCTGGAACAGGTGGCCGAGTTGGAAGAATCGGTCAGCTCTATGCAGCACGACCTGCAGATGGCGCGGGACGATGCGGGCCTCAAGCGCTGGCTGAACGAGCAGCGCAGGCACGCGCGCTACCTTGATCGCGCTGCCAACGACATGGGCTTTGCCTGAGCCCGACTGCCCACACAAAGTCAGCCTATGACAAGCCCTGCATCACCCCCAGATCAGCCCCGCAACCCCCTTCACGGGGTGACCCTTGAAGCGATGGTGCGCGCCCTAGAGGCGCACTACGGCTGGGACGAGCTGGGACAGCGCATTGCCATCCGCTGCTTCACTCACGAGCCCAGCGTCAACTCCAGCCTGAAGTTCCTGCGCAAAACGCCCTGGGCTCGGGAAAAGGTGGAAGGACTCTACCTGTTCATGCAGCGAGAGATTCAACGCGCGAATGCCCGCCGGTGACATGACCCCCAGGGCAGCCATCGCGACCCGACCGGCCCGCCAGGACCGAACAGCGCGCTTGGGCAATCAATTCAGCCCCGCACATGCGCCCAGTGCGCTACTTTTCTTGACGATTGCAGCGACGTGTTTCCATTAAGCTGAACACTGACAACGGCCGATGACCGAATGGCCGCAACGAGGTGGTCACCGTCATGAAACGCACACTCATCAACTCGGGCTCCAGCTTCGAAGCCGAGATTGGCTACAGCCGCGCCGTGGTCCAGGGAGAATGGATTTTCGTCTCCGGCACCACCGGCTTTGACTACTCCACCATTACGATTTCAGACGACCTTGCGGAACAAACCGAACAATGCCTGGAAAACATAGCGTCGGCCCTGGCCCAAGCGGGCTCGAGCCTGGCCGATGTGGTGAGGGTCACCTACGTCTTGCCCGATGGCAGCCAATTCAAGGACTGCTGGCCGGTGCTGCGCAAATACTTTGGCGCCGTGCGGCCTGCGGCCATGATGATTTCTGCGGGGCTGGCTGATCCACGGATGAAGATTGAGATGGAGGTGACGGCGCTCAGGCAGTTGGCTTGAGGTCGGAAGCAAGATGGCTACAAATTCGACTCTGACCCCGATTTTTCCGAAGCTGTTGTTTCTACTGGAGCAAACGCTGGTGCTTACCTGGCAAGCAGCTAGTCAAAGACCTAACTTGGCGCTGCAGCCGACTCGCTACGGCGTGACGCCACTCCTGGCCGGCGGTGGTCTTCGGCCATCATCCGCCGGCAACTCGCTGCGTCACGCCTCCGCGGGCGGCTGAGCTCTACGTTATCCATCAGATCCTTTGCCTCTTTAAAGAAGCATTTCCCTAGCCACCTGTGCACAAGTTTTCTGATCTGAGGAACCAAAACATGAAAGCGGATTTTTCTTCGTTGAACCTGGTTGTGTGCTTGGCCGGAGCCATCATTCTTGCGGCCCTTTCTTACCGAGCTGAAAGTCCCGTCGTTGCCGTGGGATTGGGCCTCGCGTCCGTGTTTCTGTTGATCGCAGCATTCAGGGCTTACAGGTGGAAGCGCAGTCGAAGCTCGGGGGAAAGTAGGGGCGAGGAATAACTTTTCGTTCGAGCTGACCGCCTGCGGCGCCCGCTGACCTGAACGTTAGCTTTCAATCAGATGCTGTTCGACCACTCCACCAAAAAAATTGGGGTCAGATACGGATTAAGTCCAGAGACTGAACCGCCCTCAGGCAGACATCGTCAAATTCGCGGATCGTCTGCTTTTCGGTAGCACTGGCTTCATGAATGAGGTCCACGGATTCGTGAATGTCCGCGCAGCTGTCTCTGCGGCAGTCCCAGGCATCACTGAAGACCCTTTCCGTTTTCAGAAAGCTCTGACTTCCTTGAGCAATTCGGGATGGCGGTCCAGCACCTTGAGCAGCTTGACCAAAGCCAGAGGTGGCTTGGTCTTGCCGGTCTCATAGCGCGAAAATGCATTCACACCGCCGCCAAAAATGTCGGCCGCTTCCCTCTGATCCAGGTCGAGCTTTTTGCGCACCTTGGCGATGAAGGCCGGGTCAACGTAGGCGGCATTCACCTGACGCTGAAACGCGCCTACCAAGTCGCTATAGCGGTCGCCGTGTTCACGGTCCAAGATCACTTCGCCGCAGGCGGGGCAAAAGTCGCCCGTGACACCGGGAATGGCGGTTTGTTCGCCCTTGTAAACATAGGGCAGTTCTCGGGTGTCGTGGATCAGTTCAGCAGCACCACAGCTTGGACATTTCATGGTCACAACTCCTTGAACGAAACAATCAGGACATCGTCGATGACCGTGAGTTTGAGGTAGACCCCGTCGCCGCCAGCGGTATGGGCGTGGTACACGTCTTGCCAAATCCGATGATCTGCATGTGTGGTCATGCTCTTGCAAAACTGGGAGGAGCTCAAAGACATGACCACAGCACACATCCCACCCAAGTCCTGGATGCCCAGCTCGCGTGCACCATTGAAGGCACTGGCAGTGGCTCTCACCTTCCCATGCGCTACCAGGGCTTTCACGGCCGAGAGCTTGCAGTGGGGTGTGTGTTTCTACCCGACCTAATTTTTAACCAACTTGGTTTATCCGACAAGCTGGCCATTGACGTGCCAACACGGGCCCCAGCGCCCGCCGTCGCCGTCTTGATGTGCACCGGTCCCCCCGACGGGCTCGATAGAACCACGCTCCCGCCTGCAAACCTCGCCGCCGCTGAGCTGTCTGGCGCGAACCCGGCGTCCTGCGCTTTCGCCCCAAGCGCAGACCTGAGACAGTCGGATTGACAAGTTCAGGCGCAGTCCTAAAAATGCACCAAATAAAGCATCAAATAAAGCACATCAATTTCATGGCAAACACCCACTCCATCTATGCCAACACGACGGTCAGCATGACCGATCTGCGGCGCAATCCCAGTGCGATCTTGCAGGACGCCGGTGACTCGCCAGTCGCCGTTCTCAACCACAACAAACCCGCCGCCTACCTGCTGTCGGCCCGGGCTTATGAGGCCTTGCTGGAACGCCTGGAAGACGCGGAGTTGACGAACATCGTCAAGCAGCGCCGGGCGGGCAAGCGGGTCAAGGTGGCGCTTGAAGACCTATGAACTGGAGTTCCACGAAGCTGCGCTGAAGGAATGGCGCAGGCTCAACAACTCCGTCCCGTCCTTCTTCAAGAAGCGACTGGCGAAACGCCTGCAAACGCCCCACCTTGCCTCTGCCAAGCTGCACGGGGAGCTCAAGAACACCTACAAGATCAAGCTGCGAGACGTGGGCTACCGCCTGGTCTATGAAGTCATTGATCATCGGGTGGTGGTCTTCGTGATCGCGATTGGTCGACGCGATCACGACACGGTCTACCAGCAAGCAGCGCAGCGCCTCAGGCCCTAAGCCCTCACCCTAAGCCCCGCGCCAACACCGGCGCCAGCGCCACCCCCGTCGCCGTCTTCATGCGCACCAGCTCCTCCGGCGGGCTGGAGGCTACCACGCGGCCGCCGGCATCGCCTCCGCCTGGGCCCAGGTCCAGCACCCAGTCGGCTTCGGCAATCAGGTCCAGGTCGTGCTCGATCACCACCACGCTGTGGCCCGCATCCACCAGACGGTGCAACACATGGATGAGTTTTTCCACGTCGGCCATGTGCAGGCCCACCGTGGGTTCGTCCAGCACGTAGAGGGTGTGCGGGGCTTTCTGGCCGCGGCGGGTGATGTCGTCGCGCACTTTGCTCAGCTCGGTCACCAGCTTGATGCGCTGCGCCTCGCCGCCGCTGAGCGTGGGTGAGGGCTGGCCCAGGGTGAGGTAGCCCAGGCCCACGTCTTTGAGCAGTTGCAGCGGGTGGCTGATGTGGGGCATGGCGGCGAAGAACTCCACCGCCTCGTCCACCTCCATGCGCAGCACCTCGCCTATGCTTTTGCCGCGCCAGGTCACGGCCAGGGTCTCGGGGTTGAAGCGGGCGCCGTGGCAGGTTTCGCACAGCACCTTCACATCGGGCAGAAAGCTCATGCCGATGGTGCGCACGCCAGCGCCTTCGCAGGTTGGGCAGCGGCCTTCGCCGGTGTTGAAGGAAAACCGCCCCGGCGCATAGCCGCGGGCCTTGGCTTCGAGCGTATCGGCAAACAGCTTGCGGATGATGTCCCAGAAGCCGATGTAGGTGGCCGGGCAAGAGCGCGGGGTTTTGCCGATGGGGGTCTGGTCAACCTCCAGCACGCGGTCCACGCTTTGGTAGCCGCTGACGGCGCTGCAGCCGGTCCAGGCGGGGTGCTGGCCGGCTTCGTCCTTCTTGCGGCCAGCAGCGGTGGAGCGCTGCGCGACAGCCGCCTGCACATTGGCCAGCAGCACCTCGCGGGCCAGAGTGGACTTGCCGGAGCCGGAAACACCAGTAACAGCGACCAGGCGGAACAGCGGCACCTTGACGCTGACGCCCTGCAGGTTGTGCAGGTTGGCGCCTTGCACATGCAACCACGGCGTGTAGGCCTCGCCCTCACCCCTGCCCTCTCCCAAGGGGAGAGTGAGCAATGCGGCGGCGTTGTGCTCGGCGCTGGCTTGGGCGGCCTTGTCTTTGAGGGCTTGGGCTTTGGCGGCGGCTTGCTTGGCTTTGCTCAAGGGCTTGGCTGTGGGTGCGGGGATGCCCCCACCCATGGCCTCCCCCAGGGGGGGAGGGGGTAAGGCAGAAGGGTCGGTGTCGCGCCTGGGGCGCAAAGGGTGGCGGATGGCGTGCAGCAGGTAGCGGCCAGTCAGAGAATCGGGGGCAGCGGACAGGTCGGCGGCGCTGCCTTGCGCGACCACGCGGCCGCCGCGTTTGCCGGCACCGGGGCCGATGTCGATGATGTGGTCGGCACGGCGGATGGTGTCTTCGTCGTGCTCGACCACCACCAGGGTGTTGCCACGTTCGCTGAGTTTGCCCAGGGCGCCAAGCAATATTTGGTTGTCGCGCGGGTGCAGGCCGATGGTGGGCTCATCCAGCACATAGCACACGCCTTGCAGATTGGAGCCCAGCTGCGCGGCCAAGCGAATGCGCTGCGCCTCGCCACCCGAGAGCGTGGGCGCGCCCCTATCCAGCGTGAGATAGCCCAGGCCGACTTCTTCCAGAAACTCCAGCCGGCTCTTGATCTCGGGAATCAGGTCGCGGGCAATGTCGGCCTCGCGGCCCACCAATTGCAGGCCCTGCACCCAGGCGCGCACATCGCTGACGGACAGGCGCGCAATGTCGGTGATCGACCAAGCCTGGCCGCCCGCACCATGCAGCCGCACAGCCCTGGCCTGCTTGTTCAACCGCGTGCCTGCGCAGCCGGGGCAGACGGCATCAAGCACGTCATCAATCTCGGGCTCTTCAAAGCTTTGTTCGCGGCCTTTGTGGTCGTCGTCGCGCACCGAATCGTCGAGCGCGCGGCGTTGTTCCTTGGTCAGCGCCACACCGGTACCCACGCAGTCGGGGCACCAGCCGTGCTTGCTGTTGTAGGAGAACAGGCGCGGGTCGAGCTCGGGGTAGGAGGTGGCGCAGACCGGGCAGGCGCGCTTGGTGGAGAAAGCGTGGATGTGGCCGATGCCTCGGGTCGGCAGGCCCAACTCCATGGCCGGCTTGAGCCCGTCGAGCGGGGCGAGCACATGCACCACGCCTTTGCCATGCTCCAGCGCGGACTTGAGCGCCTGGCGCAGCACGCTCTCCTGCGCGGGCTGCACCAGCACATCGGCCACCGGCAACTCGATGGTGTGCTCCTTGAATCGGTCGATGCGCGGGAAGCCCCGGGTCGGCAAAAACTCACCATCGACCCGCAGATGGGTGTGGCCACGCGGGCGTGCCCAATCGGCCAGCTCGGTATAGACGCCCTTGCGGTTGATGACCAAGGGCGCCAACAGGCCCACATGCTGGCCCCGGTAGTTTTTGAGCAGCTGGGCGGCAATGCTGTCACTGCTTTGCGGCATGACGGCTGCGTCGTCTTTCACGCAATGCTGTATGCCCAGCTTCACATACAGCAGGCGCAGGAAGTGCCAGACCTCGGTGGTGGTGCCAACGGTGGACTTGCGACCGCCGCGCGAGAGGCGCTGCTCAATCGCCACGGTGGGCGGAATGCCGTAGACCGCATCGACCTCGGGCCGGCCCGCCGGCTGCACGATGGAGCGGGCATAGGCGTTAAGGCTTTCCAGATAGCGGCGCTGGCCTTCGTTGAACAGGATGTCAAAGGCCAGGGTGGACTTGCCCGAGCCCGAAACGCCGGTGACCACATTGAACTTGCCGCGCGGAATGTCGACCGACAGGCTCTTGAGATTGTTCTCGCGGGCGTTGATGATCTGGATGGAATTCGGAGCATGACCCCGATTGGCTCCCTCCCCCTTTGGGGGAGG
>JBAXEN010000073.1:0-14935 GCA_037140415.1 Betaproteobacteria bacterium | reverse complement strand
TGGCGCATGTGATAGCGGCTGATGTAGTTGTTCCACTTGAACTCGCGGCTGTCATGGTCGCCGCCCTCGCCCATGTCCCAATACTTGCTCGCCACCACGCCGTGCTTGAGGCCGCGGTAATGCAGCACCGGCAGGTCAAAACCACTGCCGTTCCAGCTCACCAGCTGCGGCACATGCTTTTCAACGGTGTTGAAAAAAGTCTGAATGATCTTGCCTTCCTGGCTATGCCCCTCGGTCTCGCGGTCGACGAAGGAATGGATGCGCAAGCCCTCGGCATTGCGAAACACACAAGAGATCACCAGCACCCGCTGCAAATGCAGCGGCGCAAAATCACTCTTACCGTCGGCCGCCCGCTGGGCCGCCCAGCCGGCATAGGCCTGAGCGTCGTCGTCCCCCTGCGCCAGCCCGAGCGCGCGCAAGCCCGCGATATCGGGAATGGACTCGATGTCAAACACCATCACCGGCCAGCTCATAGGGTGCTCCTTGTTCTTCGGGTCCACAAGGATAAAGGATCTGCACCCCCAAGGTGGTCTGGCGCGGCAAGCTATTTTTCAAAAGCCCCATCGCGCAGAGGCGGCGCTCTCACCCACTCAGCACAGCCCCGGGGGCATGGGGGAAGGGCGCCCTCGCAGCGGTGCGGCGCAGTCAAAGCCCAGGGGGCTACTTCTTCTCAGCCGCTTCCTTAGGCGCTTCCTTGGCCGCTTCCTGGGTCGCCGGTTTCGGCGGCTCGGGCTTGCATTCGGCCAACACCTCCACCTTTTGCCCGCCCAAAGCCAGCGCGTTTTGCGCAGCGCAAATCACCTGCTTGCGGCTGCCCCAGTCGGCGGCAGCCAGGGCTTTTTTCAGAGACTCCACCGTCGCCTCGTCGGCCTGACCGCTGGAGAGCAGGCGCATCACCCCCACCCCCAGGTGCCGCTCGGGGCTGAGGTTCTTTTCCTTGGCGTAAGCGGCTTCCAAATCCTTGACCGTGACGCCATTGCTCAAGGCGGCGCGCACCGCGCTGAGCTGCTGGGCCTGCAAACGCAGCGGCGCGAGTTCCTTGTTGGCAGTCTCGAGGGCTTGGCTGACTTCCTCGAGCTTCTTTTCGGCCCCTTCACCCCGCTCGGTCATGGTTTGAACCTTGGCAGTATCTGTCGCCACCTTACCGTGCAAGTGCCAAGCGTAAGCCGCCGCGACCGCGGCAGCGATAAAGAGGAACAGTTCGAGAAAAAGACGTTTCATGGCGCGGGCCCCACTCAGTTGGAAGCAATGGGCCGGCCGTTTTGCGGCTGCACCGGGCGCGAGCTGATCTTGAAGGGGTACTGCATGAGCTGCTCGCGCGAAATATTGATGGGCTCTTTGAGCACGAAGTAACGCATGTTCTCGGAGCAGGGCGGCGCGGTCAGGGAGCCGTCGTAGGTTAAGAAATTGAGCTCGCGCGGCAACAAATTGGCCGGGTTGAAGGTCACCCCTTCGGGCTGAATCTCGGGGCCCTCCTTGGCCGGCGCATGGCTCCACAAGAGTTTGATGCCGGGGTTCTCGTTGCCTTCGCGCACCAGCACCACCACCGTCACCAGCTTGCCCGATTTATCCCGGTGCAGCATGTGTATGCCCATGGGGAAAGACTTGCCATCAATTTGCTCGCCGCTCGGGCGCTGGAAGGTCAGGCTGATCAGATCGTAAGGCATGCTGTCAATGCGCATTTTGCTGCCCGGTGCCACATTGACCTGCCAGGTCTTACCGTCGTTGACGATGGCCAGCGGGCCCGCCCGGAAATCCTGAATCAACTCGTATTTGACGCGCAGCAGCGGGCCGGCCAGGTTGATCGGCGACTGGTTGCGCCCACGCCCACACATGGCATAACGCTCACCCCAGCTTTCGGGCCCCAAGGGCCCCTCGTAGGCCCAGGGTGGCAGGGTGCTGGGCGCTTTGGCATCCTTCTTTTTGCCAGCGGCCTCTTCCAGCCGCCGTTCGGCCGCGGTTTTGTCGTCGTGCGCCGGCTTGCCCGCATGAGCGTCCTGAGCGTGGGAATCCTCGGCCTTGGCCCCCGCAGCGGGCGCATGGGCATCGGCCGGCTTGGCTTCGGCCTTGTCCGACTTGGCCTGCGCCTGCTGATTCTGGCAACTCGAAAGCACCTCGATTTTTTGTCCGGCCGAAGCCAGCGCATTTTGAGCGGCGCAGATCACTTGCTTGCGTGTGCCCCAATCGGCCGTATCGAGCGCCTTCTTGAAGGCGTCCACTGCGGCCGGGTCGGCCTCGCCCTTGGTCAAAAGCCGCAGCGTGCCCAGGCCAAGCTGGCGCTCCGGGCGGAGCGGGCCTTTTTCCTTTTTATAGACCGTCTCTAAATCGCGCAGCGCTTCGCCATTGGCGAAGGCCGATCGGTAGGCCGTCAATTGTTCGGCCTGCTCGCGCAGCGGAGTCAGTTGCTCCTGCAACTCCTCCAGGGACTTCTCTGCTTCAGCCAACTTGGTGACTGCGTCCACCGTCTTGGGGGTGAGCTCGGCCACCTGGGCCGCCACGCCAGCGCCAGCTTGGTAGCGCATCCAGCCAAAGGCCGCGGCAGCGCCCAGGGCGATGACGAGCAGGAGGTCAAAGAGAGTGCGCTTCATGGGTCAGGACACCAAGGTTGGTCGTTCAAAGTCGGATCGGTGGGGTAAAACTTGAGGCCTATCAGCGCTCGGCGCGAAAGACAATTCCAGAGCCGGACGCATCAATGGCCAGCAAATCCAGGCGCTGGCGCCCAGCCGGCAAAGCGTAAACGGCCAATACACCGCTGAGCACCCGCACCACCAGTTGGTCGCTGCGTATACAGGTGGCCAGACCTGGTTGAAAAGCCAGAGCTATCCGGTAGAGATGAACCCCGGGCTCCGCGGTCACGACGGACGCGCTGGTCAACTGGCAATTGAGAACGCCGCCGGTCGGCAAAGAAACCGAGCCGGCGTTGAAGTTCAGGGTCACCAGCGCTGAGTTGGCTCCGTCGATCCAGGTCCCCACCCAGGCGCCGTTCAAGGCAGACACGTCAGCAGAAGCTGCCGCGCTGTAAATCGCTGCAGCCGGCTTACTCACCGCAACATCCACTGCCTGGGCCGACAAAGGCGGTGAGCCGCTGGGCTCGGCGGCCAAAGAAATTCGGCCGCTCAGGCCTTGCTCAGAGACCGAGCTCATGGCCGCAGAGCCTGACCTGAGCCGGCTGCCCATAAAGCCCTTGACGGCGGCGATAGAGCCAGCGCCGCGTCCGTCTTGACTCAGCTCGCCAGAGAAAATGGAGGCGCTGCTGGCGCTGTCGCGCCGCACAGCCCACCATCGCTGATCGGCCGTCAGCATGGCCACCGTCTCGGGATAGCTTGGTGTCAAGGCCAGCGCATCGGCAAACAAGCCGGCCTGCAGCCGGGTGACCGCAAGCTGGGTCAGAGGATCTGGCCCTTTTTCACCCCCGCCCCCGCCCCCACCCCCGCAAGCGGACAGCACAGCGCCCAAGGCGACTGCAGCGAGCGCATCAAAAAACCGAGGGACCAGGGACGTGGGATTCATGGTGAAATTTTAGGAGCCGGTGCATGGACCCAGCCGGCCTGCAGCCAATGCCAATAGCCTGGCTTGAAGGGCCAGGCAATGTCGTGTACCGCAGTACCCACAGGAAAGGTGCGGTCGGTGAGGTGGTCCAGCCAGGGCCCAGAGGGCAGGAGGCTGCGCAACCAGGGGTCCGATGCAGGTGGGCCGGCATCTTTGCGTCGGCGACGGCGCATGGCCGGCGGCTCGCTCGGCGGCCCCAAGGCCGGTCCCGACAGCAGGTCATGCACGCTGCCCCATTCCCGGCCTTGCAAGATACGAGTGATGGCGGCCAAGCGCTGCTCGACCTCCTCGACCCCAGCCTGACCGGCCGGCGCATGAAAGCGCAGCTGGCCCAGCAGGTTGTCACAGTACACCGCAGCCTGCGGATGGCTGGCCAGCAGGGCTGGCAAGTTGGCCAGGGCGTCAGCGCGGTGATAGGTCCAGCGCACCCCGGCTGCCTTCAGGGCTGCGCCATGGCGTCTGTTGAAAAGCCAGGGCGCCCAGGGGTCGATGTCCCACAGGTCCACACGCTCGAATCGTGCCAACCAGGCGGCAGGCAGCATCCAGCCCGCGCTGGCACCGAGCACCAGAAGCTCGCTGCGAGCCGGGTTGACGCTGGCCAACCACTGCTCGATCTGCTCACGGGCGCCGCGCCAGCGCCCCTGGGACCGCCAGGCGCGCCAGTGCCAGGGCAGTCCTCCCGAAGGGTTCACACACTGCCCCCGAGGTTGTAGCGCAGCGTGCCCAGCTCATCGAGTTGGCGCTGCTCGCGCTGCTGCTTGCTCGCCTTGACCTGCTGCGCATCCTGATCGACCAAAGCTTGCATCTTCATCCGCTCACGCTCGGCCGTCAAAAGGCGCGCCCTGGCCTGGGCAATGACCTGCTCGACCTGAGCCTTGTCGCGCTCGACCCGATCGATCAAGACCAGGAGCTGATCAGCAAACTGTCGGCGGTTGAGCGTTTCGAGCATGCCGGTACTCACCTCGCCGGGCTGCGGCGGTCGCAGGTAGTCCTGATGCAGCTGCTGCAGCCGCTGTGCGCTCGCTTGCAGGCTTTGCATGCGCTCGCGCAACTGCTGCAGCTCGCACTGGACGCGTGTGACCTCCTCTTGCGCCTTGTTCAGCAGGACGCCCCAGCAGCTACGGACTTGATTCATGGCAAACTTTCTTTCGGTTCATCGGGCCTTACTGGCCCATCATCAGGCGGCGCAAGCCATCGCGGGTGGCGCCTTCTTCTTCGCCCAGGTGCATGTCCTGGCGCAAAAAGTTTTCCATGGCTGGCCGCAGCCGGATGGCTTCGTCGAGCTCGAGGTTGCTCCCGGCCTCGTAGGCCCCCACCTGAATCAAATCCAGGTTTTGTTGGTACAGCGACCACAGGCGGCGAAAGCGGTTGGCCGTCTTGAGTTCATCGGGCACCAGCAGCGACTGCATCAGCCGGGAGATCGAGCCATTGAGGTCAATGGCCGGATAGTGAGCTGCATCGGCGAGCTTGCGCGAGAGCATCACCTGCCCGTCCAGCGAGGCCCGCGCAATATCTACGATGGGGTCTTGCGCATCGTCGCCTTCGGCCAGCACCGTGTAGATGGCGGTGATCGACCCATGGCCGTGACGGCCCGGTCCAGCGCGCTCGATCAAATTGGGCAACAGGGCGAACACCGAAGGCGGATAGCCTTTGGCCGTCGGCGGCTCGCCAATGGCCAAGCCCACCTCGCGCTGCGCATGCGCCACCCGGGTCAGGCTGTCGACCAGCATCAAGACATCCTTGCCCTGGTCGCGAAAGTATTCGGCAATCAGGTGTGTCATTTGCGCCGCTTTCAGGCGCAATACGGGCGACACGTTGGCGGGCGAGGCCACCACCACCGCCTTGGTCAAACCCTCAGGGCCGAGAGTCTCCTGGATGAAGGCTTGCACCTCACGGCCGCGCTCGCCGATCAAGCCAATGACCACCACATCGGCTTCGGTAAAACGGGTGAGCATGCCCAGCAAGACGCTTTTGCCAACGCCCGAACCGGCCACCAGTCCGATGCGCTGCCCCCGACCCAAGGTGAGCAGGCCGTTGATGGCCTTGACGCCCACATCGAGCACCCGGTTGATCGGGCCGCGCTCCATCGGGTTGACCGGCAGGCCCAGCATGGACAAATGGGTATCGCACTTGGGCGGCGGCAGGCCGTCGAGCGGCTCGCCTCGGCCATCGATCACCCGGCCCAGCAATTCATGGCCCAGGCACACCTGCCCGGCCCCGGGCATGATCCGCACAGACGCGCCTGGGCCTATGCCCACCGGCTCGGTGAAGGGCATGAGAAACAAGGTCTTGTCCTGAAAGCCAACCACCTCGGCTTCAATGCGCTGGCCGTCGCGGCCGCGCACCTCACAACAGGTGCCTATGGGCGCCATGATGCCGCGCGCTTCCAGGCGCAGGCCCACCAGGCGCACCAAGGTGCCGCAGCGCTCAGGCCGGGGCGCCCGAATGCTGGCCAGGCTGCGTTCCACGTCTTCGGCGAAATCAACCATGGTGCAACTTCTGGGTCAGGGCGGCAGCAGGTTTTAGACAGGAGCCGATCACGCCGAGGCGGCGCTCCCGCAGGGATAGCGCTGTGCGTAGGCGGGGCATGGGGGAGCCGCGCTCTTGCGGCGATGCTGCGCCCGATCGAGCTCTGCATCGCGCGGAGGCGGCGCTCCCACGAGCGGCTCTTGCACAGCTCATGGGGCCGACTCCGGCTCCAGATCGTCGGGCAGCGGGCCGGACAGGCTGACATCGGTGCCGGGCACATCGACGGTGGTCGCCTGAGCGTCAATGACCGGTCCAAATCGGCTGCTGCGGGGCGTGGGGGCCATGCGGGGCTGGGCGTCAAGCACTTGGGTCACATCGGCACGCCGCGCGGCCACCCGGTCGCTGCGCAATGCCGACTGATCGCCAGCCCGAACCGGGGAAACCAGCAACTGACGGGCCAGAGATTCCAGGCGGTGCTCAATCAAATCAGACACCACCGCATCATTGGCGCTGGCCCTGACACTGCCCGGCATGAGGGACGCGTTGCCCTGCAACACCCAAGCAGGGTCGAGCTTGGCCGAGTCACTCGCCTCGACGCCCTCGGGGGTCAATGACTTCATCAGGGCTTGCATGGCCGCCAGATCATCCGGATGCAATTCCACCAACACCGGAACACCACGCTGAGCGTCCAGTTCTTCCACGCAGCGCCGCACCAGCCTCTCGATGGACTGAGCCGAGACCGCCAATTCGCCAATCACCAACTGTTCGGCCAGATGCAGCGCCAAGCGCTTGAGCGGCTCATACATGCGCTCGCTGGACTGCATCAATTCCCACACACCGCGCTCGAGCGCTTGCATGCGCGCGCCAGCCTCCTGTTGCCAGCGGCCGGCCTCGTTTCGGCTCTGGTCCTGCGCCTCACGCAGACCGTGCTGCTTGCCCTGCTCGTAGGCTTGCAGGCGAGCCTGCTCAAGGTCTTCCTGGCTAAATTGCCCGGTGGGAAGCACCAGCGCTGCGGCGGGCGCGGGCAAGGCCATGGCAGCGTCGGGCGTCGCCTGCTCTTCCTGGGCGAGTTCGAGCAAGGCCTCTTGCTCCTGCTCGGGCGAACTCTGGGACGGCAGGGAAAACTGCGCCGCCTTGCCCACCTGCCAGGCGCTGGGCTGAAAGCCCGCTCCGACTTGATCGGCATTTTGAAAGTCAGCCGACTGCCAGACCCGGGCGGTGCGCTCGGGCGTGCGGTCCTTGCGCAGGGCATCAGACAAAATCGGCGCCTCCACCGAGCATCAGCTCGCCGGCATCGGCCAGCTTGCGAGCGGTACGCATGATCTTCTTTTGCGCCTCTTCCACGTCGGTGATGCGCATCGGGCCCTTGGAGTCCATGTCGTCCTTGAACATGCTGCGCGCCCGCTCGGACATATTGCCGAAGAATTTGTCCTTGACCTGGTCGCTCGCACCCTTGAGCGCGATCATCAACTGGTCGGTGTCGACATTGCGCATCAGAACCTGAATACCCCGGTTGTCCATGGTGGTCAGGTTCTCGAAAGTGAACATATTGTCCTGAATGCGCAGGGTCAGGTCGGCGTCGAGCTTGTTCAGGCCCACCATGACCGAAGCCTCCAGCTCCGTCTTGGTCAGGTTCATGATGCGCGCGGCCGCCTTGACGCCCCCAAAACTCGAGGACTTGCTCGAGGAATTGTTGGAGAACTGCTTTTTCATGATGGCTTCAAGCTCGCTCATGGCCGAAGGCTGCACCGTCTCGAGACTGGCCACCCGCTGCATGATCTCGGGCCGCGATTCATCGGGCAGATAAGTCAGCACATCGGCCGCCACCTGGTGCTCGAGCACCGACAAAATAATGGCGATGACCTGCGGATGCTCGCCAAAAATCATCTCGGCAATCGAGCGCGCGTCCATCCAGGACAGGATGTCGAGGCCCTTGGTGCTTTGGCCCGGCATGATGCGATTGAGCACCGATGCGGCCTTGTCGTCGCCCAATGCGCGCTTGAGCACCTTTTCCACATAGTCGGTGGTGCCCAAGCCCAGGTTGGTTTGCTTCTTGATGGTGGCCACGAATTCATCGAGCACCGCATTGACGGCCTCTTGCGACAGATCGGCCACCGACACCATGGCAGCGCCCAGCGCCTGGACCTCCTTGGGGTTGAGGTAGCGAATGATCTCGGCCGCCTGCTGCTCGCCCAGCAGCAGCATCAGCACAGCGGCGCGTTGGGTGCCGCTGAGCATACCCAGCTCTTTTTCGAGGGCCAGCTGCAATTCCTGGGCCTTGGCGTCTTTAACTTCGTCTGCCATGATGATCTCCCTTATCGGCAGGCCTTAGCCGGCCTTGATCATGTTTTTGAGCACGCCGGCCACCCGCGCCGAATCCTCGGCGACGATCATGCGCACCAGCGCCACCTTGTCGTCGTAAGAATTGGCGGTATCGAGCATCTCCATGGAAATCGTCGACTTCTTGGGCTTGAGTTTGGCCTTGAGCTGCTCGAGGGTTTCGCCCTCGCCCAGCTGAATGGCATTGATTTCATCGGCCGTCAGCTCACCATCGGGCAAGGGCTTGGCCAGGGCCAGGGCAGCAGCCTCCTGAGCCTGTTTGTCGCTGTTGATCGTATGCATGACCGCCGGGCGGACCACCAGCAACAGGAAGAGCACGAAAGCGAGCCCCAGCAAACCACTCTTGAGGCTGCTCATCACGCTCTCGTCCTTGTACCAGACCACGCTGTAGTCGGGCTGCGACTCGGGCTCAAATTTGGCCGCCACCACGGTGACCACGTCGCCCCGGGCCTCGTTGTAGCCCACCACGCTGCGCACCAGATTTTGCATGCGCTCCAATTCCTCGGGCTTGTAGGGGTTAGGCTGGGGCTCAGGCGACTCGCCCTTGTCATTTTTGGGGCCGACCGTGGGCGCCCGCTCGTTGAGAACCACGGCCACCGTCAAACGCTCCACCGTGCCAGTGGCGCTGCGCACATGACGCACCGAGCGGTCAAGCTCATAGTTGCGGCTCTGGCGCTGCGAGGTGACATTGCGCTCCTGGCCGGCAGCGGGGGTGCTGACCGAGCTGTTGGTCGACGAGGTCGGTGCAGCCGGCGGGGTGTTGGACAGCGCGCCGGGCACGCCCATGGCGTCTTTGGACGCATTGCGTTCTTCGGCCAGCACTTCGGAACGGGTCTTGGGACCCTTGTCGCGGTTGTCAAAATTTTCAGTGGTGGTCTCGGACTGGCTGAAATCGAGCGACAAATTAACCTGCGAGCGCACATTGGACTCACCCGCGATGGGGGTGAGCAAATCGTTGACGCGCTGACGCAGCAATTCTTCCATCTTGCTCTTGTGGTCGGCCTGGGCTGAGGTAAGCCCCAGTGGCTTGAGGTCGGCCGATTCGGTGATCAGCTTGCCCTGGCTGTCTACCACCGACACATGCTCAGGCGTGAGCATCGGCACGCTGGAGGCGACCAAATTGACAATGGCCTGCACCTGCTGCGGCGTCATGATCCGGCCGGGATGGGGCGTCACCACCACCGATGCCTTGGGCGGCGTGCGGTCGCGCACAAAGGCCGACTGCTTAGGCATGGCCAAATGCACACGGGCAGTCTGCACCGCCTGGATGGCCATGATGCTGCGCGCCAACTCCTGCTCCATCGCGGCCACATAGCGCACCTGCTCCATGAACTGGCTGGTGGTCATGGCCGACTGGTCTTTGAGCGACTCCAGCCCGGTGGGTGCCGACTTTGGGATGCCCTTGGAGGCCAAGAGAATGCGCGCCTCATGGAAGCGCTGGCTGGGCACCGTCACCTGACCGGTGTTGGGGTCGAGCACCGGTTTGAAGTCGGTGCCTTTGAGCGCTTCCATCGCCGCCTGGGTATCGGCCTCGCTCATGCCCGCGGTGATTGATCGGTAGGTCGGTGCGTTGATGGCCAGGTAAATGGCCACGAACAGCATGACGATGACCGCCACGATCAAGAACGGCAGGGCCTTCTTGACCGCGGGCTGATCCACCACTTGACGCAGCGGACCAAACGGCCCATCGGTGGCAAACAGGCGGCCGACCAGACCGCTCTGGGAGGTGGCCACGTTGGTGGCAGATGCGTTCGACCCGGTGGTGGTCAAGGCACCCGCGGTCGGTGCGGGCGCGGCCATGCCGGGCATGGGGGCGGTAGCGGTTGCAGAGGTGGCCATGGTCAGGAATCTTTTCAGCGTTCTTCAGTGGGCAACAGGGCTCACACTGGCATGTTGAGAATTTCTTCGTAGGCCTTGAGCACCTTGTTGCGAACCTGCAAGGTCGCTTCAAAGCTCAGGGAGGACTTTTGCATGGCCAGCACCACGTCGGTCAAGGGCACATCTTCGCCGCGCTCGTAGGCCTCGGACATCTCACGCGACTTGCTCTGGGCCTCATTGACCTGGTTGAGCAATGCTTTGACAGAATCCCCAAAGTCAGCCTTCGGCGTCGCTGGTGCCTCCAGCGCCTGGGCGCCGCCGGCAGCCTGCGCCTGGTGGGCGCGCAGGGTGGCCAGCATGGACTGGATGTTGGCGTTCGAGGTGGCTTTTTCAATCATGGCAAGCTCCTGCGATCAAGCCTCGAGGGCCATGCCGCTGACACGCAGCTTGGCCATCTTGTAGCGCAAGGTGCGCGGGCTGATGCCCAACTTGCGGGCTGCGTCCATTCGGCTCAGGGTGCTTTGAATGGCCGCCAAAATCAGCTGGTGCTCGTTGATCTGCACCGCCTGCTGCAAACTGGCAGGCTCGGCCACCGGGGCGGGCTCGCTGACTTGCGGCACAGCAGCTGCGACCGACCAAGGCGCAGCCAGGGGCTGGGGTTCGAAGGCCGCCTGGCCCATGCCGCTGGCGGGCCAGCTCGATGGGGCCGGATGGGGTGCCTGGGCGGGCACCACCGCCGCCACCGGCTCTGGCTGCACGCTCGGCAGCGCAGCCTCAACTGCAGCCGGCATCTGCATATCTGCGGGTTCGTCAAACATCAAATGGGCCGGCGTGATCACGTCGCCGGTACACAGCACCACGGCGCGCAGCACCACGTTCTCCAGCTCACGCACATTGCCGGGCCACCGGTGGGCCTGCAGGCAGGCCTGCGCTTGCGGGTTGACCGCCAGCACCCGGCCGTCCTGGGCATGGCGGGCCAGCAGGCGGGCCACCAGCGGCAGGATGTCGCCCGGCCGATCGCGCAGCGCAGGCACGCGCAGTTTGAACGTCGACAGCCGGAAGTAGAGGTCTTCACGAAACTCGCGCTGGGCCATGGCCACACGCAGGTCCTTGTTGGTGGCCGCCAGCACCCGCACGTCGAGCTCGATCGCGCGCTCACCGCCCAGGCGCACCAGCTGGCGCTCCTGCAGCACGCGCAGCAACTTGGTCTGCAGGTGCATCGGCATCTCGGCTATCTCGTCAAGGAAGATGGTGCCGCCCTGGGCCTGCTCAAACAGACCGCGGTGCTCCTTGACCGCGCCCGTAAAAGCGCCCTTCTCGTGGCCGAACAGCATGTCCTCAATCAGGTGATCCGGCAAGGCTGCGCAATTGAGGGCCACGAAAGGACCACGCGCCCGCTCGGACGACTCATGCACCACCCGAGCCAGCACCTCTTTGCCGGCGCCGGTGGGACCTTCAATCAGGACACTGACCGGCGCTTTGGCCACGCGCTGAGCCAGCGCCAGCAGATGACGGCTGGCCGCATCCACATAGACCACCGTACGCGGAGCCGATACCTTGGCCAGCACCTGCGCAGCCGCTGGTGCATTGGGCACACGCGGGCTGGCCGCCTGCCAGGCGGGCGCGGCAAACTCGTCGGCGGCAATCACATGGACAGCGCCGGCACGCATGGCGGCCACCGTCAACTCCAAGTCACGCCGCTCGACGCGGCAAATGATGGGAAGGGCCGACGCATCGGCGGCCAGCAAGGCCTTGACCTCGGTCAGCAAGGCTGTGCTGCCTTCAAGGCGCAGAGCAATCAGATCGGCCAGGGGCAAAAGTTGGCGCAGCTCATCCAGCGTAGCCACGGCCTGTGCCACCAGGCCTGCGGCGGCCAGCTGGGCCTGCTCGGGACCGCTCAAGCTCCGGAAGGGATCGAGCCACAGCAGCTGTTGGGTGATCGGTGAATTGCTCATGACAGGTGACCTTAAAGTCGACAGATGCGTCCTGATGTGCAAGGTCTGTGCCACCTGCGGCAATACCCTTCCGCCCTGCGGCAAAGCGGCAATCCGACGGAATCCCGACAGCTTGCCGCTGCCGCTTTAAGGGAAAGGCCGGCCTTTTGGAGGCCACATCGCGCCGAGGCGGCGCTCCTACAAAATCAAGCAGAGCATCGAGATGGCGGTGGGATCTGCGCCCTCGCATCGATGCGGCGCTCGATCAAGCCATGGAAACGTTCAAAGGCCGCATCGCGCCGAGGCGGCGCTCCTACAAAATCAAGCAGCGCGTTGGGCCGGGTGTGGGTGCTGCGCCCTCGCAGCGATGGGGCGGTCGATCAAGCAGCTAAAACCGTTCAAAGGCCGCATCGCGCCGAGGCGGCGCTCCTACAAAATCAAGCAGCGCGTTGGGCCGGGTGTGGGTGCTGCGCCCTCGCAGCGATGGGGCGGTCGATCAAGCAGCTAAAACCGTTCAAAGGCTGCATCGCGCCGGGGCGGCGCTCCTACGAAATCAAGCAGAGCATCGAGATGGGGGTGGGAGCTGCGACCGGAGCCAAGCCGCGGGCTGCCGCAGCTCAATGCCTAGCAATACTTTGAGAAGAGATGATCGCTGCCCACACGCAGCGAGGGCTGCGCTCGATCAACTGCGGGCGCTGCAGCGGGTGCAGACCCGGGCTTGGGCGCATAGCCCTGGCAAAACACGCCGTCAGCGCGCAGCACTTCAATGGCCGGCAGGGCACGGGACTTGAAGCCCATGAGGCGGCAGGAATACGGCAGGGCTGGATCCCAGCTGACGGCAAAGTGCCGGCAATCGAAGCAGTTGGGGCCGCGCTCTGCTGGAATTTTCGCTTCGTTCATAGCGCGCAAATGGATGCCCTTTGAGCAGGCTCAAGCAATTACTGCAGCAGCTTGAGCACCGTCTGCGTCTGTTGGTTGGCCTGGGCCAGCACAGCGGTCGCAGCCTGCTGGATGATCTGGGTGCGCGCCAGCTCCGAGCTGGCCTTGGCGTAGTCGGCATCCTGAATCGTGCTTCGCGACGCACTGGTGTACTGCGACACATTGGTCAGGTTGTCCACCGCATAGGTCAGACGGTTGATCATGGCGCCGATGTCGGCACGCGCGCTGTTGATGGTGTTGATGCCGATGTCCAAAGCCGCCAGGGATTCGCTGGCCTTGGGCGTCGTCGCAATGTCCAGGTCCTGGATGCCGGCCAGAGCGGCTTCATCGCCGACGACGGTGCGACTGACGGTACCCGACAGGGGACCGCTAGCGACGCCCGCATAAGTGATGACTGCTCCCGACACAGTTCCTGTAATGGTGTTGGGCAAGGTGATGTTGCTGGCGATGTTGGCCAAGGTGGCTGCGCTATCGCCATCGACCACGTCGGCCGCAAGCACGGTGTAGTCTGATGCAACGCCCCCAAAGTCGAGGCTAACGATATCGCCAGCCGCATAGTCTCCGGACAGCGTGACCTTGCCCGTTTCGGCAGATCCGTTCGGATCTGCAACGCCAGCCGTCGTCACCTCGGTAGCGACCTCGGCCTTGCGGTATCCGATATCACCCAGGGTATGAGTGACGGTCTGGCCTTCATTGGCGCCGATCTGGAAGGCAAACTTGCCAGCCACCCCTTCATCGCCCTGGAAGGATCCATCCAAAATGTTCATGCCGTTCCACTGGGTGGCGCGGGTGACGCGGTAGACCTCGTCCTTGAGCTGCTGGTATTCCTGATTCAGATAGCCACGGTCTTGTGGGGCGTAGGTGTCGTTGGCCGCCTGCACCGACAGCTCACGCATGCGCTGCAGCATATTGGTCACCTCAATCAAGGCGCCCTCAGCCGTTTGCAGCATCGAGATGCCATCGTTGCCGTTACGCACCGCCTGATCCAGGCCCCGAATCTGAGAGGTCATCCGCGAGGAGATCGCCAGACCGGCCGCGTCGTCCTTGGCCGAATTGATCCGCTTGCCTGTTGACAACTGCTCCATCGCCACCGACAGAGCGCGGTTGTTCTTGCTCAGGGCATTTTGCGAGATCAACGATTTGACGTTGGTATTAATGACAGTCATGGGATGACTCCTCTAAAAATGGGGTGCGTGTAGTGCGGCTCGGCGTTCAGTGCCGGGTATCGCTGGAGGGCATGGGCTGGGCATCACCGATCTGAGCTTTGAGGGAGTACAACTCGCTCAGCAGCGCTGTGTGACCAGGGTAAAACTCGAGCGCGCGCTCGGCGATCATCAGGGCCGATTGCCATTCGCACAGGCAGCGCAGCACACGGATGTAGTGCTGCCAGCTGGCTACCGGGGCCTGGCCGCCTTGCTTGAGCAGCAGCTTGGCCAGCATCTCCTCAGCAAATGTCCAATCCTGGCGCGACTCGGCCAGCAATGCCGACATGGCCAGCATGTCTTCGCTGTCCGGATACAGGCTGATGCCTGCATCGCCCAAGGCGCTGGCCAGGTCCATTCGCTCCTGGATCACCAGATCGGCAATCGCCTCGCGGATTTCCTGGGCAGAAAAGCGGGAGACCTCACGGTCACTCAACATCCGCCCTAAAGTGGCTTCGGACATCAAGGCTTGGCTGAGCTGGCTCATCGAGAAACTCCTGTTCAAAGTGTCAAAAAGTCGTCGGACAAAAATTGCCGGGGACATCGAATGAGCAGGTAGATGCAAAGGCCATGCCAGGCTTTTCCGGCACTGTTTGATTGGTTTTTTCAGGCCTGGCGCCGACCCTGAAAAAGTCCCCCTCTTCATTGGAGAAATGCGCTATTTGCTGGGCTCCTCAGACAGCC
>JBAXEN010000072.1:0-14965 GCA_037140415.1 Betaproteobacteria bacterium | reverse complement strand
TGCGCTCGATCAGATCGGCCGGCAACTGGTCGATCGGCAATTGGGCCCGGCCTGCAGAACGCTGACCGTCGATCATCACCCGGGTGGCGCTGCTGTCGAGCCCGCGCATGCGGATTTCAAGGTTGCCGTTGGCGCCCGTGGTGACCTGCAGGCCCGGCAGGCGGCGCAGCACGTCTTCGGTGCTGTCGACGCCCATCTGCTCGATGTCCTGGCGGTCCACCACCACCAGCGAGCCGGTGGCCTGAAAGCGCTCTTCGAGCGAGCGGCGGGTGGTGATGACCACTTCGCGCAGGGTCTGGGTTGGGCCATCACCCGGACCTTCGTCGGGACTCATCTGGGCCTGAGCCAGGCCGCTGCCGGCCAGGCTGGCCAGGCACAGCGCCGAGGCCAGGGCGCTGTGCATGAGGGTGGAGCGGCGATGGTGCATGGTGAGGTCCGTCCAAAGGTCAATTCTTAGGAACGCAAGGGTGGGCGCCGGATTATCCGGGAGCCTGGGCCTGCGCGCTGTCGCTTTTTGGCGGGCTGGCTGAGCCGTGTTTGCCCACGGGCGCTCAGCGCAGGCGCTGCGGCGTGATCTCGACGCTGGCCTTGCCATTGCCGACCCAGATGCCGCCGTCCTGGATGGTCAGCTGCAGCTGCATGCTGCGCTCGGTCAGACGGGCCAAGCCCTGGCTTTGCTCAGCCTCGATCTGCCAGACACTGATGTTGTCGGCCCGGGTGATCTTGGTCTCCAGCCCTTTCCACCAAACTGCTGTGCTGCTGGCATGGCTGTAGACGCTCACCCGCGCCGAGCGGCCGGCCGCTCGCATCAGGCGCTTGTCGTCGGGCTGGCCCACATCGATCCAGTGCAGCAGCGCGTCGGTGTAGTCGCGGTGCCAGAGCGCCGCTTCGTCAACGTCCCACAGGTCTTTGGCAAATTCGAGCTGGCCCGCCTTGTCATCGGGCGCCACATTCAGGGCAAAGGCCAGCAGGCGAACCATCATGCGCTCATCGGTCTCCGAAGGGTGGCGGGCGATGGTCACCGCATGGTCGGCATACAGATGACGGTCCATGTCCGCAATCTGCAGCTGTGCTTTGTAGATGGTGGCCTTCAATGCCATGGGGAGCTCCGAAACAAAACCACCATTGGAACAGGATTGCCACAGCCGGGCTGTTCAGAAGGGGGCGGGGCTGTCAAAGCGCAGCGGCAGCGCCTGGATGGGATGGCGCAAGCTCAGGCTGCTGGCATGCAGCAGCAAGCGGGCCGCAGGCGCCTCCCCCCGCGGGCTGGACGCACCGTAGAGCGCATCGCCCACGATGGGGTGGCCCAGGGCTTGCAGATGGACCCGCAGCTGGTGCGATCGCCCTGTCAGGGGCTCGAGCAGCAGCCGGGTTTGGCTCGCACTGCGCTCGAGCACCCGCCAGCGGGTCAGGCTGGGCTTGCCGTGCAGTACATCGACTTTTTGCAGAGGTCGGCGCGGCCAGTCGGCGGCCAGCGGCAGGTCGATGGTCTGCCAATCGTCCCCATCGGCCATCTGGCCCTCCACCACCGCTGTGTACTGCTTGGCGATGAGGCGCTGCTCAAAAGCGTGGCCCAGCAGGCGTTGGCTGAGCGCATGGCGGGCCATGAGTATTAGGCCCGAGGTGGCCATGTCCAGCCTGTGCACCACCATTGCCCCAGGCACTTGGGCCTGGGCCCAGCGGCTCAGGCAATCTTGCTTGTCGGGACCGCGCCCCGGCACCGACAGCATGCCAGCGGGTTTTTCGAGCACCAGCAGGTCGTCATCAAGGTGGAGCAGGCGCGGTTCCAGCGCGTGGCGGGGCTCGGTCATGGCCGGCGATTATCGGTAGCTGCAGGACTGGGTGGTCGGGGCGCGCTGTTACAGTTGCGCCCCATGTCTGATACGCACAGCCTGCGCGACCTTTTCCGCCTTGGTGACTACCTGCGCATGTGGTTCGCCCGTCTCTCTAGTACTGCCGCCCAGCAGATGCTGATGGTGGCCGTGGGCTGGCAGATGTATGAGCTGACCAATAGCGCTTGGGACTTGGGTCTGGTGGGCCTGTATCAGTTCGCGCCCGCTTTGATGTTCACCCTGGTCGCAGGCCACGCGGCTGACCGCTTGCACCGTGGCCGCATCATCGCCTTGTGCCTGCTGGCGCAGGCGGTGGCCGCACTGGTGCTGGTGGCAGCCACCTCGGGCTGGGGGCAGGCTGAGCACTGGCTCTCGCGCGATCTGCTGCTCGGCGTCTCGCTGCTGCTGGGGCTGGCGCGTGCTTTTCAGATGCCGGCTCAGCAGGCGCTGGCGCCGCTGCTGGTGCCCCCGGCCATGCTGCCGCGCGCCACCGCCTTCAATTCGGCCGGCACCGAGGTGGCGGTGATCGGCGGGCCGGCCCTGGGCGGTCTGGTGTTTGTCGCCGGCGCTGTGGCCGTCTACGGCCTGTGCTTGGCTTTGCTGCTGCTGGCCTCGCTGCTGGCGCTGAGCTTGCGGTACCGGCATGTGCCCCCTGCGCATGAGCCGGTCACCCTGAGCAGTGTGATGGCGGGCCTGACCTTTGTGTGGCGCAGCAAGCTGCTGCTGGGCGCGGTGTCGCTGGACCTGTTTGCGGTGCTGTTGGGTGGGGCCACCGCCTTGCTGCCGATTTTTGCCAAAGATATTTTGCAGGTCGGCCCTTGGGGGCTGGGGCTGCTGCGGGCGGCGCCGGCCGTCGGTGCCTTGCTGATGTCGCTGGCCTTGACGCGCTGGTCCATGAACCAGCGGGTGGGCCACAAGCTGCTGTGGTCGGTGGCGGTCTACGGCCTGTGCATGCTGGTGTTTGGGCTGTCCACCCACCTTGTGCTTTCGCTGTTCGTGCTGGCGGTCTCTGGCGCTGCAGATATGGTCAGCGTGGTCATACGCATGACGCTGATTCAGTTGGAGACGCCGGACACCATGCGCGGCCGCGTCAGTGCGGTCAATTCGATTTTCATTGGCGCCTCCAATCAACTCGGCGAGTTTGAGTCGGGTGCCACGGCCGAGTGGTTCGGCCCGGTCGGCTCGGTGGTGATCGGCGGCATCGGCACCTTGCTGGTGGCTGCAGCCTGGCTGCGCTTGTTCCCCACGCTGGCCCAGCGCGACCGGATGACCCACTGAGCCTGGCAGCCGCGCCGCCTATTGGCGGCTGCGAGCGGCCTGCACATCGACCGCGCTGACGGAGCCGGCTTGGTGGCCCCAGCTGCTGCGCAGGTGGTTGAGCAGATTGGCGATGTCTTGCTCGCTCAGGTCCATCCAGTAGGGTGGCATGCCGTAAGGCCTGGGGTTGCCAGCGGTGGCCGGCGGGTAGCCGCCGTGCAGCACCATTTGCACCAGATTAACGGTCGAATCCATGCTCACCGCCCGGTTGCCGGCCAGTGCTGGATAGGCCGCGCTCACGCCTTGGCCTTGCGCGCCGTGGCATTGGACGCAGTGCTTGTCATACAGCGCAGCGCCCGCTGCATTGGGCTGAGCCAGCTGGGCTGGCGGCGCCGGCCGGGGGCTGGTCGGCAAGGCTTTGAGGTAGGTGGCCATGGCCAGCAGGTCGGTTTCGCTCAGGTGCTGGGTGCTGTGCAGCACCACCTCGGCCATAGGCCCTTGTACCGAGCCGCGCGGCGATACGCCGGTTTGCATCAGGCTCACGATGTCGGCCAAGGGCCAGTCCATCAGGCCGGCCTGGCGGGCATCGGTGAGCGAGGGCGCGTACCAGTTCTGCATGGGGATCAGGCCGCCGGCCAGGTCCAGAGGCTGGCTCGCACCCAGCGCATTGCGCGCCGAGTGACAGGCTGAGCAGTGACCCAGGCCTTGCACCAGGTAGGCGCCGCGGTTGTAGGCCGGGCTCTGGCTGGCCTGCGGCTCAAACGCTGCGGGCTTGAAGTAGAGCGCGCGCCAGGCGGCCAGCGCCCACTGGGTGCTGAAGGGCCAGCGCAGCTCATGGGCCGTGTTGGGGCGGACCGCGGGCGCCAGGCTGCGCAGGAAGGCGTAGATGGCGTCGGCGTCTTCGCGCTGCAGGCGGCTGTAATTGGCATAGGGGAAGGCTGGGTAGAGCAGGCGGCCATCGCGCGCACGGCCATGGCGCAAGGCCTGCCAGAAGTCCTCAGCGCTCCAGGCGCCGATGCCGGTGGCCGCATCGGGCGTGAGGTTGCCCGCATAGACGGTGCCAAAAGGCGTGGCGATGCCGCGCCCGCCCGCATAGGCTGCGCCGCCCCGTTCGGTATGGCAGCCCATGCAGTTGCCGGCGCGTGCCAGGTAGGCGCCGCGCTCGATCAAGGCCTGGCTCGCCGGGGCGGCCGTGGCCGCTGTGCTCCCAGCGGGCCGCTGCGGGTACAAGTCGCGCCAGAGCAGGGCTGCGACGATCAGCAGCAGCGTCAGCGCCAGCAGTCCGGCCATCAGAGTCGCTTTGCCTGCACGCTTGCTCATCGGGTGCCCGCCACGGCTGCAGCGCCACCGCATTCTTGAGCCTTCGCCTGAGCGGGCAGGGCGGGCGCTGCGGACAGCGGGCTGCTGTCGGCCGGCATGGGCTGGGCCGACAGATAGCTGGAGACGGCTTCAATGTCCTGCTCGGCCAGGCCTTTGGCGATGCTGGCCATGCAGTCAGGCGCATGTGCGCGGCGCTTGCCGGTGCGCCACGCGCCGAGCTGGGCATTGAGGTAGTCGCGCGGCAAGCCCAGCAGGCCCGGCACCTGCGGCAGCACGCCGGTCAGCCGCTGGCCGTGGCATTGTGCGCAGGCCGGCAGTTGCCTCGCTGCATCGCCTTGCAGCGCCAGCTGGCGGCCGCGCTCGAGCAGGGCCGGGGAGGCGCGCGCGGCCAGGGGCGGCGGGTAGGGCACTTGCAGGGCTGAAAAATGCTGGGCGATCTCCATCAGGTAGCGCTCGCTCAGCGGGTCGAGCAACTGCGTCATGGCCCCGTAGTGGCGCCGGCCTTCCTTGAAATTGAGCAGTTGGTTGTAGAGGTAGCCGGCTGGCTTGCCAGCGATACGCGGGTAGTAGCCGTCGGGCCCAGCGCGGCCTTGCACCCCGTGGCAATGGGTGCAAGCCAGGCTGCGCTGCGCCATGCTGTCTTCAAAAGGGGCGGGCGCCGCCGCCTGCGCCCAGGCCCACACGGGGCCAAACAGGGCCGCGATCAGCGCAAGGCGCAAGCGGTTCAACATGCTTGAGCCTCTAGCACCAGGTCACTGTCCGGATGGGCCACGCAGGGCAGGATGTAGCCCTCCTCCTTTTCTTGCGCGCTCAAGCCTGGCCATTCGATGCGGTAGCTGACCCGCCCGCTGATGAGGCGGCGCAGGCAGGCGCGGCAGGTGCCGTTGCGGCAGGACGACAGCAACTCGATCCCGGCGGCCTGGGCCGAGCGCAGCAGGCTTTGGTCGGCCGGCGCCGCGATGGGCTGCGCGTGCGGCTGCAGCCAAAGCTGATGGGTGGGGGGCGTGGGGCTTGGAACGTGGGCGTTGCGTGACATGCAGGCGGGAATTTAACCGATGCCGCCTTCAGCGGGCTGACGCGCACACTGGCTTTGGCCTCGCCGAAGCCGGCGAGATCTCATCTGCGACGACAATATCAGGTTTTGCTCCATGGAAAATCCCCTTCGAATGTCTACCCATACCGTCAGGCCCGCCACCGTGCGGGATGCCAAAGCCATCGCCCGCGTTCATTCGGCCGTCACCCAGGCCATTTACCGCGATGTTTTCGGCCTGGACCAGCTCAGCGGTCCTTCGCTGGACGAGCGTCAGGTCTACTGGCGCGAGGCCATTGAATACAGCGAGCCACAGGTGCAGGTGTCCATCGAGGGCGAGACCATGGTCGGCTTTGTCGGCTTTGACCGCTCGCGCGACAAGGGCACGCCCTCGACCACCGGCGAGATTTGGGCGCTGTGTGTGTTGCCCGATCACTGGCAGCAAGGCATTGGTACCGCCTTGTGGGACGCGGCCAATGACGGCCTGAAGGAAGAGGGCTGCACCCGGGTGACGGTGTGGGTGCCGGTGCGCGATGAGCGGGCCTTGCGGTTTTTCGAGCATGCCGGCTTCAAGCGCGAGATGAACACCCTCAAGACGGTGCAGGCCGGCTCGACCAAGATCGAGGAAATTCGCCTGCGGCGCGAACTGCAGTGAGCCCGCGCCAGCCTCGGGTTCTGGCTGCATGAACCCTGCGCAGCCGCAGCTGCTGCTGGCCCCGATGGAGGGCCTGCTCGATTTCGTGCTGCGCGATGTGCTGACCCGCATCGGCGGCTTTGATCGCTGCGTCTGCGAATTCATCCGCATCACCGACCAGCTGCTGCCGCCGCGGGTGTTTGTGCGAGTGATGCCCGAATTGCTGCACGGCAGCCGCACCGAAGCAGGCGTGCCGGTGCGCGCTCAGTTGCTGGGCTCCGATCCGGTCTGCATGGCCGATAACGCCGCCCGCCTGGCCGAGCTCGGCTCGGACGGGGTGGATCTGAACTTTGGTTGTCCGGCCAAGGTGGTCAATCGGCACGGCGGCGGCGCGGTGCTGCTGCAAGACCCTGAGCAGCTCTACCGCATCGTCTCGGCGGTGCGAAAAGCGGTGCCCGCTGCAGTGCCGGTGTCGGCCAAGATGCGCCTGGGCTTTGCGCATGATCGCCTGGCCGAGGTGTGCGCGCAGGCGATCGAGGCTGGCGGCGCCTCGGAATTGGTGGTCCATGCCCGCACCAAGGTCGATGGTTATCGCCCGCCAGCCTATTGGCCACGGGTCTGCGATGTGCGCGCGGCGGTATCTATCCCGGTGGTGGCCAATGGCGAGATTTGGTCGGTGACCGATGCCCGCCGCTGCCTGCAGGAGTCGGGCGTCGGCGCGCTCATGCTCGGGCGCGGCGCGGTGGTCGATCCGGCCTTGGCCTGGCAGCTCAGGCAAGCGCTGGGCTGGCCCGACCCAGCGCTCGGCCCGGCGAGGCCGGCGGCCCTGGACTGGCAGGCGCTGCTGCCGCATATCGCCATTTTTTGGCAGCGGGTGTGCGAGCGCATCGAGCCCAGGGCGCGCGCCGGCCGGCTCAAGCAGTGGCTCAATTTTTTGCGCCGCGCCAGCCCGCAGGCTGAAGCGGCCTACCAGCAATTGCGCACCGTCAACGACAGCCTGGGCGTCGGGTTGTGGCTGCAGCAGGCTTTGCAGCAGGCGCGCATGTCGCCTGAGCGGCCCGAGCTGGCGTCGGCCTGATCCTTCGCCAGCTAAGATTGCCGCCCATGAACGGGATGGTGTTGGACTCCTTGGCGCCGGTGGTGCTGCTGATCGCATCGGGTTATCTGGCCGGGCGGTGGGGCTGGCTGGCGCACAGCGCGGTCAAGGACCTGACGCAGCTGATTTTCTACCTGCTGTCGCCGGCCTTGCTTTTTCGCACCATGAGCCGGGTCCATGTGGAGCAGCTCGACTTTGCGCCGGTCGCGGCCTACTTTGTGGCGGCGGCGATCTTGTTTGCTGGCATCTTGTTCAGCCAGGGCTTTAGCCGCCGCTCGGCGGTGCTGGCCCTTGCTGGCACCTTTTCGAACACGGTGATGATAGGCATTGCGCTGATCAATCTGCTGTTTGGCAGCCAGGGCCTGATCACGCTGCTCACCTTGGTGTCCATCCACGCTCTGGTGCTGCTGACTTTGGCCACCGTGGTGCTGGAGGTGGCAGTTCGGCGCGATGCTGCGCGGCAAAGCAATGGACTGGGTGCGTCCACGCCGATGCTGCGCATCGTGATGCAGTCCCTCAAATCCTCTTTGCTGCATCCGGTGCCCTTGCCGATTCTGCTCGGGCTGTTGTATGCCCAGACCGGCTGGGGTATTGCGGCGTTGATCGACAAGCCCCTGGCCCTGCTCGGTTCGGCCTTGTCACCCATGGCCCTGGTGCTGGTGGGCGTGTCGCTGGCCTACACCTCGGTGGGGCATCACTGGCGCGGCGCGCTGGCGCTGGCCGGCGTCAAGAACCTGCTGCACCCTCTGTTGGTCTGGCTGATCTGCCTGGCGCTCGGAGTGGGTGGCCTGCCGATGACGGTGATGGTGGTCACGGCGGCGCTCCCGATCGGCGCTAATGTGTTTTTGTTTTCCCAGCGCTATGCGGTGGCGCAGGATTTGGTGACGGCCAGTGTGGCGATGTCGTCGATGCTGGGGCTCTTGACCCTGACCGCCATACTGGCGATGCTGCTTTAGCGCCGTGTCGTGCAAGCAGTGTCTGCACCGTCATGTTCGGCCATGCTGCCGGCGCCGCTACACTCTTGCCGGTCACTTTTTTACGCGCTGAAAAATCTCAGGATCTCCCCCATGCTGTTTGGCAAGTTGCTGCCCCGCGAGGGCAATTTTTTCGAGATGTTCAATCAACATGCCGACCGCATCGTCGAGGCGGCGCATGCCTTTTCGGCCATGGTCAATAACTATGCCGATGCGCCCAAGCGCGAAGCTTTCAATCGGGATGTCGACAACGCCGAGCGCGCGGCCGACCGGGTGACCCACGAGGTCAATCGCATGCTGCACAAGACCTTCATCACGCCGATCGACCGTGAGCAGATCCATTCGCTGATCAACACCATGGACGATGTGGCCGACCTGATCCAGGATTCGGCGGAGACCATGGCGCTCTACGACGTGCGTCACATGACCGAGGAGATTCACCGGCTGACCGATCTGAGCGTGCGCTGCTGCGAGCGGGTGCGCTACGCGGTCTCGCTCATTCCCGATCTGAGCACCGCATCGACCGCCGAGGCAGCGCTCAAGACCTGCGAGGAAATCGACAAGCTCGAGTCCGATGCCGACCGCGTCATGCGCTCTGCGATGAGCAAGCTGTTTCGCGAGGAGCCCGATGTGCGCGAGGTGATCAAGCTCAAAGCCATCTACGAGCTGCTGGAGACCATCACCGACAAATGCGAGGACGTGGCCAACCTGATCGAGGGCATCGTCCTCGAGAACTCCTGAAAGACGCGGGGTTCAGGCATGGACGTGACTCAAACCGCCCTGTGGGTGGTGGTGCTGCTGGTGGCGCTGGCTTTGGCCTTCGACTTCATGAACGGCTTTCATGATGCGGCCAACTCGATTGCCACCGTGGTCTCCACCGGCGTGCTCAAGCCGGCGCAGGCGGTGCTCTTTGCGGCCTTTTTCAATTTTGTCGCGATCTTCATCTTCCACCTGAGCGTGGCGGCCACCATTGGCAAGGGCATCGTCCACCCCGGTGTGGTCGACACCCATGTGGTGTTTGGCGCTCTGGTGGGCGCCATCACCTGGAATGTGGTGACTTGGTATTACGGCATTCCCAGCAGCTCCTCGCATGCCCTGATCGGTGGCATCGTCGGTGCGGTGATCGCCAAGGCCGGCGCAGCTGCCTTGGTGTCGGCCGGCATTCTTAAAACGATGGCCTTCATCTTTGTCTCGCCCGCGCTCGGTTTTTTGCTCGGGTCTTTGATGATGGTGCTGGTCGCCTGGGTGTGCCGACGGGCGGCGCCGTCCAAGGTGGACCGCTGGTTTCGGCGGCTGCAACTCGTATCTGCCGGCGCCTACAGCCTGGGCCATGGCGGCAATGACGCTCAAAAGACCATCGGCATCATCTGGCTCTTACTGATTGCCACCGGCTATGCGGCGGCGGCGGACAAGTCGCCCCCGTCCTGGGTGATCGTGTCTTGCTACATCGCCATTGCGCTGGGCACCATGTTCGGTGGTTGGCGCATCGTCAAGACCATGGGTCAAAAAATCACCAAGCTCAAACCAGTGGGTGGCTTTTGCGCCGAGACGGGTGGCGCGCTGACGCTGTTTCTGGCCACTTTTTTGGGCATCCCGGTCTCGACCACCCACACCATCACCGGCGCCATCGTGGGCGTGGGTTCCACCCAGCGCGCCAGCGCGGTGCGTTGGGGTGTGGCCGGCAACATCATCTGGGCCTGGATCCTGACCATCCCCGCATCGGCCTTTGTGGCGGCGGTGGCCTACTGGCTCAGCCTGCAACTCTATTGACCGGCGTCTGGCCGGCGATCACTGCGAAATCTGGCGGGCCAACTCGATCTGCCACTCGAAGTAGCGCTGAAAGCTGTAGGCCAAGGCGGCCATCAAGGAGGTGGCGCCCACCATCAGGGCGCCGATCACCGCCAAGATGGTCAACCAGTTGCTGCCCCCTGCGCCCTGGTCTTGGCCAGCATTGAAGCGGGCATTCCATTTTTCCTCGTCCATCAGGCCATAGACGATGGCATTGAGCGAGCAGGCGGCCACCACAAAGCCCAGCAGGGGAATCAGCAACCAGCTCAGGTGGTCGTCCAAGCCCAGGCCGCGCGCCCGCAGCACTCCGTAAATACCCAAAGCAGTGGGGATGGGCAGGGCCCAGCCGATCAGGTCGGACAGGCCGAACAGGTAAAACCGGTGCAGCCCCAGGGGGCCGCCTAAAAAGGTGATCCAGGCGCTCAGGGTTTTGTTTTTCATCGGGCTAGGCCCTCGGGGGCGGTGTTGGTGGCTTCGGCGCCTGCGCAGTGCGAGGCGGCCGGTATCAGCGGGGGGGGCGCTGGCGGGGTGGGCGGCGTGAGGTCCGGCCGGGTATTGTCGCCCGGGCCCAATGTCTTTTCCATCAGCACGATATCGAGCCAGCGCTCGAACTTCCAGCCGCACGAGCGCAGCACGCCCACCTCGGTAAAGCCGACGGCGCGGTGCACGCCCAGCGAGCCGGCATTGCCCGAGTCTCCGATCACTGCAATGAGCTTGCGCAGCCCCGCCGCCTGTGCGCGCAGCGCCAATTGGCTCAGCAGCGCCCGCCCCAGGCCCTGGCCCTGGGCCTCGGGCGCCAGGTAGATCGAATCTTCGGCCGAATACCGGTAGGCTGGCCTGGGCTTGAACCAGTTGCAATAGGCAAAGCCCATGACCTGCCCATTTCTGCGCGCCACCAGGTAGGGCAGGCCTTTGGCCAGCACATCGCGGCGCCGCTCGCTCATGTCTTGCTCGCTGGGTGGATCGATTTCAAAGGTGCCGGTGCCGTGGCGCACATGGTGGGCGTAGATGCGGGTGATGTCGGGCAGGTCCTGCTCCCGACTGTCCTCGATGGTGAAGGTCATGCGCGCTCGTCTGGGCTGCTTGCCGGGGCAAGAGGTGGTTCTGGCTATAATGGAAGGCTTTGCGGCGCTTCGCTGGCCGGGTGGCCATGTCGTGTGTCTTGAGTCGCTGCAAAATTTTCGGGGTAGCCGGCATGTCTTGGCCGCCCCGCCACCCGAAGGATAAATCATGGTCGTGATCCGACTTGCTCGCGGCGGTTCCAAGCACCGTCCCTTTTTCAATATTGTTGTGGCTGACAAGCGCGACCGTCGTGACGGCCGTTTCATCGAGCGCATCGGTTTTTACAACCCGCTGGCCAAGGACACGGAAGAGGGCCTGCGCGTGGCCCATGACCGTCTGAGCTACTGGCAGGGCGTGGGCGCACAAGCCTCGCCCACCGTGGTTCGTCTGGTCAAGCAAGCGGCTCCCGCCGCCGCCTGAGCGCGGCCATGTCCGTTTTCCAGTCGTCGTCCTTGCCGGACGATGCGGTGGAAGTCGGGCGTGTGCTCGATGCCTGGGGCATCAAGGGCTGGATCAAGCTGCTGCCGCACAGCAGCGATGCGCAAGCCCTGATGCAAGCGGGTCTCTGGTTCGCTCAGCCCCCCCAAGCCCGGTTTCGTCCGGGCTTTTCTGCTTTCCAGGGCACGGTCATGCTCAAGGTTGACGAATGCCGCTGGCATTCCGACGTGGTGGTGGCCAAGATTGACGGCGTGGACGACCGCAGCGGCGCCGAAGCCCTCAAGGGCGCCAGCCTCTATCTGCCCCGATCGGCCTTTCCTCAACCGGCCACCGACGAATATTATTGGGTCGACCTGATCGGGCTGGACGTCGTCAATCGCGAGGGCCTGGCCCTGGGGCAGGTGCGTGATTTGATGAGCACCGGCCCCAACTCAGTGTTGGTCCTTGCTTACGAACAAGTCGCCGAAGACGGCAGCATGCGCCAGGCCGAGCGCATGATTCCCTTTGTCTCGGCCTATGTGGACGCGGTCGACCTGCCAGGGCGGCGCATCACCGTGGACTGGCAGCCGGACTACTGAGCCCATGCGCTTTGACGTCCTGACCCTGTTTCCTGAACTGTTTGAGCCTTTCCTGAAGGTCGGCGTCACGCGCCGGGCCTACGAGTCGCAGCAGGTGGATGTGCGACTGTGGAGCCCGCGCGATTTTGCCGAGGGCAATTACCGCCGCGTTGACGACCGGCCCTTTGGCGGTGGGCCGGGCATGGTCATGCTGGCCGAGCCGCTGGCGCAGTGCCTGGCCGCCGTGCGCGCCGATCGGAGCGAGCAGGCGCCTGTGCTGCTGTTTTCGCCCGTCGGCCGCGCGCTCGACCATGCAGCAGTCAGCGGCTGGGCCGAAAGCGCGGGCGCGATCCTGATTTGTGGCCGCTACGAGGGCCTGGATCAGCGCTTTATTGACGCTCATGTGGACGCCCAGATCAGCCTGGGCGATTTCGTACTGTCGGGTGGCGAGATTGCCGCCATGGCCCTGCTCGATGCGGTCGCGCGCCTGCAGCCGGGGGTGTTGCACGACGAGGGCAGCCACCAGCAAGACAGCTTCAACCCCCTGCAAGATGGCTTGCTCGACTGCCCGCATTACAGTCGGCCCGAGGTCTGGCGTGGCCAGGCGGTGCCAGCGGAACTGACCTCGGGCCACCATGCCCAAATCGCCCAATGGCGGCGCCAGCAAAGCCTGCAACTGACGGCCCTGCATCGCCCCGAACTGATCGAGCGTGCCCGCAGCCGGGGCCTTCTGAGCAAGGCCGATCTGGCGCATCTGGACAGCTTCCAATGGGATGGCGCGCAGGGCCTGAAGGGCGGGGGCAGCTGAGCCGCTATAATGGAGGGCTTTTCGGTCCTCTGGCGGCCACTGCAACCGGCGCAAGCATTGTTTTTGCGTTTTCCTTTGCGGATTTACGGATTTGCGGTCTTTTGCGCAGCGCGTGTATGAACGAATAAGAAACTGAGGAAGTCTCATGAATTTGATCCAAACCCTCGAGCAGGAAGAAATTGCCCGCTTGAACAAAACCATTCCCGCCTATGCGCCCGGCGACACGGTGATCGTCAGCGTCAACGTGGTTGAAGGTACCCGCAAGCGGGTTCAGGCCTTTGAAGGCGTGGTGATTGCCAAGCGCAACCGCGGCCTGAACTCCAGCTTCATCGTGCGCAAGATCTCCAACGGCGAAGGCGTGGAGCGTACCTTTCAGGTCTACAGCCCGCTGATCGCCAAGATCGAAGTCAAGCGCCGCGGTGATGTGCGCCGCGCCAAGCTGTACTACCTGCGTGACCGCAGCGGCAAGTCGGCTCGTATCAAGGAAAAGCTCGGCGCCAAGGCGGCCTGAGCCCCCGGGCCCTGTCCATCCCCCAGAAAGCCGCTTCATAGCGGCTTTTTCTTTATTGCTTCGATGAGCCCTCTCGATCGCTTTGACCCCCGCTTGGCGGCCCCTGTCAGGGTCGACGGGCATCTGCCGCCGGTGCCGCCCGAGCGCCTGACCCCCGACAGCCTGCGCGAGCGTTTCGCCAATCCGCCCATCTGGGCGCCTGAATTTCTGCGCGAACGGCCGGTGCCAGGTCGGGTGTCGGCGCCGGCCTCTGTGCTGGTGCCCCTGGTGCTTCGGGACGAGCAATTGAGTCTGCTGTTGACCGAGCGCGGCCGTCACCTGTCCACCCACTCCGGGCAGATCGCCTTTCCGGGTGGCCGCCAGGACGAGTCGGACCGCGACCCGGTGCACACCGCCTTGCGCGAGGCGCAGGAAGAGGTGGGACTGGCGCCGAGCTTCGTCGAAGTGCTGGGCACCTTGCCGGTCTATGTGACTGGCACCGCCTTCATCATCACGCCGGTGGTCGCGCTGGTACGGCCGGGTTTTGAGTTGCAGCCCAACCCGCACGAGGTGGCCGATGTGTTCGAGGTGCCGCTGCCGTTTTTGATGAATCCGGCCCACCACCGCCACCATGAGGCCACCTGGGCGGGTGACCGCCGGCAGTTCATGTCCATGCCCTGGACCGGGCCCGAGGCGCAAGAGCGTTTCATCTGGGGCGCCACCGCTGGCATGCTGCGCAACCTCTATCGTTTTTTGGTCAGCTGAGACCGGCGCCTGCCTCGTCCTGGGCGATATCATCCGGGCATGAGTTTCCTCGCTGTTTTATTGGCCTTGATTTTGGAGCAGGCCAGGCCTCTAGCGCCGGGTCATGCCCTGCAGCAAGCACCGCGTGCCTGGATAGGCCTGGCCAGCCGCAACCTCGATGCGGGCCGCAGCCAGCATGCTTGGCTGACTTGGTCGGTGGCTGTGGGCTTGCCGGCCCTGATGGCTTTGGTGGCTCACCACCTGTTGTGGTGGGTGCACCCGGTGCTGGCCTTCATCTTCAATGCCGCCATCTTGTACCTGACCTTGGGCTTTCGGCAATTTAGCCATCACTTCACCATCATCCGCGATGCGCTCGATATGGGCGACGAAGAGCAGGCCCGGGCTGCCTTGGCCCAATGGCAGCAGGTCGATGCCAGCGCGCTGCCCAGGAGTGAGATCGTCAGGCATGTCATTGAGCATTCAGTGCTGGAGGCCCACCGGCATGTGTTTGGCGTACTGGGCTGGTATTCGGTGCTGGCCGCATTTGGCTTGGGGCCGGCCGGTGCAGTGATCTACCGCCTGAGCGGGACCGCGTTTCGCGACTGGCGCGCCAAAAGCCGCCAGCCGGGCGAGGGCGTCAGCCCGGCCTTGCTGCGGGTGGCGCGTCAGGCCTGGGGCCTGATCGACTACCTGCCTGCACGCATGACTGCCCTGGCCTTCGCAGTGGTGGGCAGTTTTGAAGATGCTGTCGACAGCTGGCGCCAATGCGTGGCCGGTTTTGCCGCCTCCCAGGTCGACCCGGTCGAGCGAAACGAAGCCATTGTGCTGGCGGCCACTGCAGGGGCAGTCAATGTTCGCCTGGGCGGCTCGCCACTGCGCAGCCCGCTGCCCGAGGGGCTCGACGCGATGGAGCCGCAGCCCAGCCTGGCAGTGAG
>JBAXEN010000071.1:0-15033 GCA_037140415.1 Betaproteobacteria bacterium | reverse complement strand
TCTTCGGTGCGGTAGAGCACCACCGGCTCGCCAGTGATCCAGCGCTGCGTCAATTGACGCGTCACTTCCTCGGGCTGGGCTGCAACATACCAGCAGTTTTTCAAAAACATGCTCAGTTCCTTGTTCGACGGTGTTCGTTTATGGGGAAGGCCCGCCATGCGGGCGGGGCCTTCAGCCGCGCATCAGCGCTTCAATCTCGTCGGCGTGCACCGGCACCTCGCGGGTCAGCAGCTCGCAGCCTTTGCGGGTGATGAGTGCGTCGTCCTCAATGCGAATGCCGATGTTCCAGAACTCGCGTGGCACGCCCTTGGCCGGCCGCACATACAGACCGGGCTCGACCGTCAACACCATGCCCGGGCGCAGGATGCGGCTGGGCCGGCGGGTGACTTTTTGGCCGGTGGCGTCGGTCTCCTCGCGCGCTCTGCTGCCCGGCTCGGTGTAGTCGCCGCAGTCGTGCACGTCCATGCCCATCCAGTGGCCGGTACGATGCATGTAGAACTGCCGATAGGCGCCCGAGGCGATCACATCGTCGGCCCGGCCGAGCTTCTTGCGATCGAGCAGACCCACATCGAGCATGCCCTGGGCCAGCACCTGGACCGCCGCATCGTGCGGCTCCATAAAGCGGCGCCCCGGCCGGGTGGCCGCAATCGCCGCCTCTTGCGCAGCCAGCACGATGTCATAGAGCTGACGCTGAGCCGGGCTGAAACGCCCGCCAGCCGGGAAGGTGCGGGTGATGTCGCTGGCATAGCCGTCGAGCTCGCAGCCGGCGTCGATCAGGCACAGCTCGCCGGCCTGCAAGCGCGCATCGGCGGCGCGGTAGTGCAGCACGCAGGCATTGGCGCCAGCGGCCACGATGCTGGTGTAGGCCGGGAACTGCGAGCCATGGCGGCGAAACTCATGCAGCAGCTCGGCCTCCAGGTGGTATTCCCGCGCATCGAGCCCGGCGCGCAGCATGGCGGCCGAGGTCTGCATGGCCCGCACATGGGCGCGTGCAGAAATTTGACCGGCCCGCCGCATGATGGCTTGCTCATGCTTGTCCTTGAACAGGCGCATCTCGTCGAGCAGCAGGCACAGATCGTGTTGGCTGCGCGGGCACTCGGTGCCCATGCGCACCTTGGCCCGCACCGTGCCCAGCCAGCCGTCCACCTGCGCCTGCAATCGCGCATGCGTGGCAAAAGGAAACCACAGCGCCGGCTGATTGCCCAGCAAGCGGGGCATGAGTTCGTCAAGCTTGTCCACGCTCACAGCCGCATCGACACCGAGCGCCATAGGCGCTGCCTTGGGCCCCAGTCGTATGCCGTCCCAGATCTCGCGCTCGAGATCCTTGGGCTGGCACAGCAAGGTGGTCTTGCCGCTGGCTTCGATCACCAGCCAGGCGTTCGGCTCTTCAAAGCCGGTCAGGTAATAAAAGTAGCTGTCGTGTCGGAACGGGTAGTGGCTGTCGCGGTTGCGCGCGACCTCGGGCGCGGTCGGCAGCAGGGCGATGCCGCCGCCGGCCGCGCGCAGGGCGCGCGCAAGCGCAGCGCGGCGGCGCGCATACACAGGGTTGGGACTGGAAGTGTCAGGGCGTGGGGTGCTCATTCAATGGCCTCGGGATCGTCGCTCTCATGCTCACACGGATCAGGGATGACCGTTGAGCTCGGCCAGCCGTTCGGGGGTGCCCACATCGGCCCAGGGGCCGGTGTAGATCTCGGCGCTGACCTGGCCATTGTCCATCGCTTGGCGCAGCATCGGCGCCAGTGCGACCTGGAGCCCTTCGGGGTTGCCGGCGGGCAGGCCTGCAAAGAAGCTGCGCCGGTACAGGGCAACGGTGCTGAAGGTGTAGCTCTGGACATCGGGGGGGCGCTGGTCAAGGGCCGGCAGGTTCAGGGCCAGACCGTCTGCGCTCAGGCCAAAGTCGCCGCGCGGGTTGTGCGCGGGGTTGGGCACCAGCCAGAGGTGGGCCTGCTTGGCGCTGCGCTCAAAGCCTTGCAGCGCCTGCGCCGTGAATGTGAATCCAGGCATAAAAACGTCACCGGCCAACACCCAAAACACCTCGGCCAATTCAGGCAGGGCGCGGGCGATGCCGCCGGCCGTCTCCAGGGCCTGGCCAAAATCGCGGCCCTCGTGGGAATAGCGAATGTGGCAACCCAGTTCGGCGGCCAAGGGTTGAAGCTGGGGCTCGATCTGCTCGCCCAGCCAAGCGGTGTTGACCATCAACTCGCTGGCGCCGCCGGCGACCAAGGCCCGCACATGCCAGGCAATCAGAGCCTGTCCGCGGACATTTAGCAACGGTTTAGGACAAAGATCTGTCAACGGCCGCATGCGCTGCCCGCGCCCGGCGGCAAGGATCATGGCTTGGGCAAGGCGCATGGACATCGGCGTCAATACAGGGTGGTAAAAAATGTCCGAGCAGTTTAGGCCAATGCTGTGTGCGGGCGTTTGGGCTGGTCTGGCGTTAAAGCTAAACTTAAAGTTTATTTTCGTCCCCACCCCCCGGAGTTCAAATGGCCAATCCACAGATGATGGCGAGCGCAATTCGCGCGCTTGCCATGGATGCAGTTCAACAAGCCAACTCGGGGCATCCGGGCGCGCCCATGGGCATGGCCGACATGGCCGTCGCCCTCTGGGGCCGCCATCTCAAACACAACCCGGCCAACCCGCATTGGGCCGACCGCGACCGCTTCGTGCTCTCCAACGGTCACGGCTCCATGCTGATTTATGCGCTGCTGCACCTGAGCGGCTACCCCCTGCCCATGCAGGAGCTGCGCAACTTCCGCCAGCTGCACAGCAAGACGGCCGGTCACCCGGAGTTTGGCATCACCGCCGGGGTCGAAACCACCACCGGCCCGCTGGGCCAGGGCATCACCAATGCGGTGGGCATGGCGCTGGCTGAAAAGCTCTTGGCCAGCCAGTTCAATCGGCCCGGCCATGCCATCGTCGACCACCACAGCTATGTGTTCCTGGGCGACGGCTGCCTGATGGAGGGCATCTCGCATGAGGCCTGCGCACTGGCCGGTGCCTGGAAGTTGAACAAGCTGATTGCGCTCTACGACGACAACGGCATTTCCATCGACGGCCAGGTCGCGCCCTGGTTCATCGACAACACGTCCCAGCGTTTTGCGGCCTACGGCTGGAATGTGATTGGCCCGATCGACGGCCACGATGCCGACGCGGTCGATGCCGCCATTGCCCAGGCCAAGCAAAGCAGCGACAAGCCGACGCTGATTGTTTGCAAGACAGCCATTGGTAAAGGCTCGCCCAATCGGGCGAACACCGCCAAGGCCCACGGCGAGCCGCTGGGCGCTGAAGAAATCAAGCTCACCCGCCAGGCCATAGGCTGGTCGCATGAGCCCTTCACCGTGCCTGCCGAGGTGTACGCCGACTGGGACGCCAAGGCTGCAGGTGCCGAGCGCGAGGCGCAGTGGAATCAGCGCTTTGCCGCGTATGAGGGCGCCTTCCCCGAGCTCGCCGCCGAGTTCAAGCGTCGCATGGCTGGCGATCTGCCCCAGGGCTTTGCCGATGTGGCGGTGGCCGCGGTACAAAGCGCGCATCAGAAAGCAGAAACCGTCGCCAGCCGCAAGGCCAGCCAGATCGCGCTGGAGCACTTCACCGCTGCCTTGCCCGAGTTGCTCGGCGGCTCGGCCGACCTCACCGGCTCCAACCTCACCAACACCTCGTCCACGCCCAATCTGCGCTTTGATGCCGCAGGCGCGGTGGTCAAAAACGAGGCGGGCCAAGGTGGGCGCCACATTAACTACGGTGTGCGCGAATTCGGCATGGCCGCCATCATGAACGGGGTGGCCTTGCACGGGGGCTTCATTCCCTACGGCGGCACCTTTCTGACCTTCAGCGACTACAGCCGCAACGCCATTCGCATGGCCGCGCTGATGAAGATCCGGGTGGTGCATGTGTTCACCCATGACTCCATCGGCCTGGGCGAAGACGGCCCCACCCACCAGTCCATCGAGCACGCGGCCAGCCTGCGCTTGATTCCCCACCTCGATGTCTGGCGCCCTTGTGACACCGCAGAAACCGCGGTGGCCTGGAGCGTGGCGCTGACCAACAAACTCCGGCCCACCGCCTTGCTGCTGTCGCGCCAGAACCTGCCCTACGCCCCCAAGCAGGACGCCGACCTCATCACCCGCGGCGCCTATGTGCTGGCCGAGCCCGCCGAAGTGGGCCTGAAGAAAAAAGCGCAGGCGGTGATCATCGCCACCGGCTCGGAAGTGCAACTGGCCCTGCATGCACAAAAACTGCTGGCCGACCGCAAGATCGCGGTGCGGGTGGTGTCCATGCCCAGCACCACCACCTTCGACCGCCAGTCGGCCGACTACAAGCGCTCGGTCTTGCCCGCCGGCCTGCCCCGTGTGGCGGTCGAGATGGGCTCGACCGATGGTTGGTGGAAGTACGGCTGCGCGGCGGTGGTCGGCATCGACACCTATGGCGAGTCGGCGCCCGCGCCGGTGCTGTTCAAGCACTTTGGCTTCACGCCAGAGAATGTGGCCGACACGGTGCGCGCTGTACTCGGCAAGTAAGCCGCAGCGGTCATGAGCGGGGCCGCTTGCGGCCCCTTTTCATGAGCGGCTTGGTACTCAGAATTCGATTTCACATCCAGGAGAAAAATCATGACCATCAAAATCGGCATCAACGGCTTTGGCCGCATCGGCCGCAACGTTCTGCGCGCCGCCGTGCAAAACTTCAGCGACATCCAGGTTGTCGCTATCAACGACCTGCTCGAGCCCGACTACCTGGCCTATATGCTCAAGTACGACTCGGTGCATGGCCGTTTCAAGGGCGAGGTTTCGGTTGAGGGCAACACCCTGATCGTCAATGGCAACAAGATCCGCCTGACGCAAGAGCGTGATCCGGCCAACCTCAAGTGGAACGAGGTCGGTGCCGACATCGTGCTCGAGTCCACCGGCCTCTTTCTCGACAAGGCCACCGCTTCCAAGCACCTGGCCGCCGGCGCCAAAAAAGTGGTGCTCTCGGCCCCGTCCAAGGACGACACACCGATGTTCGTCTTCGGCGTCAACGACAAGACCTATGCCGGCCAGGACATCATCTCCAACGCGTCGTGCACCACCAACTGCCTGGCCCCTGTGGCCAAAGTCCTCAACGACAAATGGGGCATCAAGCGCGGCCTGATGACCACGGTGCACGCCGCCACCGCCACCCAAAAAACCGTAGATGGCCCTTCGAACAAAGACTGGCGCGGCGGTCGCGGCATTTTGGAAAACATCATTCCCTCCAGCACCGGCGCAGCCAAGGCGGTGGGCGTGGTGATTCCCGCGCTCAATAAAAAGCTCACCGGCATGTCTTTCCGCGTGCCCACCTCTGATGTGTCGGTGGTGGACCTGACGGTCGAGCTCAACAGCGACGCCACCTACGCCGAAATTTGCGCCGAAATGAAGGCGCAAAGCCAAGGCGCGCTCAAGGGCGTGCTCGGTTACACCGAAGACAAGGTGGTGGCCACCGATTTCCGTGGCGAGACCTGCACCAGCGTGTTCGACGCCGACGCCGGCATCGCCCTGGACAGCACCTTCATCAAGGTGGTGGCCTGGTACGACAACGAGTGGGGCTACTCCAACAAGTGCCTGGAGATGATCCGCGTCGTCGCGCGCTGAGTTTCTGCGGGCTCGGATGAAGAGCCCGTGCGATCTTGGTGGTCCTGGCGGGGTGGGAGCCGCGCCGCGCCCTCCGCTCATGGTCTGGCTGGGTCAAGATGTGGGAGCCCTGCCCTCGCGGCGATGCGGCTCTCAATCAGGCGCCGCGTAGTTCAGGGCGTGTTTTGATGCGAAGGCCGCGCTCTCTGATCAGTGACTTGCCTTCGACAGCCTAGGCAGTGTCAACCCACGGCCGGTGCGTCGGGCCTGGCGCAGCGGCATCAAGGAGGAGCCGAGGCGCCAGCCGAGGCGGGGGACAGCCGCGGAGGCAGGCCCGATGCGACGGCCGTTGCCCTGACCTTTGCACAAGTCGCTGTTGCATGCACCGTGCTTGCGGTGCGACAGCTGTTGAAGGGTCGCCTTCATGTTCAGGGCCTATTTGAAAAGGGCGCACGGGTGGGCACTGCGCCGCTCGTGTCCTGCGCCTCGGCTCCCCCTTGACCTCGCTTCGCAGTGCCCACCCGCACGCTCTTGGGTGATCTGAGTTCCTCGCCCTTTGGGCAGAAGTTCCGAGATCACCGCGGGCCGTGATTCAAGGCGCCAACGCGCGGCCCTCGTAGCATTGACCGACGGCTGGTGCGTCGGGCCTGGCGCAGCGGCATCAAGGAGGAGCCGAGGCGCCAGCCGAGGCGGGGGACAGCCGCGGAGGCAGGCCCGATGCGACGGCCGTTGCCCTGACCTTTGCACGAGTCGCTGTTGCATGCACCGTGCTTGCGGTGCGGCAGCTGTTGAAGGGTCGCCGTCATGTTCAGTGCGTATCTGAAAAGGGCGCACGGGTGGGCACTGCGCCGCTCGTGTCCTGCGCCTCGGCTGGCGCCTCGGCTCCTCCTTGACCTCGCTTCGCAGCGCCCACCCGTACGCCTTTGGGTTGAGCGAGAGCTGCGCCCGCCATGAAGAGAATCAGCGCAGGCAGGGCCGACGGCAGCTACCCAGCACCCCGCAGCCACTGCCACGCCCGCCGCGGCATCTCCGGCACGCGCAGGCACAGCCAGGCCAGCATGAGCAGATTGCCCAGACCCAGCCAGGCAAACAAGCCCGGCAGTGATACGCCCGACATCAGCAGGGCGGCGCTGATCAGGGCGCTGGCTACCATGAACAAGGCGTTGAGGATGTTGTTGGCCGCGATGATGCGCGAGCGGTGACTGGCTTGGCTGCGCACCTGAATCAAGGCATACATCGGCACACTGAACAGGCCCGCGCTCAGGCTAAGCAGCCCCAGGTCCAGCAGTACCCGCCAGTGCGCTCCTAGGCTCAGGAAGGCGGCCACGCCCATCAGCTCGGCCGCAGGCAGGCTGCGGCTGGCCAGCCCGAAGTCCAGGGTAAAGATGCTCATGCCCAGGGCGCCCAGGGGCACCAGGGCGATCTCCACCCGGCCGCGGCTCAGCCGTTCGCACAGCAGCGAGCCTGCGCCTATGCCCAGTGAGAACACCACCAGCAGCAGCGAAGCCACCTGTTCATTGCCGTGCAGCACCTGTTTGGCCAGCACCGGAAACTGGCTGAGAAAAACGGCCCCAAAAAACCACAGCCAGCTGATGCCCAGCAACATCTGCCAGCTCACGCTGTCCTGCCGGGCCAGGCGCAGATTGGCCCGCGTTTCTGTCCAGGGGTTCCAGCGCAGGCGCAGCCCAGGGTCGGCTGCCGGCAGGGGCGCCATGGCCTGTGCCGACCAACGCCCGAGCAGTGCCAGCAGCAGGCAGCCCGCCGCCACCGCCTCACGCCCCACGCCCGGCAGCGCGATCAGCAATCCGCCGGCCAAGTTGCCCAGCAAGATGGCCACAAAAGTACCCGACTCCACCAGCGCATTGCCGCCCACCAGCTCGCGCTCGGCCAGCACCTGCGGCAGCAGCGCGTATTTCACCGGCCCGAACAGCGTTGAGTGCAGGCCCATCAAAAAGGTACAGCCCAGCAGCAGCGCCGCCTGCAGATTCGGCGCGTCGATCACAAAGCCCAGGGCCGCCAGCGCCATGATGCCGATCTCCAGGTTCTTGACCGCCCGGATGATGCGGGTCTTCTCCAGCTGGTCGCACAGCTGACCCGCCGTCGCTGAAAACAGCACGAAGGGCGCGATGAACAAGGCCCCGATGACCAGCCCGGCGAGAGCCGGCGGCAGCCAGCTGATCTGCAGCTGGTAGGTGACCATCACCGTGAAGGCGAACTTAAACAGGTTGTCGTTGGCCGCGCCGGCGAATTGGGTCCAGAAAAACGGCGCAAAGCGGCGCTGGCGCAGCAGCGCAAATTGCTGGGGCGGGGTGGGGCTCATGGGCGGCGACTGGATGGGCGCATGGAGTACCAGCTTAGCCCAGGTTCACCCCGTTTGGCCGACCCGCCTTCTTTAAGCCTCGCCCCCCTTCGGCCCCCAAAACACCACCCAGGTGGCAAAGTCGGCGCTGAAGTTCTCGAAGCGGTGGACAGCGCCTGCCGGCACAAAAAAGGCCGCGCCTGGCTCGAACGGGTACCGCTCGTCGCCCACCAGCAGTTCGCCGGTGCCGGCAAGGATGAAATACAGCTCATCCTGCGCATGGGGCGTTTGAGGGTCGTGACTTCTGGGCGCGTACAGCTCCACCGACATCGAGCCGTGCGCCATGGCCTGGACAAAGCGCTCGCCGTCCGGCCATTTCAGCGAGACCGGGCCGGGCAAGCGGCGCAGGAGTTCACCGGCCAGTGCTTTCATCAGGATGTCCTTTCACCCAAGATCATGGACACGCCAACTCTATTTACTTTTTCTGGTGCGTCAAGACAGCGCCGCGAGGGCGCAACGCCCACACCTCCTCAAGCCCCGAACCCTCCCGCCAATCCCTTGCGCAGCGCTTCCACCAGAGCGGCAACCGCGCGTGGCACATGGGGGGTATAGGGCCTGATCGCGTAGATGGTGTCGGCAAAGGCCCCCACTGGCCGCCAGCTGGGCAGGACGCGCAGCAGCTTGCCTTGGGCGAGCGCCGCCTGGGCGCTGAAGTCGGGCATGAGCGCGATTCCCGCACCGCTCAGGGCCGCTTCGCGCAGCGCCTCGCTGTTGTTGGCGGCAAAGTTGCCTGAAACCGGCACTGTCACCCGTTCGCCGCGGTCGGTCGCTGGCAGGCGCTCAAAGGTCCAAGCCGGGCTGTCTTGGGAGCGCGGGTAGTGCAGGCAGTTGTGGCTTTGTAGATCGAGCGGCGCCGTGGGCTTGCCGCGCCGGCGCAGATAGCTGCGGCTGGCCACCAGCACCGAGGCGGTGGTGCACAGCGCCCAGGCCACATGCGTATCGGGCGCGCGCTCGGTGTGGCGTATGGCCAGATCAAAACCTTCGCTGGCCAGGGCGCTCAGGCGGTCCGACAGGTCGAGCTCAATGCGTACCTGCGGATGGCCACGCAGGAACTCGGTCAGCAGCGGCATCAGCTGCTGACGCGTCAGCGCCACCGGTGCGGTGACGCGGATCAGGCCGCTGGGCTGCTCGGCCAGGTCGCGCACCTGGGCAAAGCTGTGTTCAATCTGCTCGAAGGCCAGGCGGGTGTCGTCAACCAGTTTTTGGCCGGCCTCGGTCAGCCGCACGCTGCGGGTGGTGCGCTGCACCAGGCTGACTCGGGCGGCGCGCTCGAGCTCGGCGATGCGCTGGCTCATGGCGGCCTTGCTCACGCCCAGGCGGGCGGCGGCGGCGGTGTAACTGCCCTGTTGGGCCAGCACGCTCAGCCAGTGCAGGTGAGCCCAGAGGGCACCGACTTTTTGCTCTTTCATGCCTATATTGTTCATCAAAATGAACAATCAATTCAGCCGCGCGGTCTTGTTGGCGCCCAGCAGGCTGCCTAGACTCCAGCCTTCAATGGGCAAGCACGATCGTTCGCTTGCCGCGCCTGCCGGCACCGTATAGGCCGCAGGACCGAGCCTTTGCGCCCCCCTTTCGGAGACCCTCATGAGCATTTCCCAGATCGCCCACCATATCAATGGCCAGCCCAGCGCAGGCACCTCGGGCCGCCAGCAGAGTGTGACTAATCCGGCCACCGGCGCCGTCACCGCACAGGTGGCGCTGGCGAGCGCGGCCGAGGTCGATCGCGCTGTGGCAGCGGCCCGCGCCGCCTTCCCGGCCTGGGCCGAGACGCCGCCGCTGCGGCGGGCGCGGGTGATGTTCAAGTTTCTCGAGCTGCTCAATGCCCAGCGCGACACCCTGGCGCACATGATCACCGCCGAACACGGCAAGGTGTTCACCGATGCGCAGGGGGAAGTCACACGCGGCATCGAGATTGTCGAATTTGCCTGCGGCATCCCGCAACTGCTCAAGGGCGACTACACCGAGCAGGTCTCAACCGGCATCGACAACTGGACGATGCGCCAGCCCCTGGGCGTGGTGGCCGGCATCACGCCCTTCAACTTCCCGGTGATGGTGCCGATGTGGATGTTCCCGGTGGCCATTGCCGCAGGCAACAGCTTTGTGCTCAAGCCCAGCCCGATCGACCCCAGCCCCAGCCTGTTCATGGCCGATTTGCTCAAGCAGGCCGGCCTGCCCGACGGCGTTTTCAATGTGGTGCAGGGTGACAAAGAGGCGGTCGATGCCTTGCTGGTCCACCCGGATGTTCAGGCCATCAGCTTTGTTGGCTCGACCCCGATTGCCAACTACATCTATGAAACCGGCGCGCACCATGGCAAGCGGGTGCAGGCCCTGGGCGGCGCCAAGAACCACATGGTGGTCATGCCCGATGCCGATCTGGACCAGACCGTCGACGCCTTGATCGGCAGCGCCTACGGCTCGGCCGGCGAGCGCTGCATGGCGATTTCCGTGGCGGTGCTGGTCGGCGATGTGGGCGACAAGATCATGCCCAAGCTGATCGAGCGCACCCGTGCGCTCAAGGTCTTGCAAGGCGAAAACCTGGCCGCCGAAATGGGCCCCATCGTCACCGAGGCTGCGCGCCAGCGCATCCGCGGCTATATCGACGCCGGCGTGGCCGAGGGCGCCCAGCTGCTGGTCGACGGCCGGCAGTTTGACGGCGCCAAAGCCGGCAGCGGCTGCGAGGCCGGCTTTTGGCTGGGCGGCACCTTGTTCGACCAAGTCAGCACCGAGATGAAGATCTACAAGGAAGAAATCTTCGGCCCGGTGCTCTCCTGTGTGCGGGTGCCTGATTTCGCCACCGCGGTGCGCATCATCAACGAGCATGAGTTTGGCAACGGGGTCAGCTGCTTTACCCGCGACGGCAATGTGGCCCGTGAGTTCTCCCGGCGCATCCAGGTGGGCATGGTCGGCATCAATGTGCCGATTCCGGTGCCCATGGCCTGGCACGGTTTCGGCGGCTGGAAGCGCAGTCTTTTTGGCGACATGCATGCCTACGGTGAGGAGGGTGTGCGCTTCTACACCAAGCAAAAGTCCATCATGCAGCGCTGGCCCGAGAGCATCAGCAAGGGCGCCGAGTTCGTGATGCCGACCTCTAAATAAGGCCGCAGGCGCTGGGACTCGGCCGGGCCCCGGCGTGGGCCCTTGCAATAAGTAATCCAATTTGATCAAGCTCATCGGTGGCCCCCGGGCTGCCTGGGCAAACTCATGTAAGCTCGCCGACAGCTAAAAACCTGGCCAGGGTCAGCCCTGCCCCAAAACAAAGAAGGAGAGCGCCATGCTCATTGGAGTACCCGCAGAAATTCTGGCGGGCGAGACGCGCGTCGCGGTGACCCCCGAGACCGCCAAGAAATTCATGGCCCAGGGCCACACGGTGCATATTCAGTCGGGTGCCGGCCTGGCTGCCAGCGCGCCTGACGAGGCCTACACCGCCGTCGGCGCGCAAATCACCGATGCCGCTGGCGCCTACGCCGCCGACATCGTGCTCAAGGTGCGCTGCCCGCAGGACTCCGAGGTGCCTCACCTCAAGGCTGGCGGGGTGCTCATTGGCATGCTCAACCCTTTCGACCGCGCTGGCTTAGACCGGCTGGCCAAGGCCGGCCTGAGCGCCTTTGCGCTGGAGGCAGCGCCGCGCACCAGCCGCGCCCAGAGCATGGATGTGCTGTCGTCCCAGGCCAATATCGCCGGCTACAAGGCGGTGATGATGGCCGCCGAGCGCTACCAGCGCTTCTTCCCCATGCTGATGACCGCCGCCGGCACCGTCAAGGCCGCGCGGGTGGTGATTTTGGGCGTGGGTGTGGCGGGTCTGCAAGCCATTGCCACCGCCAAGCGCCTGGGCGCGGTGATCGAGGCCTCCGACGTGCGGCCCAGCGTGAAGGAGCAGGTCGAGTCGCTGGGCGGCAAGTTCATCGACGTGCCCTACGAAACCGATGAAGAAAAAGAAGCCGCCGTGGGCGTGGGCGGCTATGCCCGGCCCATGCCGCCGTCCTGGCTGGAGCGGCAAAAGCTGGAAGTGGCCAAGCGGGTCGCCCAGGCCGATGTGGTGATCACCACGGCCCTGATTCCCGGCCGGCCGGCGCCTGTGCTGGTGACCGAAGACATGGTCAAGGCCATGAAGCCCGGCAGCGTGATTGTTGACTTGGCTGCGCCTCAGGGCGGCAACTGCCCCCTGACCGAGCCTGGCAATACGGTCACCAAGCATGGCGTGATTTTGGTGGGCGAGACCAATGTGCCGGCCCTGGTGGCTGCCGATGCCAGCGCCCTGTATGCCCGCAACCTGCTGGACTTCATGAAGCTCATCGTCAGCAAAGAAGGCGGCCTGAACATCGACATGCAGGACGACATCGTCGCCGCCTGCCTCATGACCCAGGGCGGCCAGGTGCTGCGCGCCTGAGACTGCAAACCCACACTTACAAGGTCCCCGTCATGGAACTCGTTAACCCCACCATCACCAACCTCATCATCTTCGTGCTGGCCATCTACGTGGGCTACCACGTGGTCTGGACCGTCACGCCCGCTCTGCACACCCCGCTGATGGCGGTGACCAATGCGGTCTCGGCCATCGTCATCGTCGGCGCCATGCTGGCCGCCGCCATGACCGAAACCGCGCTGGGCCAGACCATGGGCGTACTGGCCGTGGCCTTGGCTGCGGTCAATGTATTCGGCGGCTTTCTGGTCACCCGCCGCATGCTCGAGATGTTCAAAAAGAAAGACAAGAAAGCGGGAGCCCAAAAATGAGCATGAACATCGTCACGCTGCTCTACCTGATTGCCAGCGTCTGCTTTATCCAGGCCTTGAAGGGCCTGTCGCACCCCACCACCTCGATTCGCGGCAATGTGTTTGGCATGACCGGCATGGCCATTGCTGTGCTGACCACCGCCGCACTCATCGTGCAACTGGCCGGCTCGGCCGCCGGCCTGGGCTATGTGCTGCTGGGCTTGGTCATCGGCGGCGCAGCCGGCGCCATCATGGCGCAGCGGGTCGAGATGACCAAGATGCCCGAACTGGTCGCCTTCATGCACAGCATGATCGGTCTGGCGGCGGTGTTCATTGCCATTGCTGCGGTGGTGGAGCCGGCGGCTTTTGGCATCGTTGCCAAGGGCAAGGGCACGGTCGATATTCCGGCCGGCAACCGCCTCGAACTCTTCCTGGGTGCAGCCATCGGTGCGATCACCTTCAGCGGATCGGTCATCGCCTTCGGCAAACTTTCGGGCAAGTACAAGTTCCGCCTGTTCCAGGGCGCGCCGGTGGTATTCCCCGGCCAGCACATGGTCAATTTGGTGCTCGGTCTGGCCACGGTGGCCTTGGGCGTGTTCTTCATGTTCACCGGCAACTGGGACGCCTTCCTGGTCATGCTGGCCCTGTCCTTTGTGCTGGGCGTGCTCATCATCATCCCGATTGGCGGCGCCGATATGCCGGTGGTGGTCTCCATGCTCAACAGCTACTCCGGCTGGGCAGCGGCGGGCATCGGCTTTTCGCTGAACAACAGCATGCTGATCGTGGCCGGATCTCTGGTGGGCTCCTCGGGCGCGATCCTGAGCTACATCATGTGCAAGGCCATGAACCGCTCCTTCTTCAACGTGATCCTGGGCGGCTTTGGCGGTGATGCCGGCACGGCGGCGCAGGGTGCGGCGGTGCAGCGTACCGCTAAGAGCGGCAGCGCCGACGATGCGGCCTTTATTTTGGGCAATGCCGAGAGCGTGATCATCGTGCCGGGCTACGGTCTGGCGGTGGCGCGGGCTCAGCACGCGGTCAAGGAACTGGCGCAAAAGCTCACCGAAAAAGGCGTGAATGTGAAATACGCCATCCACCCGGTGGCTGGCCGCATGCCGGGTCATATGAACGTGCTCTTGGCTGAGGCCGAAGTGCCCTATGACCAAGTCTTCGAGATGGAAGACATCAACGCCGAATTCGGTCAGGCCGATGTGGCCATCATCCTGGGCGCCAACGACGTGGTCAACCCGGCCGCGCATGTCAAAGGCAGCCCCATTTACGGCATGCCGATTCTGGAGGCCTACAAGGCCAAGACCGTCATTGTGAACAAGCGTTCCATGGCGGCCGGCTACGCTGGCTTGGACAATGAATTGTTTTATTTGGATAAAACCATGATGGTTTTCGGGGACGCCAAGAAAGTCATTGAAGACATGGGCAAAGCCATCGAATAATTCGTCTCCCGGCATGGCCGGGGGCGTTCAGGGCTGGGGTCCTTGCGGCCCCGGCGGTGTGCCATCGACAACAAGATGCATGGAGACCCTTCAATGAGCGCCCAGACCACCGACCGCCCCTGGCTGAGGGCCTATCCGCCCGGCGTGCCCGCCGACATTGATGCTTCCCAATACCCCTCGCTGGTTGCGCTGCTCGAGGAGAGCTTTCAAAAGCACGGCGACAAGGTGGCCTACAGCTTTCTGGGCAAAGAGTTTCGCTTTGGCTACATCGACAGCATTTCGCGCGCCCTGGCCGCCTATTTGCAGAGCCTGGGCTTGAGCCAAGGCGACCGGGTGGCCATCATGATGCCCAATGTGCCGCAGTACCCGGTGGCGGTGGCCGCCATCTTGCGCGCCGGCTATGTGGTGGTCAACGTCAACCCGCTCTACACCGCGCGTGAACTCGAACATCAGCTCAAGGACTCGGGCGCCAAAGCCATCATCATCCTGGAGAACTTCGCGGCCACCCTGGAGGCCTGTTTGGCCAACACCCCGGTGCAGCATGTGGTGCTGGCGGCCATGGGCGACCGCCTGAGCTTCGTCAAAGGCGCCATCGTCAACTACGTGGTGCGCAGCGTCAAGAAGCTGGTGCCGGCATTCAATTTGCCGCAGGCGGTGCGCTTCAATGACGCGGTGGCCCAGGGCGCCCGCGCGCCGATGAAGACGCCCGTGCTCCAGCCCGACGACGTGGCGGTGCTGCAATATACCGGCGGCACCACCGGCGTCTCCAAGGGCGCGGTGCTCCTGCACCGCAACATCATCGCCAACCTGCTGCAGTCCGAGGCCTGGAATGCGCCGGCCATGGTCACCATACCCGCCAGCGAGCAGCTGACCTACGTGTGCGCGCTGCCGCTCTATCACATCTTCGCCTTCACGGTGAACATGATGCTGG
>JBAXEN010000070.1:0-15057 GCA_037140415.1 Betaproteobacteria bacterium | reverse complement strand
CCGCGGTCGACCAGCACCGCCAGCCTGACGCTGGCCGGGCGGCCGTAGTCAAACAATTCATTGAGCACCGCGCGCACCGTGCGGCCGGTGTAGAGCACATCGTCGAGCACGATGAGGTGCGCGCCGTTGACATCAAAAGGCAGCCGGGTCTGCGCGCTGCTGGCCAGGCCGCGCTGGGAAAAGTCGTCGCGGTGCATGGCCGAGGACAGCACCCCGACCGGGCCCGAGCGCTGCAGGTCGCGCTGCGCCCGTTCAGCCAGCCAGACGCCGCCGGAGGCTACGCCCACCAGATGAGCGGCGTCCTGCGGACCGTAAGAGGCCAGCATCGGCTGCAGACCGCGCAGCAGGTCGGCGTACAGGGCCTCGGCATCGAGCGTCAGGCTGCTCATAGCCGGATGCAGGCGCGCGGTGGCGCAAGGCGAGGGACACTCATGGCAAGCTCCGTAAAAATTGCTCAAGGATTATGCAGGCAGCACCGGCGTCGGCATCGCTGTGGCCCTGCGCTATGGCCTCGGTGGTGCTGTAGCGCTCGTCGACCTCAAACACCGGCAGACCGAAACGCCCACGCAGCTGGCGCGCAAAGCGCTGCGCCCTCTGGGTGTTCTCGTGGGCTGCGCCGTCAGGGTGATAGGGTATGCCGACCACCAGCGCGTCAGGCTGCCAGTCGCTGATGCGCTGGCCCACGGCCGGCCAACGGGCGTCGCCCTCGGCCACCAGGGTACGCCCCGGTGTGGCGGTACGGGTCAGGCGGTTGCCGGTGGCCACGCCGGTGCGCTTGAGGCCAAAGTCAAATGCAAGAAAGGTTTGAAGCTGGTCATGCAGCGGGCCCGAGGCCTGGCTCATGCGTGACCCACCCCCGAGGCGAGCATCCAGCTTTGCAGACCCAGCAGGCCCAGGGCTTTTTCATAGCGCTGCTCGATCGGGGTGTCAAAAATCAGGGCCGGGTCGGCCTGCACCGTCAGCCAGCTGTTCTCGCCGATTTCAGACTCCAGCTGGCCTTCGGCCCAGGCTGAATAACCCAGCGAGACAAAAATCTTGCGCGGGCCGGCGCCGGTCGACAGCGCCTCCAGAATGTCTTTGGAGGTGGTCATCTCCAGCCCGCCGGGGATGCTCATGGTCGAGCCATAAGCCGACTCGTCGGTGCCGGTGACCATGGTCTCGTGCAGCACAAAACCGCGCTCGACCTGCACCGGGCCGCCCTGAAACACCGGGGCATCGCTCAGGTCCTGGCGGCGCAGCGGCATGTCGACTTTTTCGAACAGATTCTTCAGGCTGATGTCGCTGGGCTTGTTGATGACCAAGCCGAGCGCGCCGCGTTTGCTGTGCTCGCACATGTAAACCACGCTGCGGAAAAAGGGCTCGTCACTGACCCCAGGCATCGCGATGAGAAAGTGATGCGTGAGGTTGGTCGGTTCCTGGGCCTGGTCCATGGGCGCATTTTAAGGGCCAGCGTCCGGCAAGCCCGGGCGCCACAGTCAACAGCCCCGCAGCGCACTGTGGCGTGCCCGCTGGCGCCGGCACGGTGGGCGCTGCGGCCCTACGATAGACGGATGACTGCCACCTATGAACGCGGCCTGGTATGGCTGCGGCGCGACCTGCGCGCCCACGACCAGCAAGCCCTGCACCAGGCCCTGATTCATTGCCGGCAGGTGCTGTGCCTGTTTGTGCTTGACCGCGAGATCCTCGACGCCCTGCCACGCGCCGACCGCAGGGTGGAATTCATTGTGGGCTCGCTGGTCGAACTTGACGAACGCCTGCGCGCGCTCGCCGCGCCCCATGGGCGACACTCTGGCCTGCTGGTCGAGCACGGCTGGGCGCGGCAGGCGCTGCCGCAGTTGGCAGCGCAGTGGCAGGTGCAAGCGGTGTTTGCCAACCACGACGACGAGCCGCAGGCGATCGAGCGCGACGCCCAGGTCGCCCAAGCCCTGGCGCAGCAAGGCATCGCCTGGCACAGCTTCAAAGACCATGTGATCTTCGAGCGCCAGCAGGTACTGACCCAACAAGGCCGGCCCTACGGGGTGTTTACGCCCTACAAGAACGCCTGGCTCAAGGCGGTCAGCGACCGGCATCTGGAGCCCTGGGCCATCGAGCCCCATGCCGCCGCCCTGGCCGACCGGCCGCAGTGCCCACAGGCTCGGGTCCCCAGCTTGGCCGACATCGGCTTTGAGCCCACCAATCTGCGCGCCCTGGGCATGGTGCCGGGCGAGCGCGCCGGTCAGGCGCTGCTGGATGACTTTCTCAAACGCATCGACCTGTACGACGAGCAGCGCAACTACCCAGCGGTCAAAGGCCCGAGCTACCTGGGCGTGCACCTGCGCTTTGGCACGGTGTCCATCCGCGCGCTGGCGGCCCAGGCGCTGGCCCGGCCGGCCAGCGCGGGCGCGGCCACCTGGCTGAGCGAGCTGATCTGGCGCGATTTCTACGCTCAGATTCTGGCCAATTTTCCGCATGTGGCCGAGCGCGCCTTCAAGCCCGAATACGACGCCATCGCCTGGGAAAACGGACCAGCGGCCGAACAGGCTTTTGCCGCCTGGTGCGAGGGCCGCACCGGCTACCCGCTGGTGGACGCAGCCATGGCCCAGCTCAACAGCAGCGGCTATATGCACAACCGGCTGCGCATGGTTGCGGCCTGCTTTTTGATCAAAGACCTGGGCATAGACTGGCGCTGGGGCGAGCGCTACTTTGCCGAGCAGCTCAATGACTTTGACCTGGCCTCCAACAACGGCGGCTGGCAATGGGCTTCTAGCTCAGGCTGCGATGCCCAACCCTACTTTCGCATCTTCAACCCGGTCAGCCAGAGCCTGAAGTTCGACGCCCAAGGCAAATTCATCCGGCGTTACCTGCCGCAACTGGCCGGCCTGTCAGACCAGACCATCCATGCGCCCTGGGAGACATCGCCCTTGGAGCTGGCTGCCGCCGGCGTCAAACTCGGTGAGAACTACCCCCGCCCACTGGTGGCCCACGACCAGGCGCGGGCACGTACCTTGACCAGGTATGCGGTGGTCAAGAAAGCAGGCTAGGCCAGGGAGCTGCCCTCAGGGACGATGTGGGAGCTTCTTGAAGGGGATGTGGGAGCCGGGCCCTCGCGGCGATGCATGCCCTTGAACAGGCATGGCTCTGTGCTTTTGAAGGCCCCATCGCGCCGGGGCGGCGCTCCTAGAGCAGGCCCCCCCAAAATTTACAGCAGCTCGCAGTTAAGCCTTGTGGGAGCCGCGCCCTCGCGGCGATGCCAGCGCCGGCGCCGGCGCCTCGGCCCTTCAGAGCTGAACCATCTCGAAGTCTTCCTTGCGGGCGCCGCACTCCGGGCAGGTCCAGTTCATCGGCACATCGGCCCACAGTGTGCCGGCGGCGATGCCGTGGTCGGGCGCGCCTGCGGCCTCATCGTAAATCCAGCCGCAAATCAGGCACATCCAGGTGGTCATGGCAATCGATCCAGTCACAACGTAATCAGGGGTTCCAATAGAATGCGCGGATTGTATCGGCCAGGCCCGTGCACCGGGCCGAGGGCATACTCTGATCCATGGCCCCTCCTCCCAACGCTGCCGATCCCTCCTGCGCTGCTGATGACGCGGGCTCTCCCACCGGCCCGGCCTGCGTGATGAGCTTCAACGCCAGCGACCCCAGCGGCGCCGGTGGCCTGGCCGCTGACCTGACCGCCATGGCCTCCACTGGCGCCCACGCCCTGCCGGTGGTCACCGGCGCCTACAGCCGCGACACCGCCGAAATCTTCGACCACTTTGCCTTTGACGAGGAAGCCGTGGCCGAGCAGGCGCGCATCGTCCTGGAAGACATGACGGTCGAGGCCATCAAGGTGGGTTTTGTGGGCACGCCCGAGAACATCAGCACGATTGCTGAAATCGCCAGCGACTACGCCGATGTGCCGGTGATCGCCTACATGCCCAATCTGTCCTGGTGGGACGATGCCCAAATTGACAGCTACCAAGACGCATTTCGCGAGTTGCTGCTGCCGCAGACCACGGTGCTGGTGGGCAGCCACAGCACGCTCTGGCGCTGGTTGCTGCCCGAATGGAGCGGCGACAAACCGCCCAGTGCCCGGGAGATCGCCAAGGCCGCTGCCGAGTCGGGTGTGGCCTACACCCTGGTGACCGGGATGCCGCTGCACGCGCAGTACCTGGACAATGTGTTGGCCAGCGCCCAAGCTGTACTGTGCAGCGAGAAGTTCGAGCACATCGAAGTCAATTTTTCCGGCACCGGAGACACCTTGTCGGCGGCGCTGGCGGCCCTGCTCGCCAGCGGCCTGGACCTCCAAAGCGCCACCACCGAGGCCCTCACCTACCTGGACCACTGCCTCGATGCCGGCTTCGCCCCCGGCATGGGTCACCTGCTGCCCGACCGGCTGTTTTGGGCTCAGACCGACACCGACACCGACGGCGAGGGCGCAGAGCCCGAGTCCGACTCACCCACCCGCCCCGCTTCCAGCGACTACTTTGAACTCCCTCCCCATGGCACCAAACAATAAACCCTCGATGAACGATACGCTGTTTGAACGCGCCAAGGCCGTCATTCCCGGCGGTGTCAATTCCCCAGTGCGCGCCTTTCGCGCCGTCGGCGGCACGCCGCGCTTTGTGCAACGGGCCCAAGGCGCCTATTTCTGGGACGCCGACGGGAAAAAATATATCGACTACATCGGCTCCTGGGGTCCGATGATCTTGGGTCACGGCCATCCGGCGGTCCTTGAGGCGGTGCAAAAAGCCGCGCTCGACGGCTTTTCATTCGGCGCGCCGACCGAGCGCGAGGTCGAGTTGGCCGAGGCCATCATTGCGCAGGTGCCCTCGCTGGAGATGGTGCGCCTGGTCAGCTCGGGCACCGAGGCCGGCATGAGCGCACTGCGGCTGGCGCGCGGTGCCACCGGGCGCAGCAAGATCATCAAGTTCGAAGGCTGCTACCACGGCCACGCCGACGCGCTCCTGGTCAAGGCCGGCTCGGGCCTGGCGACCTTCGGCAACCCCACCAGCGCGGGCGTGCCGCCCGAGGTGGTGGCCCAGACCCTGGTGCTGGAGTACAACAACCTCGAGCAGCTGGAAGAGGCCTTCAAGCTGCACGGCGCCGAGCTGGCCTGCCTGATGATCGAACCGATTGCCGGCAACATGAACTTCGTGCGCGCGAGCGTGCCCTTCATGAAGCGCTGCCGCGAGCTGTGCAGCCAGTACGGCGCGCTGCTGGTGTTTGACGAGGTGATGAGCGGCTTTAGGGTGGCGCTGGGCAGCGCGCAAAGCATTTACGCCCAGCAGATTCCAGGCTTTGAGCCGGACATGACGGTGCTGGGCAAGGTCATTGGCGGCGGCATGCCACTGGCGGCCTTTGGCGGCAAGCGCGCCGTGATGGAAAAGCTGGCCCCCCTGGGCCCGGTCTACCAGGCCGGCACGCTCAGCGGCAACCCAGTGGCCACTGCCTGCGGCTTGGCCACGCTGCGCGAGATCAGCCGCCCCGGCTTCTACGAGGCCCTGGGCGCCAAGACCCAGCGCCTGGTGGCTGGCCTGACCGAGGCCGCGCACGCTAGCGGCCAGCCGTTTTGCGGCGACAGCCAGGGCGGCATGTTCGGCTTTTTCCTGATGAGTGACTTGCCGCAAAACTACGCCAAGGTGATGACCACCGACGGCCCCAAGTTCAACGCCTTCTTCCACGGCATGCTGGACGCGGGGGTGTACTTTGCACCGGCGCTGTACGAGGCCGGCTTTGTGAGCGCGGCCCACACCGACGCCGACATCGACGCCACCGTGGCGGCCGCGCGGGAGCACTTTGCCCGCAGCTGATCCTTCCTGGGCAAGCGCCGCCTCAGGCAGCCCCTGAACTCGAGGCCTGCAGCACGAGGCAGCGCTCCAGATTGAAGCGCTCGAAGTCGCGGTCAAAGCTCACCAGGCGCAGGCCAGCGCATTGCGCGGTGGCGGCCAAACACAGATCGGTCCACATACGGGCTGGTAGCGCCTGCGCAGCCACCATCCGGGCAATGGCCGCATCCAGGCCAGATGGATCCGGCAGTAGATCCACGCCTTGTGCGGCCAGCCATTTTTGATATGCCGACCAGGCTTGAGGAAGGCTCATCACGTCTTCCCTCATCAGCGAAGGCTGCACCAGCAGCCGCACCAAGCCCATCATGGTGGTACGGCAGAACCATAACAAGGTACCCGCCTCGCAGACCGATTGCCAGTACTGCGAGGCGACCTCGTGGCAAGGATGACGCCTATACGAAAGAGCCAGCCAGACATTGACATCCGGCAGGTCCCCGGCAGCCGGTCGCCAAGCGGCCGAGGCTTCAGCGACCCGCCATGAACTGACGGGCTCGCTCATCGTCGTCCTCATACATGAGTTCATCCCGGCGCACCGGATCCATGACTTGCAGCATCTCCGGGCGAACTGGCCCGGAGCCGAAAACTGGCCGTGCCAGCAGCCGCTGTTGTGGGTCGAAGGCCGCTTGCGCCCGCAATCCCTTTTCCACCAAATCCACCACCAGGTCGCGCAAAGTCCGCCCCTCCAGCGCCGCACGGGCCTTGAGGTGCTTGAGCAACATATCGGGGATGTCGACGGTGGTACGCATAGACTCATTTTTGCATCAACGCATCAAGATGTATAGAGGGCTACCGCGTGATTCAAACAGGGCCTGCACAGCACCCCTTGGCCACAGACCTGTGAGGCCATGACAGCCGACTACACCTCCCTTGAGCCCCCAAAATTGGCCTGTTAAATAACAAGATTTTGCGTTTTTATATTTAATAATTATTGTTTTACAGTAAATTTAAGACTCCTGTTTTTCATCCAAGGAGATTCAAGATGCAAGTGTTTCAACCCGCCGGGGCACCGGACGTCATCGCCCAAAAGCTGCGCCGGGTGGTCGGCGCCCTGCAGTGGACGGCCTTGGCTTACCTGCTGTGGGTCCTGTGGGATATCCTGAAACCGCTGCGCGACCCCTCAGCCGTTCTGAACTGGCTGGGCAAGTTGGCGCATCGCCCGCTGAGCGATGTCAATGCCTGGCAATGGGGCGCTTACCTGCTGGTCGATATGCTGAACTGGGCTTTGATGGCGCTGGCCGTCGCTTACTGCTGGCGAGCCATGAACGAGATCAAGCAGGTCAATGGCCGGGGCCCCCTGGCCAGCCGCCTTTTGCTCATCGGCGCCTGGCTGGCCCTTGCAACCGAGGTGGCCTCCATTTCGGCGCGCCCCCTTAAGAGCTACATCATGACCTGCTGCGACGCAGGCGCTGCGCCGCTGGTGCACTGGTTTCTGCACCCCCAGGACCTGCTGGCCACCCTGCTCTGCCTGTGCCTGCTGAGCTTGGCTCATGTGTTTAGCTGGAAGGTCTACCTGACCGAAGAAAACAAGGGGTTCATCTGATGCCCATCATTGTGGAGTTGGACGTGATGCTGGCCAAGCGCAAGATGCGCTCGCGCGAACTCGCTGAGAAGATAGGCATCACCGAGCAAAACCTCTCGCTGCTCAAATCGGGTAAGGTCAAGGGCGTTCGCTTTGATACGCTGGAAAAGATTTGTGAGGCCCTCAATTGCCAGCCCGCCGACTTGCTGGTGTATGCGCCGGGCCAGGCTGCGGCCGAGGCAGACGCCTTGCGCCAAGGCGGGCGATAAATTGGCTTAGGCGCCCGGTTCAGCCCGCAGTCCCGCAGTGGGGGCTGGGGCAGATTCAAGCGCCGCTCTGACCTGCCCACTGGCCGGATCACAGGGGCCCGCAAGAACCAGGCATCAAACGGCAGGCCAGCAGCGCCTGTGCTCACTGCACTGAAGAATCGCTCAGATTATTTGACTTGCGCCCGCGTGCCGTGCCGACCTAGCATGCGCCACGCTAGCAGGCGTCTTCGCGGCGACCTGCGCCCAACCAGGAGTTTCGGGAATGATTCGATACGACGTGCAAGATGCGGTTGCGCAGATCTTGCTGGACCACCCGCCGGTCAACGGCCTGACGCCCGAGTTGCTGGACCTGCTGATGGCCCGCTTGCGGCAAGCCGGCAGCGACCCGCAGGTACGCGCCATCGTGTTGGGCAGCGCCGTACCCGGTCGCTTTTGCGGGGGGCTGGACCTGCCCAAATTCCACGCCGGCTCGCCGGCCGACAGGCATGCGGTGGTCCACAAGCTGTACTTTGAGCTCTTCGATGTGCAGTCCAGCCTGCCCAAGCCCGTGATCGGCGCCATCACCGGGGCGGTGCGCGGCGGCGGCATGTCGGTGGCGATCACCTGCGACTTGCTGGTGGCCGCGCAGGACTCGACCTTCGGCTATCCGGAGCTTGAAGTCGGGCTGCTGCCCTCCATCCATTTCAACCACTTGCACCGCCTCGTTGGGCGCTACCGCGCTTTTGACCTTTTGTTCACCGGCCGGGTGTTCAGCGCGCAAGACGCGCTCGAGCTGGGTCTGCTCAGCCACACCGCGCCGGCCGACGCCGTGCTGGCGAAGGCGCACGAGTTGGCCGCGGTGCTGGCGGCCAAGTCGCCCCAGCTGATGCGACTGGGCAAGGCCGCTTTTGTACGCGCCACCGACCAGGGCTACCGCCAGGCCGCAGGCAGCGCGGTGGACCTGGTGTCGACGGTGCTGGGCACCCGCGACAGCGTCGAAGGTTTGGCCGCCTTCGCCGAAAAGCGCAAGCCCAAATGGAGCGACACATGAGCGGCCTGCCTGCGCTCAACGGGCTGCGCGTGCTCGACCTCTCGCGGGTGCTGGCCGGCCCCATGGCGGCGCAGGTGCTCGCCGACCTGGGCGCCGATGTGATCAAGATCGAGCGGCCCGGCGGCGGCGACGACTCGCGCCAGTGGGTGCCACCGACCATGGTGGACTCCCCGGCCGCTGCGCACAACGAATCGGTCTATTTTTGGGCCAGCAACCGCGGCAAGCGCTCGGTGACCGCCGACATCGCCCAGCCTGAAGGCCAGGCCCTCATCAAGCGCCTGGCCTGCCAAGCCGACGTGCTGATTGAAAACTACAAGGTCGGCTCCTTGGAGCGCCATGGGCTCGATGGCTCGAGCCTGCGCGCACTCAACCCCAAGCTGGTGTATTGCTCCATCACCGGCTTTGGCCAGACTGGGCCTTACCGCGAGCTGCCGGGCTACGACACCATCGCGCAGGCCATGGGCGGGCTGATGAGCATCACCGGCAACGGCGAGGCGCAAGCGGGCGCGGGTCCGCGCAAGACCGGTGTGGCCGTGGTCGACCAGATGACCGCGCTGTACTCGGTGATCGCCATCTTGGCAGCGCTGCGCGAGCGCGAGGTCTCCGGCCTGGGCCAGTCCATCGACATGGGCTTGCTGGACGTGCAAGTGGCCTCGCTCACCAACATCGGCATGGGTTACCTGGCCACGGGCAAGGTGCCGCGCCGACTGGGCAACCGGCTGGCGACGGTATACCCCAGCGACAACTTTGCCTGCAGCGATGGCGAGCTCATGCTCATCGTGGGCAATGACGAGCAGTTCAAGCGTTTTTGTACGGCCATGGAGCTGCCCGCCCTCGCGCAGGAGCCCAGGTTTGCCCGCAATGCTGACCGCCAACAGCACGTCCACGAGCTGGACCCGCTGCTGCGCGCCGCCTTTGCCGGCCGCACGGTGGCCGACTGCAGAGCCAGGCTGGACGCCGCCGGCGTGCCGGCCGCGCCCATCAACGACATGGCGCAGGTATTCACAGACCCCCAGGTGCTCGCTCGCGGCATGGTGCAGCCGGTCAGCCGGCCCGATGGCACACCAGCGCGGGTGCTGGCCAGCCCCATCCGCATGTCACGTTCTGCCTTGCGACCGGTGCAGCGCCCCCCCCTGCTGGGCGAGCACAACGCCGAAGTGGCGCAGGGCTGGCCGGCACCGCCAGCGGCCTAAACCGCGCCGTCGTACTTCCTCTACAGCGACACTGGAGACCGCCATGGATATCAAGCGAATTGCGGGCGCGCTCGGCGCCCAGATCACCGGCATCGACCTGCTGGAGCCACCCTCGCCGGACAGCATCGCCGCTTTGCGCGCAGCCTGGTTGGCGCACAAAGTGATTTTTCTGCCCCGCCAGCCCCTGAGCCCGACGCAGTTCCTGCGCTTTGCCAAAGAAATGGGCCAGCCTGTGGAGTACCCGTTTGTTAAAGGCATCGAAGGATTTCCCGAGATCATCGAGGTCAAAAAGCTCGAGCACGAGCGGGTGAACTTTGGCGGCGTGTGGCACTCCGACACCACCTACCTGCAGGAGCCGCCCATGGGAACCATGCTGCTGTCCAAGGTCATACCGCCCTACGGCGGCGACACACTGTTTGCCAACCAGGTGTTGGCCTATGAGGCGCTCTCAGACACCATGAAGCGGCTGCTCGAGGGCTTGGTGGGCATATCCAGCTCGGCCAAGGCAGATGTCTCCAAAACACGCGAAGACCGCCTGCGCAGCGACGGCAACGAGGCGGCGCCCAAGGAGTTCACAGCGCGCCATCCGGTGGTGCGCACCCACCCGGAAACCGGTGAAAAGGCCTTGTACGTCAATGTGGCGCACACCGCTGGCATTGAAGGCCTGACCGAGGCAGAGAGCGCGCCGCTGCTGAGCTTTCTTTTCGCGCACCAGGTCAAGCCGGAATTCACCTGCCGCTGGTCCTGGGAGCCGGACTGCATCGCGTTTTGGGACAACCGCAGCGCCATGCACAACCCGGTCAACGACTACCACGGCTTTCGCCGCTTGCTCCAGCGCATCACGCTGGCCGGCACGCGCCCGGTCTAAGACGCGGGCTGGGCCTTATTCGGCATGGCCACAGCGAGCCCTCGTTAGGTCAAGCCAGCTCGGAGGGCGTCAGCACAATCCGACCCACGGATTTACCCTGCTCGAGATCACCGAGGGCCTCGTTGACTTCGCTCATGGGACGGCGGGTCAGGGGAATCCCCGGCAACTGCCCTTGGCGGGAAAACTCGACCAACTCCTTGAGCTCGTCCAGGGTGCCCACATGGGAGCCGCGCACCGTGAGGTTGCGCGGCGACAACAGGGGCAGCGCAATCTCGAGGCTGCCGCCCATCAAGCCCACGATGACGATGACCGTGCCCTTGACGGCCACCGCCATGGCCAAGGACGCGGTTTGACCACTGCCCACAAAATCAATGACGCCGCGAATGGGGCCGCCGGCCGCCGCCTTCAAGGCTGCGGCGGTGTCGGGGGTGCGGTTGTCAAAAATCACATCGGCCCCTTGCGCCTGGGCGGCCTGCAGCTTCACCGGGTCGATGTCGGCCACCACCAAGCCGGCCCGGGTCACCAGGCGGGCCGCGGCCAGCGCCGACAGGCCCAGGCCGCCCGCGCCGATCAACAAAATGCGGTCCGTGGGCTTCATGGGCGGCATTTTTTTCAAGGCGCCAAAGGCGGTCAGCCCCGAGCAGGCCAGCGTGGCGGCGGCATGCACATCGAGCGTGCCAATGTCGATCAGGTAGCGGGCATCGGGCACCAACACGTACTCGCTGAAGCCGCCATCGGCTTTCGCGCCCAGGCTGCGTTGGGCCTCGCAATCGGTGTCACGCAGGTCCTGGCACGCCTCGCAAACGCCGCAGCCTATCCAGGGGTAGACCAGCACCTGGCGGCCCATCCAGGCGGGGTCCACCTCGGCACCCACTTGGGCCACGCTGCCGGCGATTTCATGGCCCAGGGTCATGGGGATCTTGGCGCCATACTGCGCGGCGGTCAGGCGTTTGTTGCCGCCCAGGTCGAAATAGCCGTCGCGCAAATGGATGTCGCTGTGGCACAGCCCGGCCGCTTGCACCTTGACCAGCACCTGTTTGCCCTGGGGCACCGGCTGCGCCACTTGGCGCGCTTGCAGGGGCTGGCCCCAATCGACGATTTGATAGCTCTTCATGGTGTCTGCTGCAATCTAAAACGCCCATGCTAGCCAGCCGGTCCCTGGGCCACAAGTGGGATTTGCTGAAGCCTTGTTCAGCTTTCCCACCCCACCGCTCTGCGGCGCCGGCTGATGCGGGGCCGTGAACGATGCTTCAGTTAATGTGAATTCACGCTGGTGTTCAAAGTTCAGAGAATGCCTTTCGCCCAAGTTCTTGTGTCGCGCACTGCGATGGACCCCTTTTTTTCAGACCAGCCACCATGCGAACAGACCCCGGTCCCTTTGAGTTGGCTCACCCCAACAGCTTTTACATCGGCGGGCAATGGACCACGCCCTCAGGCCCAGGCCAGATTGTGGTCACCAATTCGGCCACGGAAGCTCACTTTCTGAGCGTGCCCGAGGCCCAAGAAGCCGACATGGACGCGGCCGTGGCGGCCGCCAGAGCCGCTTTTGACACAGGCCCCTGGCCGCGCATGACGCCCCACGAGCGCGCGTTTTACATGCGCGCCTTGGCCGATGAACTTGACCGCCGCAGCGAAGACCTGGCCCGGGTCTGGACCACCGAGTCGGGCGTGGTTCACAGCGCCGCGCGGGTGACCGCCAAGACCTTGGGCGATGCCTACCGTTTTTATGCCGGGCTGGCCGACACCTTCCCCTTCATCGAGCAGCATGTGCCCAGGGGCGGGGGCCACTTCGGCCTGCTGGTGCGCGAGCCGGTGGGGGTGGCTGCGGCCATCATTCCGTGGAACGGGCCTTTGCGGCTGATGACTTACAAACTGGCGCCTGCGCTCATGGCCGGCTGCGCGGTGATTCTCAAAGCCTCGCCCGAAGCGCCCAGTGCGCCCTACATCATGGCCGAGGTCTGTCATGCGGCCGGCCTGCCGCCGGGCGTGTTGAATGTGCTGACTGCCGACCGCCAGGTCTCGGAGTACCTGGTGCGCCACCCCGGCGTGGACAAGGTGTCTTTCACCGGCTCCACCCAAGCGGGCAAGCGCATTGCCTCGGCCTGCGCGGAACGCATCGCACGCGTCACCTTGGAGCTGGGCGGCAAGTCGGCGGCCATTGTGCTGGACGACTACGACCTGGACCTGGTGGCCCAGTCGCTGTCCAAAAGCGCCACCTATTTGACCGGGCAGGCCTGCTCCTCACTGACGCGGGTCATCGTCTCTCGCCACCGCCAAGCGCAATTGCTCGAGGCCATGGCGCATCACTTTGGCCAGATCCAGGTGGGCGACCCCTTCGATGCCGCCACCGGCATGGGCCCTTTGGCCACCGCCAAGCACCGCGAACGCGTCGAGGGCTATATCGCCAGGGGCTGCGAGGGCCGTGCCAAGCTGGTCACGGGCGGCAAGCGCCCGGCCCATGCCCCGCGCGGCTACTTTGTCGAGCCCACGGTCTTCGGCGATGTGAGCAACGACGCGGTGATTGCGCGCGAAGAAATTTTCGGCCCCGTGCTGTCGGTGATTCCCGTGGACTCGGAGCAAGACGCCGTGCGCACCGCCAACGACTCGGTCTACGGGCTCAATGCCTCGGTGTTCACCCACGACGCCGAACGGGCTTACGCGGTGGCGCGCGAACTGCGCACCGGCACGGTGGGGCACAACGCCTTTCGCAGCGATTTCAGCATCGCTTTTGGCGGCTTCAAGCAATCGGGCCTGGGCCGCGAAGGCGGCGTTGAAGGCTTGTTGCCCTACCTGGAGAGCAAGACCTTGGTCCTCGACGAGCTGCCCGCCTTCCTCAGGCCCTCCAGCTAAGCGCTCAGCACCTGCCGGCACATCTCCACAAAGCGCTGAGAGGCGGTGGACAGGGCGTGTCCCCGTAGTGATATGACCGCCACCGTGCGCGACAAGATGGGCCGCACCAGGTGGACGACTTTGAGCGAGGTCTGCCGCGGCACGGCCACCTTGGGAAGAATGCCCACCCCCAGGCCCGCCTCCACCATGGCCGCCATGGTGCTGACGTGGGTGAAGTCGTAGTTTCTGGCGATCTGCAACCGGTTTTTTTGCAAGACCGCGTCCAATTGCTGCTGCAGCTGCGAGGAGCCCAACATCAAGATGGACGGCGACAGCTTGACCAATTCACGCAAGGACACTTCATTTTTCGCGCCCAAGGGGTGGTTGTCGGGGACCAGCGCCACATAGGGGTCTTCGAACAAAGAGATGCATTCAAATTCCCCGGGCTTGTCAGGCAGCGGACCAATGCCAAAGTCCACCTCGCGCTTGCGAATGGCTTCGAGCATCTCGGGCTGCGCCTTTTCGCGTATCCCCACAGAGATTCCCGGGTAGGTGTGGGCAAAGTCGGTCACCAAGGCCGGCAAGCGTGTGCTGGCCACGGTGGGCACGCAGGCAAAGATCAAGTTGCCTTGCTGGGCGTTGGCCGCCTGCTCGATGCTCAGCAGCGCCGCGTCAATTTCGGCCATGGCCTTGCGCGTGCTGACCATCAGCTTCTGGCCCTCGGGGGTCAGCATCACCTTGCGGGTGGTCCGCTGCAGCAAGGTCACGCCCAGGCGTTCTTCAAGCTGCTTGATTTGCATGCTGACGGCTGGCAGCGAGATATTGGTTTGGTCGGCCGCCTTGCGAAAACTTTCGTTTTCAGCGACCGCCAAAAAGGTGGACAAAACCTTGAGGTTCACCCGCATATGCAGTTCCTTTGAACAATGGCTCAGATTATTTGGCTTGTGGTCTGGGCCCCCCACGCATAGGATGGAACTAGCCTTGGACAGTTCAAGGACAGGAGAAACAATGGCGACCAGGAAGCAAAAAAAGATCAAAACCGAAATTGGCTGGAGCGACGCCAAAAGCATCACCCTCTTCGGCAAAGACTTTAGCAGTGAAATTTTGGGACAGCTCAACCTGGGGGACATGGGTTTTCTGGAGCTCACCGGCCGTTTCCCCAACCCAGCCGAATCCCGAATGTTCAATGCCATGGTGGTCACGCTGGTCGAGCACGGCATCACCCCCAGCTCCTTGGTCGCCCGCCTGACTTACCTGGGCGCGCCCGAGTCCTTGCAAGGGGCGGTGGCAGCCGGCTTGAATGGCTTGGGCACGGTGTTTGTGGGCAGCGTCGAGGGGGCAGCCAAATTGCTCTACGAGGCCATGCCTGTGCGCCAAGACCAGCCCGACCTGCAGGCCATGGCCGCCAAGGTGGTCGACGATTTCAGAAGCCGCCGCGCCATCGTGCCCGGCATTGGCCATCCGTTTCACAAACCCATAGACCCGCGCACGCCGCGCCTCAAGCAAATTGCCGCCGAAACCGGCTTTGACGGCCCTTAC
>JBAXEN010000069.1:0-15145 GCA_037140415.1 Betaproteobacteria bacterium | reverse complement strand
GGAATAGGGGTCAGGCAGCTTGGGGTTCATGGCGCACAGTGACAAGTACTGCCTCACATGGTAGCGGCCCCGCGCTGCACTACCATGGCGGGCCCATGAACCCGCCCAAGCCAGCGACCCCAACGCCTTACGCGGTGGCCGTGCGCGAGCTGTGCGAGTTCACCGCCCGCCGGGGCGATTTGGACCTGCGCTTTGGCGGCGCCCCCAGCGCCCAGGAGGGCATGGCCGGCCATGCCCTGGTGGCCGGCCGGCGCGGCCCAGACTACCAGCGCGAGCTCAGTCTGAGCGCGCAGTGGGGTCGGCTGACGGTGCGTGGACGCGCCGACGGCTACGACGGCGCGCTCAATCGGCTCGAGGAAGTCAAAACCTACCGCGGGCGCTTTGGCTCGATCACGCCCGAGCAGCAGGAGCTGCACTGGGCGCAGGCCCAGATCTACGGCCACCTGCTGTGCCAACTGCGCGGCCTGGCCGACGTCGAGCTGGCCCTGGTCTACCTCAACCTGGACGATCAGCAGGAAACCGTGTTGCTGCGCCCTTGCAGCGCCGCGTCCTTGCAGGAATTTTTCGAGCATCACTGCGCCGTCTTTGCGGCGTGGGCCGAGCAGGAGTTGGCCCATCAAAGCGCGCGGGCGCAAGCCCTGCAGGCACTGGCCTTTCCGCTGGCGGCGATGCGGGTCGGCCAGCGCAGCCTGGCCGAGTCGGTATGGCGCGCCGCCCGTCAGGGCCGCTGCCTGCTGGCGCAGGCGCCCACCGGCATCGGCAAGACCTTGGGCACCGTCTTTCCTGCGCTCAAGGCCATGGGCGCGGCTGGACCGCCGGGCATGGACAAGCTGTTTTACCTCTCGGCCAAGAGTTCGGGCCGCGATCTGGCCTTGCGCGCCCTCGATACGCTCAGTCAAGACCCCCAGTCCGACCAGCGCCGCAGCCTGCGGGTGCTTGAACTGCTGGCCCGCGACAAAGCCTGCGAGCATCCGGACAAGGCTTGTCACGGCCAGTCCTGCCCGCTGGCGCTCGGCTACCACGACAAGCTGCCGGCGGCGCGAGCCGCAGCGGTGGCGGTGCGCTGGCTCGACGGACCGGCTTTGCGCGAACTGGCACGCCAGCATGAGGTGTGCCCCTATCACTTGGGCCAGGACATGATCGCCTGGTCCGATGTGGTGGTGGGCGACTACAACCACTGGTTCGACAGCCACGCCGCCCTCTACGCCTTGAGCTTGGCACGCGGCTGGCGCGCGGCGGTGCTGGTCGACGAAGCGCACAACCTGGTCGATCGCGGCCGGCAGATGTACAGCATCACCCTGGATGAAGCGGCGCTCGGCATGGCCCAAAAAAGCGCGCCAGCGGAGCTGAAAAAGGACCTGGGCAGGCTGCGCCGCCACTGGCGTGCGCTGCGCCAGGGCCGAGCCGACTACAGCGTGCTGGAACAGTTGCCGCAGCCCCTGCTGCTGGCCATGCAGCAGCTCAGCGCAGGCATCGCCGCCTGGCAGGCCGAGCATCCGGCGCAGCCGTTGGGGCCACTGCACCGGCTGTGGTTCGACCTGAGTCAATTCCTGCAGCGCGCCAGCAATTTGGGCAGCGACAGCCTGATCGATCTGAGCCCCGTGGGCAGCGGTAGCCGAGACGAGCGGGCGCTTTTGACCCTCCGCAATGTACTGCCCGCGCCGTTTTTGCGGCCGCGCTTTGCCGCCGCCCACAGCTGTGTGCTGTTTTCCGCCACGCTCAGCCCGAGCGAACACTACCAGCGCATGCTCGGCTTGCCTGACGATGCCGTCACCCTGGCGCTGCCCTCGCCCTTTGAGGCCGGACAGTTGCAGGTGCGGGTGCTGCAGGGTGTGTCGACCCGCTGGCAGGACAGGGCGCAGAGTCTGCCCACGCTCGTCGAGGTGATGGCCCGCCAGTGGCAGCTGCGGCCGGGCAAATACCTGGCCTTTTTCAGCAGCTTCGACTACCTGCGCCAGGCCAGCGAGGCTCTCCAGCAGCGTCACCCGCAGCTGCCTCAGTGGCAGCAGAGCGCGCGCATGGACGAGGGCCAGCAGCGGGCCTTTGTGGAGCGGTTTCGCTCGGGTGAGGCTGGTATCGGCTTTGCCGTGCTTGGTGGCTCCTTTGGCGAAGGCATAGACCTGCCGGGTCAGCAGCTGATCGGCGCCTTCATCGCCACCCTGGGCCTGCCGCAGATCAATCCCGTCAACGAGGAAATTCGCCGGCGCCTGCAAGCGCTGCTCGGCCGCGGGCATGAGCACACCTACCTCTACCCGGGGCTGCGCAAGGTCTTGCAGGCCGCCGGTCGGGTGATCCGCAGCGAGTCCGACCAGGGCGTGCTGTGGCTGATGGACGAACGATATGCCCAAGAACGGGTGCTGGCCCTGATGCCGCCTTGGTGGCAGCCGCGCCTTACTGCAAGCCCCGATGTCCCGCCAGCGGCGGCAGCCCCGACGGCTCCTGCCACGGCGCCGGCTGCTGGCTAAAACCATCCAGGTCTTGAGCGCCGGGCTCGGCATCGTCCTGGATCACCTGATCGGCGTCGGCAGTGGTGTCGAGCAGGTCGGGACTGTCCAGGGCTGAACCCGCCACGTCGATGGCGAGTTCGGCCTGCTCGCTCCACGCCTCATCGAGCCAGGCTTCGCTGGCCTCTTGATCGTTTTCCGAATCCGGACCCTGGACGACCAGATGGTCGGGCAAGATGTCGGCGCCGTCGGCCAGAGGCTGACCGGTGGCACTCGGGCCCTCGCCCGTTCCTGCCGCGTCGGTGTCCGACGCCAGCATCTGCCGATCGCGCGTACCCAGGCTATCGCTGCCACTGTCGCTGCTGTCGCTCGGGCCTAGGCTGGCCAGATCATGGCCCGAGGGCACATGGGGCGCCTGAGCGCCGGAGTTGAAACTGGCCATGGCTGCTGCTCCTAGATGGGGCTGTGCTGGAGGCCCAGCCCATGCAGCAGACTGTGCGCCGGGCCGACCCGCAGCCCTGTCAGTCATGGCCAGTGCGCACTGTCAGCCGCTGGCCCAGCGCAGCAGACCCTCCAAAAAAAAGGGGGGGGCTTGCGCCCCCCCCAGTGGTCTCCTGCCGATGGCCTGCCTAGGGCCATCTTCCTCCGTTGTAATGATCAGATGCTCAGGACTGGGCCAAGCCCTCGGCCGCCTTACGCCGGCCGGCGCGTCCGCCCTTGCGGCCAGCCTCGCGAGCCTCCGCTGAATTGAACTCATGCGCTCTGCCACTGGCATGGGCCGCCTTGCCGCCGAGGCTGGCGATCTCGCGTTGGCGCTGCGGATCCATGGATGCAAAGCCGCGCTTGGCGGGTGTCTTGATCTCGGACTGGTCACTCATGATTGAACTCTCCTGCTGTGTGAAAGGTTGATGAAACACAGCAAGACTGTAGAAAAATGCCACATGTTCAGTCATCGGCGAAATGCGCCGGCGCTTGTAGGACAACACCGCAGCCGGGGCCTGGGACCGGGCAGCCCCAAGGCCAAAAGGGGGCCGGGCCAGCTGCGGCCGACACGCTCAGATCAGGGGGGTGCGGGGGCGGGACTTGAGCGTGCGCTCACCAGGGACAGCCACAGACAAGGGCACCCGATGCATCAGGCCCAAAGATCAGGCCAAGACCACCGAAATGCACAGGGCGTAGCCGAAGCCCCAGATCGACTTGATCGCCGGCTCCTCCGAGGCGGACTGGACTGCCCTGAATTTCTTGCGCAAGCGGGCCACCAATTCTTCCAGAGCGTGCTTGCTCATGGGCTCGCTGTCGTCCTCCTGCGCGAAGACGTCGCAAATCAAAGCCGACTCCAGTTGATTGTCCTTGGCCTGCGCCAGCGCCAGCAGGAGCACTTTTTCCCGGTGGGTCAGCCGCAACTTCTCCTGCGTCTGCGGGCTGCTGAGCGTGCGGTCTCGCAGGTTCAGGGTCCAACCCTGATCCACCACCCCGACCTTGACCCGCCGCCCCAGGCTGAGCAGGACCTGCAGCAGCTCCTCGGGCATGATGGGCTTGGGCATGTAGAAGTCGGCGCCGCCAAATGGATAGCCTGCCAGCCGATCGGTCAGTCCTACGCGGGCGGTCATGATCACGATGCCCGCCTGCGGCATGGTGCGGCGCAGCCGGTTGCAAATGGACAGGCCGTTCTCACCCGGCAAATTCAAATCGATCACGAAGATGTCGATTTTGTCGGTCAGCAGCAGATCGTCCAGGCCGGCACCACTGTTGGCCGATCGCACCGAAAAGCCCCGCCCTTCCAGGTAGGAGACCACCTCTTCGCGCAGCGAGCGGTCGTCCTCCACCACAGCCACCGTCAAATGGCCGGGACTTTCTGCCGCCAAGGCCATACTCAATTTGGAAGCCTCACCAAAAACACCACGCTGTGATTGCGCTGGAGAAAATTGATCGTACCACCGAGCTTTTCAACGCAGGTCTTGACCAGGCTCAGCCCTATGCCCATGCCGGGCAGGCGCAAGGAGCTGCTGTGGCGGTAATAGCGCTCGAAAATCCGAGTTTCATCGGGCATCGCATCGGCGGCTACCGCGTTGCTGACTTCAAGCTCGGTAAAGGCAGCGTCGGAGCCAACGCGCAAGAGCGTTGCCTGTTCAGGCAGGCCATAGGCGTCGGCGTTTCTCAAGAGGTTTTCCAGTATGGTTCTGATCATTTGCGCATCGCCGCTGAAATAGCTGTCGGCCTGAATGTCGATGTCGATGGCGCGACTCAGTTCCATCTGCGCCAGCACCTGGCCGACCACTTCGGCAGCGTGACTGACTGTCGGCGTCGTTGGCACCTGGCTCATTTCAATCTGATTGACCAAGGCCACATGCTCGAGCACCTTGTCCATGCGCGCCGCGCTGGAGCCTATGCTGTTGAGCCGCTTGTGCATGTGCGCATCGCTGCCCGCACCGGCGCGCAAGCTGCTCAGGGCAAAGCGGATGGTGGCCAGCGGATTTTTCAGCTCATGGGTGAGCATGTCGATCAGGGATTGACGGTCCCTGAGTTGCGCGTCGAGCTGACGGCTGTTTGCGCCTTCCAGTCGCAATTGCTCGAGCTGTCTGTTTTTGATCGCCGCAAGATGGTTGCGTTCCATCATGACGCAGACGAAGGTAAACAAGCTGATGTACATCCCGTTCAGGCGCCAGTCACCAAAGTGCTGGACGCCGCTTCCGCCCACGGCGCTGAAGTAAGCGATCAAACCCAAAAAGATCAGGCCGCCCAGAACCATGACGCTGCGCAAGCTCGCACGCATGCTGGAGGCCATGGCCACCGCCAGCACGTGAATCACCGGGTTGAGAATAAAGATCACCACATTGCTGATCAATGCAAGCCGAAATTGCCCCAACCCCATCAACAGCAGATTGAATGCGCACCCGCCCAACAGCACCCACACCGCAACGCGCAGCAGCTGCGAACGCTGATAGGGCCGGATCAAGAAGTAAAACAGCAGCACCGTCATCGCGGTTCTTATCGGCCACAGGAAAAATAGGTTCGAGGTCAGCAGTTCCTCGTCGATCCAGGACGGCCACAACATGCCCGAGATGCCCACCATGACCACGAGCGCCGACACCTGAAAGGCCAGGTAGGCCAGGGTGAGCGCCGACCGGTCCATCAAGAGCAGAAATAAACTCACAAACACGAGCCCAAAGGCAATCGTCAAAGAGGCATAAATGCCCGCTGCCTGCGCCATCACCCTGCGCATCAATGCGTCTGCCTGCAGCACATCGACGCTGATCAAACGTATGCCCCGGCCTTCGACCTTGAGGTAGACCTGCACCGGCTGCGCAACAGGACCACGAAGGTCAGCGCACAGCAGATGATCAGGGCAACGCACCATAGGGGCAAATGCAGAGGCCGGCAAGGCGGTGCCGACCGGGGCCTGCGCCACCTGCACCCGCAGCAGCGGCGATGGTCCGACGCGTACCGTCTGCGGCTCCCACACGCCCTCATCACCGCCTCGCTCGCGCTCTATGGTCAGGCGGATCCAGGTGGTGCCGGTGGTGATGCCCAGATTCAAAGTGCCACTGAAGGCGGCAAAGGGCAGCGTTGCGAGATCCGCCTGCGTAAAGCTGGCGCTCGGATCGTGGAGATAGGCTCGTTCAACTCGCAGGTTTTGCGCATGCCCGGTGGCACAGGCCAGCAGCAGACTGACCAGGAAGGCGATGGCGTGTCGAATCATGAGCGCCGATGATCGGCGCAAAGCCGGGGAAAGTCCATGACCCTGCCCCAGGGCAGCAGCGTCTGCAACAACAGCGCCAATCCGTGTCTGCGATCTAGATCGGCTCAGCGCGCGTAAAACCGGCGTATTTCAGAGAGCATGCCACCCACGCCCTCGTCCTTGGCCTTGCCCGGCTGCGGATCAGCCAGACCACTCATCAAGTCTTGCCGCGACAGGTTGTAGGTTTGCATGATCTTGCGGACCTCTTGGGTGCCTCGCTTGATTTCCATATCGCGCTCGCGGATGATCTGCAGCTCCAGCGCCTTTTTGCGTTCATTGGCCTGCTTGAGCGCCTCGGCGATTTCCTTCTCCAAGGTGGCTTTTTGTTCCTGAAGGCTCTGGACAGTGTTCATGGAGATGATGCTTTCAAGGTGGAGAGCCCGCACACGGGCCAGGGCGTGCGGCGTTCAAGGACAAACCGATGCTAAAGGCCACCGGAGCCAGGACACCCACAGATCCCCGTCATATCCCACACTTGCTCACGGTTTTGTGATCCTTTTACAAGGGTGTTCGCCGGGCCGCCAAATGGCCTGCGGGCCCCAGCAGCAAGCGCCCGCGCTGGCTGGCGAGCACCAGTTATGCAGCCAGGCTATATAAAAACTCAAAAAATGTCGTTTGCCGAATGAGGGTGGACATTCAGAATTCGCCCTCTTTGCTCCTAAGGCCGCTTTCAGCGGACCAGACCGGCTCCGTCATGACCCTTACGCCCCGCCTCCTGATTGCTGCGCTCGCGCTGTCTGCCGCCACCCTGGCGCAGGCGCAGACCAGCCTGCTCAACGTCTCCTATGACGTCGCCCGCGAGTTCTACAAAGACATCAACACCGCTTTCGCGGCCCAGTACAAAAAGACCACGGGCCAAGACATCAGGATCGACCAGTCACATGCCGGCTCGAGCGCGCAGGCGCGGGCGGTGGCCGACGGACTCGATGCCGATGTGGTAACGATGAACACCACCACCGACATCGACTTCCTGACCGACAAAGGCTTGGTCGACAAGGACTGGCGCAAGCGCTTCGCAAACAATGCCGCCCCCACCAGTTCAACCATGCTGTTTCTGGTGCGTAACGGCAACCCCAAGGGCATCCGCGACTGGGACGACCTGATCAAGCCCGGCATACAGGTGGTGCTGGTCAACCCCAAGACCGGCGGCAATGGCCGCATGGCCTACTTGGCGGCCTGGGGCCAGGTGCGCAACAAGGGAGGCAGCGATGCGCAGGCGGCCGAGTTCGTCAGCAAGCTCTATAAAAACGTGCCTGTGCTGGCCCGCGGCGGGCGCGATGCAACCGGCATCTTCCTGCAGCGCGGCATCGGCGATGTGCTGATCACCTTCGAGTCCGAGGTGGTATCGGTGGACAAAGAATTTGGCGACGGCAAGGTCGACGCGGTCCATCCCTGGTCCAGCATCGTGGCCGACAACCCGGTGGCCGTCGTCGAGCGCACCGTCAAGAAAAAGAACACTGCCGCACAAGCCAAAGCCTATCTGGACTTCCTGTATTCCAGCGAGGGCCAGGAGATTGCTGCCCGCCACAACATCCGCCCGCGCAATGAAGCCCTGCTCAAGAAGTACGCTGCCGCCTTCAAGCCGATCAAGCTGTTTACCGTCGAGCAGTATTTCGGCTCGATGAACGAGGCGCAGAAGCTGCACTTCAACGACGGCGGTCTGTTCGATCAGATCTACGCCAAGCGATGAGCACCAGCGCCCGGGTGCTGCCCGGCTTTCGCCTGACCCTGGGCTATACCCTGCTCTACCTGAGCCTGGTGGTGTTGATCCCGCTGTCGGCCTTGGTGCTCAAGACGCTGAGCCTGAGCTGGCCGCAGTTCTGGGACGCAGTCAGCTCGCCCAGAGTGCTGGCGGCCTATCAACTGACCTTCGGCGCAGCACTGATTGCGGCCTTGGTCAATGCGGTGATGGGCCTGCTGGTGGCCTGGGTGCTGGTGCGCTACAACTTCCCGGGCAAAACCTTTATCGACGCGCTGGTCGACCTTCCCTTTGCCCTGCCCACAGCGGTCGCCGGCATCGCGCTGACCGCGCTGCTGGCTGGCAACGGCTGGATCGGCCAGTACCTCGAGCCCTTGGGTCTGCAACTGGCCTTCAACCCCAAGGGGGTGGTGATCGCATTGATTTTCATCGGCCTGCCCTTTGTGGTGCGCACCGTGCAGCCGGTGTTGGAGGACACCGAAAAAGAACTCGAGGAGGCGGCCATGTGCCTGGGCGCCAACCGCTGGCAAACCTTCAGCCGAGTGATCCTGCCCACCGTCATGCCGGCGCTGTTGACCGGCTTCGCCCTGGCCTTTGCGCGCGCCATTGGCGAATACGGCTCGGTGATCTTCATCGCCGGCAATGTGCCCATGGTCTCGGAAATCACCCCGCTGATCATCATCGGCAAGCTCGAGCAGTACGACTACGCCGGCGCCACTGCGGTGGCCACGGTGATGCTGCTGATTTCCTTTGCGCTGCTGCTTTTCATCAATGCGCTGCAAGCCTGGCAGCGCCGACCCGCATGAGCCCGTCCACGTCATCCGCCCGCCACACCAGCACCCAGGAGTCGCCCTGGGTGCGCGGTTTGCTCATCGCCCTGGCGCTGGGCTTCATGCTGCTGTTTCTGGTGCTGCCGCTGGCCGCTGTTTTTACCGAGGCGCTGCGCAAGGGCTGGCAGGCCTACTGGCAGGCGCTGCAGGAGCCCGATGCCTGGTCGGCCATCTGGCTGACCCTGATCACCGCAGCCATCACTGTGCCACTGAACCTGGTGTTCGGCGTGGCCGCGGCCTGGGCCATCGCCAAGTATGAGTTTCGCGGCAAGGCCTTTTTGACCACCCTGGTCGACCTGCCTTTTTCAGTCTCGCCAGTGGTGGCCGGTCTGATCTACGTGCTGGTGTTTGGCGCACAGGGCTGGTTCGGGCCCTGGCTGGCTGAGCACGATATCAAGATCATTTTTGCGGTCCCCGGCATCATTTTGGCCACCGTCTTTGTGACCTTTCCCTTTGTGGCGCGTGAGTTGATTCCGCTGATGCAAGCCCAAGGCCATGAAGAAGAGCAGGCCGCCATCGTGTTGGGCGCCAGTGGCTGGCAAACCTTCTGGTATGTGACGCTGCCCAATATCAAATGGGGGCTGATCTACGGCGTCATCCTGTGCAATGCCCGCGCCATGGGCGAGTTCGGCGCGGTGTCGGTGGTCTCGGGCCATATCCGCGGCCAAACCAACACCATGCCGTTGCATGTGGAGATTCTCTACAACGAATACCAGTCGGTGGCCGCCTTTGCGGTGGCCTCGCTGCTGGCCCTGCTGGCCCTGCTGACCTTGGCCATCAAGACGGCGGTGCAGTGGCGCCATGAACGCGAGCAGCGTGCATTGGCAGAACTGCCGCCTGAGAGGCCGGCTTTGTCGCCCGCACTCGCTCCCGCTTTGTCCCCCATCCCCTCTGGGACAGGGGTGCGGTGAGGGCAACACCCGGCATCAGCAACTCCTCCCGCCAGCCCCCACCCTCGCCCACCCCAAAAAGGGGCAGGGAGCCCATACAGAGACACACCATGAGCATTGAAATTCGCGACATCTCTAAGCGCTTTGGCGACTTTCACGCCCTGCGCCAGGTGGACCTGGACATCGAATCGGGCGAGCTCATCGCCCTGCTCGGGCCCTCGGGCTGCGGCAAAACCACGCTGCTGCGCATCATCGCGGGCCTGGAGACGGCCGACCAGGGCCGCATCGCGTTTTCCGGCTCCGACGCCACCGATGTGCACGTGCGCGACCGTCAGGTGGGCTTTGTGTTTCAGCACTACGCACTGTTCAGGCACATGACGGTGTTCGAGAACGTGGCCTTCGGCCTGCGCGTCAAGCCGCGCGGCGCCAGACCCAGCGACGCGCAGATCAAGAAAAAAGTGATGGACCTGCTCCAGTTGGTCCAGCTCGACTGGATCGCCGACCGCTACCCCTGGCAGCTGTCGGGCGGTCAACGCCAACGCATTGCGTTGGCCCGCGCGCTGGCGGTCGAGCCCAAGGTTCTTCTGCTTGACGAGCCCTTTGGAGCGCTCGACGCCAAAGTGCGCAAAGAACTGCGCCGCTGGCTGCGCCGCCTGCATGACGAGCTGCATGTCACCAGCATCTTTGTGACCCATGACCAGGAAGAGGCGCTAGAAGTGGCCGATCGGGTGGTGCTGATGAACCAGGGCGTGGTCGAGCAGGTCGGCTCGCCCCAGCAGGTCTGGGAACATCCGGCCAGCCCCTTTGTCTACGGCTTTTTGGGCGACGTGAATTTGTTCCATGGACGGGCCCATGAGGGGCAGGTACACCTCGACGGTGTGGCCATCAAGGCGCCCGAGCACCAGGGCGCGCGCGACGCACAGGCGCTGGCCTATGTGCGCCCGCATGAGCTGCAGGTCGAGCGCGACCAGCCCGGTGCCAGTGGCATGGCCGCCTCGCTAGAGCGCGCCATCGTTGTCGGACCGATGGCCAGGCTGGAGCTGCGCGCTGAAGGGGCCCAGGGCGCCGGCGAACTGATCGAAGCCCACATGAGCAGCGACCGATTCGCACAACTGGGCCTGCGCGAGGGCGAAAGGCTGCGGGTCACACCGCGGCGGGCCGGCGTTTTTCTGGCGGCCTGAGCGCCAAGGGGTACTGCACCAGAAGTCAGCGCGGGCCTAGCCCAGGGCCACCCAAGCCGCTCGCGCAATGCTGGCCGCATCCACCCCGAAATGCTGACGCAGCTGCGCCCGGGTATCGCTGCGACCAAAACCGTCGGTGCCCAACGTCAGATAGCGGCGCCCCTCGGGCAGGTAGGCCCGCACGCTCTCAGGCAGCGCCTTGACATAGTCGGTGGCCGCGATGATCGGGCCCTGAGTGAGCGACAGCTGCTCGGCCACAAAAGGGGTCGGGGCGGGCTGGCCCTCCAGCAGCGCGCGCTCGCAGGCCTGGCCGTCGCGAGCCAGCTCGCTCCAGCTGGTGACACTGATCACCGTGCTGCTCACCCCTTGGGCAGCCAGCAACTCGGCGGCGGCGATCACCTCGGTGAGGATGGCGCCTGAGCCCATGAGCGTGACCTCGCGGCGCTGGGCCGAGCGGGTCTTGATCACCGGGCCGTAGCGGCCGAATTCATAGCAGCCGCGGATGACCTGCTCTTCAACACCGACTCGCAGATCGGGCTGGGCATAGTTGGCATTCATCAGGGTGATGTAATAAAACACATCGCGCTGCTCGACCATCATCTCCTGCATGCCACGCGCCAAAATCACCGCCAGCTCGCCGGCAAAAGCCGGGTCATAGGCCTTGCAGTTGGGGATGGTGGCAGCCCACAGATGGCTGCTGCCGTCTTGGTGCTGAAGCCCCTCGCCGCCCAAGGTCGTGCGGCCAGACGTGGCGCCGAGCAAGAAGCCCCGGGGCTTTTGGTCGGCGGCGGCCCAAATCGCATCGCCCACCCGCTGAAAGCCGAACATCGAGTAATAGATGTAGAACGGCAGCATGGCCACGCCGTGCACGCTGTAGGAGGTGGCAGCCGCGGTCCAACTGGCAATGGCGCCGGCCTCGCTGATGCCTTCTTCCAGGATCTGACCGTCGAGCGCCTCGCGGTAGCTCAGTACCGAGCCGATGTCTTCCGGCGCGTAGCGTTGGCCGACGCTGGAGTAGATGCCCACCTGCTTGAACAGATTGGCCATGCCGAAGGTGCGCGCCTCGTCGGCCACGATGGGAACGATGCGCGGACCCAATGACGTGCTCTTGAGCAAATTGCCCAGCATGCGCACAAAGGCCATGGTGGTGCTCATCTCCTTGCCCGCCGCCTGCAGCGCAAAGCTTCCGTAGCTGCCCAGCTCGGGCACCGCCACCGCCTCGCAGGCGGTCTGGCGCCGCGGCAGATAGCCGCCCAGGGCCTGACGGCGCGCCTGAAGATACTGCATCTCGGGGCTGTCGGGCGCGGGCTTGTAGAAGGCCAGGCCTTTGGCCTGCTCGTCGCTGAGCGGCAGGTTGAAGCGGTTGCGAAACTCGATCAGCTCTTGCTCGTCAAACTTCTTTTGCGAGTGGGTGGTCATCTTGCCCTGACCGGCCGCGCCCATGCCATAGCCCTTCTTGGTATGCGCCAGGATCACCGTGGGCTGGCCCTGGTGGGCGGCGGCGGCAGCGTAGGCCGCATGGATCTTGACCAGGTCATGACCGCCGCGCTTGAGGCGGTCGATCTGCTCGTCGGTCATGCCCTGGGCCAGGCGGGCCAGCTCAGGGTTCTGGCCAAAGAAGTGCTCGCGGTTGTAGCGGCCGTCATTGGCCGCGAAGGTCTGCATCTGACCGTCTACCGTGCCAGCGAAGGCGCGCATCAGCGCGCCGCTGTGATCGCGCGCAAACAGCCCGTCCCAGTCACTGCCCCAGATCAGCTTGATCACATTCCAGCCGGCGCCGGCAAACAGCTTTTCCAGCTCGTCGATGATGCGGAAATTACCGCGTACCGGCCCGTCGAGGCGCTGCAAATTGCAGTTGACCACCCACACCAGGTTGTCGAGGTTCTCGCGGGCTGCCAAGGTCAGCGCGCTCATGCTCTCGGGCTCGTCCATCTCGCCGTCGCCAAACACACCCCACACCTTGCGGGCCCCGCTGTCGAGCAACTGGCGGTGGCTGAGGTAGCGCATGAAACGGGCGTGATAGATCGAGCTGATCGGGCCGATGCCCATGGAGCCGGTGGGAAACTGCCAGAAGTCAGGCATCAGATAAGGATGCGGATAGCTGGGCAGGCCGCGGCTGCCGTGGGCGGCGCCCTGCAATTCCTGACGGTAGTGGGCCAGCTCCTGCTCGCTCAAGCGCCCTTCCAAAAAGGCACGGGCGTAAACGCCGGGCGCACTGTGCGGCTGAAAGAAGACCAGATCGCCGCGGTGATGATCATCGCGGGCATGGAAGAAATGGTTGAAGCCGACCTCAAACAGGTCGGCCGCGCTGGCATAGCTGGCGATGTGGCCGCCCAGATCACCATAGGCCTGGTTGGCCCGCACCACCATGGCCAGCGCATTCCAGCGCATCAGCGAGGCCAGCCGCTCCTCGATGGCCAGATCGCCCGCAAACACCGGCTGATGATCGACCGAGATGGTGTTGATGTAGGGCGTGTTGAGGTCGGGCTTCCAGCTTGTCTGCGCCCGGGCCTGCACTGCCAGCAAGTCCAGAATCTGACGGGCCCGATCAGCCCCGTCCGGGCCGCTGCGCACCAGGGCATTGAAGGCATCGAGCCATTCGGCGGTTTCCTGGGGATCGGGGTCTTGATTCAGGGTGGGCATTTGCAACCATGCGGGAAGAACAGGGGCGTTCACGAGCGTCTCCAAGAGTGGGGACACTGTAGGCACAAGCGCTCGGAACTTGATGCTTGATTTTTCGCTGTGGCTGCGTATTTCAGCATAAGATGCTGCGAAAATTTAATTTAAAGCATGAAAATTGACGCTATGGACCTGCGGCTGCTCGCTGAGCTGCAAAACGACGGTAGCCTGAGCAATGTGGAGCTGGCCCGCCGCGTCCACCTCTCGCCCTCGCCCTGCTTGGCCCGCGTCAAGGCGCTGGAGGCGGCGGGGGTGATCAGCCGCTATGTGGCCCTGGTCAACGCCAGCAAGCTCGGCCTCGGACTCAATGTCTTCATCAACATCAGCCTGCGCACCCAGAGCAAGGAAGCGCTGGCCGTGTTTGAAGGCCGCATGGGCGAGTACGACGAGGTGATGGAGTGCTACCTCATGACCGGCGACTCGGACTACCTGATCCGGGTGGCGGTGCCCGATATGGCGGCGCTCGAGCGCTTCATCCTTGACAAGCTCTCGCCCATTGCGGGCGTGGAGAAAATCCGCTCGAGCTTTGCCTTAAAGCAGGTGCGCTACAAGACCGCCCTGCCCCTGCCGCGCTCGTAGCGCGCGCCGCAGACAGCAAGGCCCACGTACACTGCCGCCCCATGACCTGGCACGCCAGCCTCGCGCTGGATTACTCCCTGCGGGATGGCCGCAGCATCGCGCACTTCAAACACGAAGGGCCGCTGCGTATCTTGCAAAGCCTCTACCCACAAGGCGAGGCGATCTGCCACAACATCCTGGTCCATCCGCCGGGTGGGCTGGTCGGCGGCGACAGACTGGACATCGGCATTCACGTCGGCGAGCAGGCCCATGGCCTGATCACCACCCCCGGCGCCACCCGCTTCTACCGCAGCCTGGGCGAGCCGGCGGTGCAGCGCACCGAGATCAGGCTAGGTTCCGGCGCGCGGCTCGAATGGCTGCCGATGGAGGCCCTGTGCTATTCGGGCTGCTTGGCTGAAAACCGCTTGCACATCAGCCTGGCTCCAGGCGCGGAACTGCTGGGTTGGGACATCACCGCGCTCGGGCTGCCCCAGGCCGATCAGCCCTTTGTGCAGGGGCAGTTGCTGCAGCACATTGAAGTGCCCGGCCTCTGGCTGGAGCGCGCCCGAATCCGGGCCGATGACCACGCTCTGATGAATCACCCCTTGGCGCTGGCCGGCCACCGCTGCCTGGGCACGCTGTTCATGGTCTGCGGGCAGCCGCTGGAGCGCCAGCGACGCGAACGCCTGCTCGAGGCAGCGCGGGATGTGCTGGCTGGCCACGGCCTGGACGCCAGCGCTGGCGTCACTGCGGTGAATGAACAGGTGCTGATGCTGCGGGTGCTCGCACCCCTGGTCGAGCCAGCCATGGGCCTGCTCAGAGCCGTCTGGCAGGCCTGGCGACTGCAGGCCTGGCAGCTGGAAGGACCAATGCCGCGCATCTGGTCGACCTGATCACCGCCACAGCGAACGCCCAATCGCGCCGAGTCTGCGCTCCTATAAGACTCGCCCAGGTCTCGGGCAGTGGGTGGGGGCTGCGCCCTCGCAGCGATGCAGCGCTTGATCGAAGGCCCAATCGCGCCGGGGCTGCGCTCCTACAAAACTCGCCCAGGACTCGGGCAGTGGGTGGGCGCTGCGCCCTCGCAGCGATGCAGCGCTTGATCGAAGGCCCAATCGCGCCGGGGCT
>JBAXEN010000068.1:0-15284 GCA_037140415.1 Betaproteobacteria bacterium | reverse complement strand
CCTGCTTTGAGAAGATGAGTTTGTAGTCGTAGTCGTTGGCAATGGCCGTGAGAATCGAGCTATCGGTCGTGAGGGCAATGGCCGCCAACTCTGGACGCTCGCGCTCATAGCGCCCGACAAACTCGGCCGCAAAATGCTGGGCATCGGCGGCCGAGCCGCCATTGCCACAGGCAAGCACCTTGCCACCGCTGGTAACGCTGGCCAGTATGGCCTGAACCGCCGCTGCGATCGGCTTGGACAGCAGCTGCGAGGCCTGGTACTTCAGGTCTGCGCTGTCGATGAAATGCTGTTCAATGCGTTGCTCAAGCATGGAGCGCAATCATAGCGGCTCAAGACGCATCAAATGCGGCTTTGTGCCAGGTCATTGTCGGAGCGGCCTGCAGCGGGCCCTCGATCAGCACCACGTCGAAGCGGCAAGGCGGCGGGCTGGGCAGGCGCAGCAGGTAATGCTGGGCGGCAAAAATGATGCGGCTGCGCTTGCTGCCGACGATGCTGGCGGCAGCGCCGCCGAAGTCATTTCGGCTGCGCTGGCGCACCTCCACAAAGACCAAGGTGCCGTCGGCGTCGCGCATGATGAGGTCGATCTCGCCGCCGCCACGGCCCGGACTGCGAAATTTCGAGGCCAGCCAGCGCATGCCCTGGCGCTGCAAATAGGCCCGGGCGAGCACCTCGGCCTGGTCGCCCTGAGCCTTGGTGGTAACCTGCTTGCCGTCGGGCCGGCCGCCGCCGCCCGCAGTCTGAGCCAACTGCTTCCCGGAACTGTGCATTGAACACTTCTTTCGACCTGGCGCGGGAGGCCGCCCGCAACGCTGCCGGCCTGCAAAGCCACCCCGCAGGCGCACTGTACGTGGTCGCCACCCCCATCGGCAACCTCGCTGACATCAGCCTGCGGGCCCTGCATGTGCTGGGCCTGGTGGATGCGATTGCCTGCGAGGACACCCGCCACACCCAGACCCTGCTTAAACACTACGGCATTACCAAGCCGCTGCTGGCCGTCCATGAACACAATGAGCAGGCGGCAGCGGTGCAGGTGGTCGAGCGCCTGCAAGCGGGTCAGCGGGTGGCCTATGTGAGCGATGCCGGCACCCCGGCCGTCAGTGACCCCGGCGCCCGCTTGGTGGCTGCAGTGCGCAAAGCCGGCGCGCCGGTGATTCCCCTGCCGGGCGCCAGCAGTCTGACGGCGGTCCTCAGCGTGGCCGGCCTGGAAGGCGACGGTGGCGTGGTGTTTACTGGCTTTTTGCCCAGCCGCACCGGCGAGCGCGAGCAGGCTGTGCAGCAGCTGGCGAGCGAGCCCCGGGCGGTGGTGTTGCTCGAAGCGCCGCACCGCATGGCCGCCCTGGCACGCGAAATGGCCAGTCTGGGCGAGCGCAAGGTGACCGTCGGGCGCGAATTGACCAAGCAATTTGAGGAGATTGCCACTTTGACTGCGCTGGCCCTGCCCGAATGGTTGGCGCAGGACCCTAACCGGCTGCGCGGCGAATTTGCGTTGGTGTTGCACCCCCACGAAGGCCCCCCGCGCGACCCGCTGCAGGACGCCGAAAAGGTGCTGACCCTGCTGCTGGCCGAGCTGCCGCTGAAGACGGCGGTACGGCTGGCCGCCGAGATCACCGGCGCGGCTCGCAACGCACTGTATGACAAAGCGCTGAGCCTCAAGCGCCCATGAACCCGAACGCGGCCGAGCTGTGGAAGGCGCCCCTGTGGGCACTGGCGCTGCTGCTGGCCCTGCTGAGCATGGTGGCGCCCTTCGCGGTCGACACCTATTTGCCCGCATTTTCTGGCATGGCGCAGTCGCTGGGCGCCAGCCCGGTGCAGATGCAGCAGACCTTGTCGAGCTATCTGTTCGGCTATGCCTTCATGAACCTGTTTCATGGCGCGCTGTCTGACAGCATCGGGCGCAAGCCAGTGGTGCTGGCCGGCACCGCCTTGTTCACCCTGGCCTCGGCAGGCTGCGCCCTGAGCGAGAGCATCGGCCCCCTGGTGTTTTTCAGGGCGCTTCAGGGTATGAGCACCGGTGCAGGCGTGGTGGTTTCGCGCGCCATCATCCGCGATATGTTCCCGCCCGCACAAGCACAGAAGGTGATGAGCCAGGTCACCATCTACTTTGGCATCGCACCGGCGATCGCGCCCCTCATCGGCGGCTGGCTGTTCGTGCATCTAGGCTGGCACAGCATCTTCTGGCTGCTCACGGTGCTGGGGCTCGCCTTGCTGGTGGCCACCCAGCGCTTGCTGCCCGAGACCCTGCACCGCCAGGCTCGGCAACCCTTTGAGGTCGGCCACTTGCTGCGGGGCTACTGGCAGCTCGCGTCGAGCATGCGGTTTTTGCTGCTGGCGCTGGCCAGCGGCATCCCTTTTAACGGGATGTTTTTGTATGTGCTGAGCGCGCCAGCTTTCCTGGGGGAGTTGCTGGCGCTGCCGCCGACCCAGTTTTTTTGGCTGTTTTTGCTCAACATCGGCGGCATCATGCTCGGCGCCTGGCTCAGCGGCCGCAAAGCAGGGCGGTGGGCGCCCAAGCGCCAGATTCGACATGGCTTTGTGATCATGCTGGCGAGCAGCGTCATCAATCTGGCCGCCAACTGGCTCTGGCCCGCCCATGTCAGCTGGGCACTGCTGCCGATCGCGGTTTTCTCCTTTGGCTGGGCGCTGGTGGTGCCCGTGGTCACCTTGCTGGTGCTGGACCTGTACCCCGAACGGCGCGGCATGGCCTCCTCGCTGCAGGCGGTCATCGGCGCAGTGGCCAATGGCGTCGTTGCCGGTGCGCTGGCACCCCTGGTGATGCACTCCACCCTGGCTTTAGCGGCGGCATGCCTGTGCATGCTGCTGGTGGGCCTGGGCGCCTGGCTGTGGCTGCACGCGCGCTGGCCGGAAATCGGTCGCCACGCCCAAACCCTGCACCCAGAGCCGGCTCAAGGCCCCGAGGCCTGAAGGAGCAGAGGCTGTTCCTGCTCAGGGACCGTCAGTCAGTCGCTTTTGCTGGCGGTAGTCCCATGGCGCCTGCGGCTCGGAGTCGCGCCACAAACCCAGCCGCGCTGCCTGAGCCTGCTGCTGCGCCTGGGCATAGACCTGCCGGTCCTCGGCACTTTGCTCGGCTTCATATTTTTTGTAATGCCAGGCCAGACCGCGGCGCAGCTGCTCCAGATTCACATCGCGCCCATCGAGTTCGATCTTGCCTACCAAACGGCCATAGCGGTCGTTCTTGTCATAGGTCACCAGCACCTGCCTGCCGTCCAGCAGGTCCTTGAGCGAGGCGCGCGAGCGCTGACCATAGGCTTGCCGACTCTCAGGGGCGTCAATGCCCGCCAGGCGGATCTTGTGGCGCTGCCGCTCGGCGTCCAGGACCGTGACGGTGTCGCCATCGGCCACGGCGATGACCTGACCTTTGAGGGCTTCGGCGCAGGCTTGCGGCAGACCGAACAGGGCCCCTGTCAGCAGCACGAGCAAGCCGCCAAGGCGGGCCCGAGCCAAGACAGGCGCGGCCCGAGCCCGGGGCGCCGACAAATTGGCAAAAAGTACGGATGCTGAGAGTGACAAACCGACGCCAGGCTCGCGCCCGGCAATAGTCAATTAATGTCACAAATAGTATCTAAACGACAAATCCAACACAAGCGCAAGAATGGCCCGCCCCGGTTCAGCTCTCAGGCCAAAGCCCAGTTGGCCAGCGCGGCATACAAGGGAATGCCCAGCAGGATGTTGAAGGGAAAGGTCAGCCCCAGGGACAGACCAAAGTACAGCGAAGGATTGGCCTGAGGAATCGCGTGGCGCAGCACCGCCGGCACCGCGATGTAAGAGGCACTGGCGGCCAGCACCATCAGCAAGATCGTGTCACCCAGGGGCAGGCCAACCCCGCTGGCCAAGCCCAGCGCCAGGCCCGCATGCAGCAGCGGCGCCAGCAGGGCGTAGGCCAGCAGCCAGGGCGACTGCCCCCGCACCTTGGGCAGGTTGCGTGCGGTCAGCAGGCCCATGTCGAGCAGGAAGAATGCCAACATGCCCTTGAACAGATCCCCGGAGAAGGGCTGCATCGCCACTCGCCCGGACTCACCGGTCAGCAGCCCCACCACCATGGAGCCCAGCAGCAAAAGCTGAGCGCCATCCGTGAAGGATTCATGCAAGACCTTGCGCATGGACAGTCCAGGCGCGGCAGGCAGGGCCAGGGCGGCTGCGCCCACACCGACCACCGCCGGCTCGCGCTGCCTGAGGGTGCTGGCAAACAGCACCGCCAGGATGATCGCTGGTGACTCCATCAGGGCCATGGCCGCGGCCATATGCCCGCCGTAAGCCAGCCCACGGGTCTCGAGAAACTGCACGGCGGTCACAAAGGTCACCGCACTGACCGAGCCATAGGTGGCCGCCAGGGCCGCGGCGTCGTAGGGCCCCACCAGGCGCCGCAGAAACTGCAGGGCCAGCACCGGCACCACCACCGCCAAGGTCAAGGCACAGGCCAAGCCGCTGGCCACCTGCACCGTCAGTCCCGACTGCGCCAAGGCAAAACCGCCCTTGAGCCCCAAGGCCATCAGCAGGTAGAGCGAAAGAAATCGGGAGATCGGCGGCGGGATTTCCAAATTGGATTTGAGGGCGCCAGCGAGCGCGCCGAATGCGAAGAAAAGAATGGCTGGGTCCAGCAAGTTGTTCATGATGAGCGTCCTTGGGCAAGGATGCTAGTGACCCACGATGTATTTGTAAAATCGATATTTAGATCAAAATACATAGAAATTTACCTATGAATATCAGCTTTCGTCAAATGCGCTTGTTCCTGGCCCTGGCCGAGACCGGTTCGGTCACGGCGGCGGCACGGTGGATGCATGTCACCCAACCGACCGCCTCCATGCAACTGCGCGAGATCAGTGAGGCGGTCGGTCTGCCGCTGTATGAGCTGATTTCTCGCCGTGTGCACCTGACCGAGGCTGGGCAGGAGCTCGCCCGCACTGCGCGCGCGATGGTGGACGAGTGGGATGTGTTTGGGCAAAAGGTCGACGCCATCAAAGGTCTGACGCGCGGCCACCTCCGGCTAGCGGTGGTGAGCACGGCGCAATACTTCATCCCCAGGCTGCTGGGAAGCTTTTGCGCAGACCACCCCAACATTGATGTGGCGCTGCAGGTGCTCAACCGCGACGGGGTCGTCGGGCGCATGCGCGAGAACCTGGACGACCTCTACATCATGTCCATGCCGCCGCCGGACATCGACCTCGAGGATCGGGTTTTCATGTCCAACCCCCTGAAGGTCATCGCGCCGCTCAAGCACAAACTGGCCAATCGCAAGGGCATCGCACTGCGGGAACTGCGCGATGAGCTGTTTATCCTGCGCGAGCCGGGCTCAGGCACCCGCATGGCTACTGACAGCCATTTCAAATCGGTTCGATTCACGCCCACCGTCAGGCTGGAGCTGGGAAGCAATGAAGCGATCCGCGAGGCCGTGGCCGCTGGCCTGGGTCTGTCGGTGTTGTCGGCCCATGCGCTGGGCCAGCAGCCGCAGCAGCACGGGGTGACGGCGCTCAGGGTCGAGGGCTTTCCGTTGCCCTCGCAGTGGCACATCGTCTGGCCCAAGGGCAAACGCTTGTCACCGGTGGCTCAGGTTTTTGGCCAGCACCTGGAGACGGCAGCCAGAGCCCATGTCTGAGGGGAAATAGCGGGTGATTGGCGCGGCTGGCTGGAATCGAACCAGCGACCCTTGGCTTCGGAGGCCAATACTCTATCCACTGAGCTACAGCCGCGTGCTGTGTCGAGCGCACGCTGAGCAGCGAGGTCGAGACGCAGATTCTACCAGCGGGGTGATGTTGCACGGCGCACCGCACGGGAATGCGGCGGCGGCTTGTCTATAATCATGGGTTGCCGCGCCTGCGGGCGCAGGTCCGTCGACCGACCCGATTTTTTGAGGACGCCATGAGCGCTAACGACCACAACACGGCCCACGAAGAAGGCCACACCGGCCCTGTCAAAACCCCCGGCCAGCTGCTGCTGACGGTCTTTTATTCTTTCGTGGTGCCGGTCTTTGGCATCATCGCCCTGGTCTACTTTGTGATCTCTGCGCCCAAGCCACAAGCAGGCGCAGACGCCTCCGAGAAGGCGGTGGCTGAGCGCATCCGCAAGGTCGGCATGGTGGAAATCCGCGACGCCAACCGCCCTCTCAAGAGCGGTGAAGAAGTGTTCAACGCACAGTGCGCCGCTTGCCACAATGTAGGCGCTGCAGGCGCACCCAAGGCGGGTGACACAGCCGCTTGGGCTCCCCGCCTGAAAACCGGTTTCGAGGCGCTGTGGAATTCGGCGCTCAAAGGCAAAGGCGCCATGGGCGCGCAAGGCGGCGGTGATTTCACCGACGTGGAAGTCGGCCGTGCGGTGGTCTACCTGACCGGCAAGGCCGGCGGCAAGTTCGCCGAGCCGCCTGCACCGGCAGCCCCAGAAGCAACGGCAGCCGCGGCAGCCAAGTAAGGCACCTGGCATCGCGCAAAAAAGCCGGTCTTAGACCGGCTTTTTTCATGGCTGAGGGGCAGTCTTGAGGGGCGGAGCGGGCCGCAGCGCCGCCGGGCTGCGCACAAAAGCAAAGCGCTGAGGCAGTTCCTGCGCGAACATCTCTTGCGGCAGCCAAAGGCCCTGTTCGACCGCCTCTGCGGCCTGCACCATGTCCTGACTGTGTACCAGTCCCAAGCCGCGTTCGGTCTGCAAATACAAACGCCCCAACTCGTCGAGCCAGCTCGATTGCACCGATGCGCTTTGGCCAGTATGCGCACGCACTGAGAAATCATCATGCACCCGCCAGATCAGCGGCGTGGCCTCGAGCTCCACATACACCCGCTGGGGACCATTTTGAAAAAACCAGCAGCCCTGCGCATCCGCCTCGTAGTTGCGAGCGATGAAGTCGATCAGCTTTTCATGCTTGAGGTGCGAGCCCCGGCTGGCCGGCGTGCTGCCCGGGCCCGCAAAGGGCCCTGCCGCCTGCGCGGGATCGTCGCGCATGAACCACTGCCCGCGCGCATCCAGGCCCAGCCAGCCGTAACAGGCAGGGACGTTGGGCCATTTGGCCAGGGCGGCTTTGACAATGTCATCCATGGGAAGCGGTCTCGCGACGACCGTGATTGTGCCGCGGCGGCCCTCTCACAACGATTGCGCCAGGAAACCGGCCACCGCCTCGGGCATGGCCAACACATGGGTGCCCGGCCAGCGGCCGGCAGGCACGGGGAATCCGACATGGCCGCCCTGCAGCGGCTGCCACAGGGTGACGCTGGCGCTGACCTGTTTGGGCTGGGGCAGGCTGGATGCCGGCACGAAGGGGTCGTTGACGGCGTTCAGCGCCAAAGTTGGCACGGCAATATGCCTCATCATCGGCAATGCCGAAGCACGCCGCCAGTAGTCGGGCGTGTCGGCAAAGCCGTGCAGGGGCGCGGTAAAGAGGCCATCGAAATCGTACAGGTTGCGCACCCGCAGCAGGGCCTGGCGGTCGAACAGGCCGGGATGCTGATCCCACTTGGCCAGCGCTTTGGGCACCATGGTCTTGAGAAACATCGGCGTGTAAAGGTAGCGATTGAGCCCGCGCCCCATGGCCATGCCTCCAGCCATGAGGTCGAGCGGCGAGCACACCGCCGCCACGGCCCGCACCCACGAGCCCGCTTGTAAGCCGCATTCGCCGGCCCAGCGCAGCAAGGCATTGCCGCCGAGCGAGACGCCCACCGCCAGCAGGGGACCACTGTGCGCTGCCTTAAAGCGCTCCAAGAACCATTGAATCTCGACATGATCGCCCGAGTGATAGGCCCGGGGGGCCAGGTTGAGTTCGCCCGAGCAACCGCGAAAATGCGCCACCGCATAACGCCATCCGCGTGCGCGCGCCACGCAGGCCAAGGCCTGGGCATATTGGCTCTGCGAGGAGCCTTCCAGGCCGTGAAAAAGCACGAGCAGGGGCGCCTTCGCCTGGACCTCTGCGCGAGTGTGCGTCAGCGCATCAGCCAGCCAATCGACGTCGACAAAATCGCCATCGGGGGTGGCCCAGCGCTCGCGTTCAAAGCGCGGGGCGCTGAGATCGATCCGCCGCGAGCGCAGGGCCGCCCACACGGTTTGCAGGTGACCGCCCGGCAGCCACCACGGTGCGCGGTAAATCATCGACGGGTCAGTGCAGCACCATCGAGGGAGCATCGATGGCCTGCCCGTCGGCGGCGCTGCCAGGGCTGGCATGGTGCACCACCATGCGCCAGCCCTGTGGCGTTTGGTGATAGACGTTGGTAGCCACCACAAAGGCCTGGGCGGGCCCTTCGGGCGTGAGGATGTCCAGGCGCTCGACCAGGTTGTGCATGCAGGCGCCCAAGGCCTGTAGCCGATGGGTGCGCTCGGGCCGCGCCTGGATCGTGCCATTGGCAAACATGGCTTCAAAGCTGGACCGAATCTGACTGGCGCCGATCAAGCGGGGGCCGCCCGGGTGAACACAGACGATGTCGTCCTCATCGGCCCAGCAGGCCATCAGCTTGTCAATATCACCGCTTTGCAGGGCCTCGTAGAAGGCTGCTTCAATCTCATCGGCGCTACTGATATCGGACAAAGAAAGCTTGGGTTTGGGCATGGCTGAATCAAAATACGCAAAAGTCTGCTCGGGGCCTGTCGGACAAGTCCGGTCTGGCTTGACGCGACCGATCCCATGAACACCGTCTGGCGGTATGTTAGCGTCGCTAGATTCACGGGCGCGAGCCCAGCCAGGAGTCTTTTCCCATGCGCCTTGTCCATCTCATGCTCACCGCTGCTCTGGCCCTGCTGCTCAGCGCCTGTGGTTACAACGACTTTCAAAGGCTGGACGAGCAAACCAAGTCGGCCTGGTCAGAGGTTCTCAACCAGTACCAAAGGCGCGCCGACCTGGTGCCCAATCTGGTGGCCACGGTCAAGGGCGAGGCGAACTTCGAGCAGGAGACACTGACACGGGTGGTGGAAGCGCGGGCCAAGGCCACCTCCATACAGGTCACACCCGACACGCTCAAGGACCCGCAAGCCTTGCAACAGTTTCAACAGGCACAGGCCGGCCTGGGCTCGGCCTTGTCGCGGCTGCTGGCCGTCAGTGAGAGCTATCCCACCCTCAAGGCCAACCAGGGCTTTCAGGACCTGCGGGTGCAACTTGAAGGCACAGAAAACCGCATCGCGGTCGCGCGCAACCGTTACATCCAGGCGGTGCAGCAGTACAACGTGTTGGTGCGCAGCTTTCCAAGCAACCTGACCGCAATGGCGCTGAGCTATGCGGTCAAGCCCAACCTCAGCGTGGCCAACGAAGCGCAGATCAGCCAGCCGCCGGCGGTCGATTTTCAGAAGAAGTGAGCGTCAGGCCGTGACGCTGTGCTGCAGCATGGATCTGGCCCGAACGCTCGGCGGGCGTCTGCTGCAGAGCGTGCTGTTGCTGTGCGTGTGCCTTGCGGCGCAGGCGCAAAGCCTCCAGCCCATCCCGGCCCTGACGGCCCGGGTGATGGACCTCACCGGCACCTTGCGGTCAGAGCAGACGCAGGCCATGGAGGCCCGGTTGCAGGCTTTCGAGCAGGCCAAGGGCACGCAGATCGTGGTGCTGATGGTGGCCACGACGGCGCCCGAAGACATCACCGACTACACCCAGCGAGCGGCTGATCTGTGGAAGATCGGGCGCAAGCAGGTGGGTGACGGCCTGCTGCTGGTCATTGCCAAGAACGACCGAACGCTGCGCATCGCCACCGCCAAGACCCTGGAGGGCGCCATACCCGACCTGGCAGCCCGGCAGGTGATAGAGCGCAACATCACGCCCCGCTTTCGGGTCGGTGACTATGCCGGCGGGATCGACGCCGGCCTGAGCGCACTCATGGCTCTGATCAGTGGCGAGAAGTTGCCCGAGCCCGAGCGCGCCCCATCGGGCACCGACTGGAGCGGCGCCCTGGTGTTTTTTTTCTTCGCCGTGCCTATCCTGGCCCGGATTTTTTCAGCCTTGCTGGGCCGCAAGGCTGGGTCGCTACTGACTGGCATGGGGGTGGGCCTGCTGGCCTGGCTAATCAGCGCCAGCGCTATGCTGGCCATTGCAGCGGGTGTGATCGCCGCGGTGTATGGCTTGGCCAGCACCTTGATGAGCGGGCTGCGGCATGTGGGCGATGGCCGGGGCAGCCGCGCGGGCAGCAGCGCGGGCGGGAGCTGGGGCGGTGGCTGGTCGTCCGGCTCCAACGACGGCTTTCGCAGCGGCGGCGGCGGTGACTTTGGCGGCGGCGGCGCCTCTGGCAGATGGTGAGGAACAGGCCATGAAGAAGAACCGACTGTCACTGCGCCAAAGAATGGCCTGCATGGTCCGCGCGCTTTGGCTGGATGCGGGCGACGTCGAGCGAATGCTGGGCCGCGGCTGGGCAGAACGCCTGCGCCAACAGATCGTGCAAACCGAATCCAGCAGCAGCGCTGAAATCCGCCTCTGTGTGGAGGCTGCCCTGCCCCTGGGCGACCTGCTGGGCTCGGCCGACTTCGACGCACTGGTGCGCAGGCGTGCCGTTCGACTCTTTGCCGAGCTGGGCGTCTGGGATACCGAAGCCAACACCGGCGTGCTGATCTATGTGCTGCTGGGTGAAAGGGCGGTAGAGATCGTGGCTGACCGCGGGCTTGGCAGCATCGGATCGCCGCAGTGGCAGGCGCTTGCACAATCTCTGGCCCAGGACCTGCGCGCAGGCTTGAAGGAGAAGGCGCTGGCGATGGCGATGGAGCGCTGTCACCAGTTGCTCGCCACGCTCAATTTGCCCGCCGACAGCGCTGGCAATGAGCTGCCAGACGCGCCGCAGGTGCAGTGATTCTCGGGCAGCGACAGGCACAAAAAAACCGGCTTGGAGCCGGTTTTTTTGCAGAGGCTGAACGCACAGTTCAGCGCTTTTGACGGTACTTGCGCAGGGCAGCCAGCTGAGCCGCCATGACAGCGAGTTCCGACTGTGCTTTGGCCAGGTCGATGTCGCTCTTGGCATTCTTGACCGCTTCTTCAGCCGCCTTGCGCGCCTCGCTGGCCTTGGCCTCGTCGAGGTCCTTGCCGCGAATGGCGGTGTCACTGAGGACGGTGACGTGGTCGGGCTGAACCTCCAGCACGCCGCCGGCCACAAACACGAACTCTTCCGAGCCGTCGGCCTTTTCAATGCGCACCGCCCCGGGGCGGATGCGCGTGATCAGGGGCGTGTGGCGCGGGTAGATGCCCAGCTCGCCGGCCTCGCCGGGCAGAGCCACAAAGCGCGCTTCGCCAGAGAAGATGGACTCTTCTGCGCTGACCACATCCACGAGGATGGTGCTCATGAGCGTTCCTTAAACTTTCTTGGCTTTTTCGAAGGCTTCGTCGATGGTGCCAACCATGTAGAAAGCCTGCTCGGGCAGGTGATCACACTCGCCGTTGACGATCATCTTGAAGCCACGGATGGTTTCAGACAGCGGCACATATTTGCCCGGCGAGCCGGTGAACACCTCGGCCACGTGGAAGGGCTGCGACAAGAAGCGCTGGATCTTGCGGGCACGGGCCACAGCCAGCTTGTCATCAGGGGCGAGCTCGTCCATGCCGAGAATAGCGATGATGTCGCGCAGCTCTTTGTAGCGCTGCAGCGTGCCCTGCACCGCGCGGGCCGTGCCGTAGTGGTCTTCGCCAACCACATGCGGGTCCAGCTGGCGGCTGGTGGAGTCCAGCGGGTCCACTGCAGGATAAATACCCAGGGCGGCGATGTCACGCGAGAGCACCACGGTGGAGTCCAAGTGGGCGAAGGTGGTGGCAGGCGAGGGGTCGGTCAAGTCGTCAGCGGGCACGTAAACCGCTTGAATCGAGGTGATCGAGCCCACTTTGGTGGAGGTGATGCGCTCTTGCAGACGGCCCATCTCTTCGGCCAGCGTCGGCTGGTAGCCCACGGCGGAAGGCATCCGGCCCAGCAGCGCCGACACTTCGGTACCGGCCAGGGTATAGCGGTAGATGTTGTCCACGAAAAACAGCACGTCGCGGCCTTCGTCACGGAAAGATTCGGCGATGGTCAGGCCGGTCAAAGCCACGCGCAAACGGTTGCCCGGGGGCTCGTTCATCTGGCCGTAGACCATGGCCACTTTGGACTCGGGCAAGTTGTCGAGCTTCACAACGCCCGAATCGGCCATCTCGTGATAGAAGTCGTTGCCCTCGCGGGTACGCTCTCCCACACCGGCAAACACCGACAAGCCGCTGTGCGCCTTGGCGATGTTATTGATGAGTTCCATCATGTTCACGGTCTTGCCCACACCGGCGCCGCCGAACAGCCCGACCTTACCGCCCTTGGCAAACGGGCAAACCAGGTCAATCACCTTGATGCCGGTTTCCAGCAATTCGGTCGACGGCGAGAGCTCGTCATAGGCCGGCGCTTTGCGGTGAATCGAAGCAGTCAGGGTCTGGTCGACCGGGCCACGCTCGTCAATCGGGTTGCCCAGCACGTCCATGATGCGGCCCAGCGTCGCCTTGCCGACCGGCACGGTGATGGGGGCGTTGGTGTTGTAGACCATGTTGCCACGGCGCAGGCCATCGGACGACCCCAGAGCAATGGTGCGCACCACGCCGTCGCCGAGCTGCTGCTGCACCTCCAGCGTCAGGGCCGAGCCCTCCATTTTGAGCGCGTCGTAGACACTGGGCATCTGGTTGCGCGCGAACTCCACGTCCACCACAGCGCCGATGCACTGAACAATCTTGCCTTGAGCGTGAGCCATGATTGAATCCTTTTTCCGTTTCTTGAATACTCGTTCGACGCCAGTCTGAAACTCAGACGGCGGCGGCACCGGCCACGATCTCCGAAAGCTCTTTCGTGATCGCGGCCTGGCGCGTTTTGTTGTAGACCAGCTTGAGCTCTGAAATCACATTGCCAGCGTTGTCGGTGGCCGACTTCATGGCCACCATGCGCGCCGACTGTTCAGAAGCCATGTTTTCGGCCACAGCCTGATAGACCAGGGCCTCGACATAACGCACCAGCAGGTCATCGATGACCGACTGCGCATCGGGCTCGTAGATGTAGTCCCAGCCGGGGTGGCCCTTGTCGGCTTCCAACTTGGCCAGCGGCAGCAACTTCTCGACCACCGGCTCCTGGCGCATGGTATTGATGAACTTGGTGTAGCACAGATACACCGCGTTGACCTTGCCCTGCGCGTAGGCGTCGAGCAGCACCTTGACCGGCCCGATCAGCTTTTCCAAGTGTGGCTTGTCGCCCAACTGAGTGACATGCGAGACCACCGGAGCGCCGATGCGACCCAGAAAGCCCAGGCCCTTGGTACCAATGGCCACCGCTTGCACCGCGTGACCGGCGGCCTGCACCTCGCGCAGCTTGCCGGTGACGGCGCGCAGCACATTGGTGTTGAGTCCGCCGCACAGGCCCTTGTCCGTCGAGACGACGATAAAGCCGGTGGCTTTGGCGTCGTTGACCTGCATGAAGGGGTGGGTGTATTCGGGGTTGGCCTGGCCCAGGTTGGCCGCGATATTGCGGACCTTGTCGCTGTAGGGACGCGCGGCACGCATCCGCTCCTGCGCCTTGCGCATTTTGGAGGCGGCCACCATCTCCATGGCCTTGGTGATCTTCTTGGTGTTTTCCACCGATTTGATCTTGCCGCGGATTTCCTTGCCTGCTGCCATATGAGTTCCTAAAGGGTTCTAAAGCTCGAAGACTTCAGGCGAAGGACTTTTTGAACTCGGCAATGGCAGCGCTCATTTCGGCTTCAGCATCCTTGTCCATGGCTTTGCTCGATTCGAGCTTGGCCAACAGCGCGGCGTGCTTGTCCTTGAGGTAGCTGTGCAGGCCCGATTCGAAAGCCAACAATTTCTTGACCTCGACGTCGTCCATGAAGCCTTTGTTCACCGCGAACAGCGTGGCACCCATCAGGCTGATGGGCAGCGGGCTGTACTGTGGCTGCTTGAGCAATTCGGTCACGCGGGCGCCGCGGTCGAGCTGCTTGCGGGTGGCTTCATCGAGGTCAGAAGCAAACTGCGCAAACGCGGCCAACTCACGGTACTGCGCCAAGTCGGTACGGATACCGCCAGACAAGCCCTTGATCAGCTTGGTCTGGGCGGCGCCACCGACGCGCGATACCGAGATACCTGCGTTAATGGCAGGACGGATACCTGCATTGAACAAACTGGTTTCCAGGAAGATCTGGCCGTCGGTGATGGAGATCACGTTGGTCGGAACGAAGGCCGAGACGTCGCCGGCCTGGGTCTCAATCACAGGCAGCGCGGTCAGCGATCCGGTCTTGCCTTTGACTTCACCTTTGGTGAAGGCTTCGACATAGTCGGCGTTGACTCGGGCAGCACGCTCGAGCAGACGGCTGTGGAGATAAAAAACGTCGCCAGGGTAGGCTTCGCGGCCCGGGGGGCGGCGCAGCAGCAGCGAGACCTGACGATAGGCCACAGCCTGCTTGGACAGGTCGTCATAGACGATCAGCGCGTCCTGGCCACGGTCACGGAAGTACTCGCCCATGGTGCAGCCCGAGTAGGCAGACACATACTGCATGGCGGCAGACTCGGAGGCCGAAGCGGCCACCACGATGGTGTAGTCCATGGCACCGGCCTGCTCAAGGGCGCGCACCACGTTCTTGATCGACGAGGCCTTCTGGCCGATCGCGACATACACGCAGGTCATGTTCTGACCCTTCTGGTTGATGATCGCGTCAATGGCCACAGCAGTTTTGCCGGTCTGACGGTCACCAATGATCAGTTCGCGCTGGCCACGGCCAATCGGCACCATCGAGTCGATGGACTTCAGGCCGGTCTGCATAGGCTGGTCCACCGACTTACGGGCGATCACGCCCGGTGCGACCTTCTCGATCACGTCGGTCATCTTGGCGTTGATGGGGCCCTTGCCGTCAATGGGCTGGCCCAAGGCGTTGACCACGCGGCCAATCAGCTCGGGGCCAACGGGCACTTCCAAAATGCGGCCGGTACATTTGACGGTGTCGCCCTCGGCAATGTGCTCGTACTCGCCCAAGATCACCGAACCGACAGAGTCGCGCTCGAGGTTCAGCGCCAAGCCGTAAGTGGCCACGCCGTCCTTGGTGGCGGGAAACTCCAGCATCTCGCCCTGCATCACATCGGACAAGCCGTGGATGCGCACAATGCCATCGGCCACGGACACGACCGTACCCTGATTGCGGATGTCGGCGCTGGCGCCCAAGCCCTCGATACGGCTTTTGATCAGTTCAGAAATTTCTGCGGGATTGAGTTGCATGACTCTTTCCTTCTTTCAAGTTGGTTGGTGACCCTCGCCCCGACTAGGCGATGAGCGCCACTTTCATTTGTTCCAAACGGGCTTTGACCGAGGTGTCCAGAACCTCGTCACCCACCACAACGCGTATGCCACCGATCA
>JBAXEN010000067.1:0-15411 GCA_037140415.1 Betaproteobacteria bacterium | reverse complement strand
ATCCTACAGCCTAGATGCACCGCACCGCCGCGCCGAGCATCTTGTCGCTGTTCATGCCCAACGAATAGATGCAGACTCCGAATTTTGCAGGCCATACCGCGATCAACGTGCCCTCCGCCATTGCGAACCTGCGGGTCGAAACGTCCGATGCGCCGTCGCACACAAGCATCGGATGCTTCCGCTCGGTCTACAACATTCCCCACGCCTTCGCGGTGCAGTCCTTCATCGCTGAAATGGCGGCGGCAGCGGGCCGTGATCCCAAGGACTATCTGCTGGAACTGTTAGGCCCGGCCCGTCGCATCGATCCGCGCAAAGTCGCGGACAACTCCAACTATGGCGAATCGCCCGAACGCTATCCCATCGATACCGGCCGCATGGCCCGCGTCGTCGAGATGGCCGCCAAAGGCGCTGGTTGGGGCAGGAAGCTGCCCAAGGGCCATGGCCTGGGCATCGCGGTGGCCTACTCCTTCATGAGCTATGCCGCCTGCGCCATTGAAGTCAAGGTGGGACCCAAGGGTCAAGTGCAGGTCATGTCGGTGGATCTGGCCATGGACTGCGGCCCGCAGGTCAACCCCGAGCGCATCCGCTCGCAGCTCGAAGGCGCGGCCATTCAAGGCATCGGCCTGGCCATGCATGGCGAAATCAGCTTTGCCGACGGCAAGGTGGTGCAAAGCAACTTCCACGACTTCACCATCCCGCGCTATTCGGAAATGCCCATCGTCACCCGCACCCACCTGGCGCCGGCCGACTACTCTGTCGCCCCCGGCGGCGTGGGCGAGCCGGGTCTGCCACCGGTGGCTCCGGCCCTGTGCAATGCGATCTTCGCCGCTACCGGCAAGCGCATTCGCGACCTGCCCATCCGCGATCAACTGCAAGCCTAGTCCATATATAACAACCCCAAGGAGAGACAACCATGAAGTTCAAAAAAGTCACATCCGCAGTGGCTGCCCTGTGCCTGCTGACCTCGGTCGCGGTACAGGCGCAGTCCCTGGCCGATCTCAAGGCCGACGGCGCCAAGGGCGAGAACGTGCTGACCTACGGCATGGGCCAGGGCCAGCAGCGCTTTTCCAAGCTCAAGCAAATCAACAAGAGCAACGTCAAGAAGCTGCAGGCGGTCTGGTCGCTGGGCCTGGAGAACGAATACGGCGAGCAAGCGCAGCCCATGATTCAAGACGGCGTGATGTACATCAGCAACGCCAAGTGGACCATGGCGGTGGACGGCGCCTCCGGAAAAATGCTCTGGCGCACCGCCGTTGACTTTGATCCCGACACCCCTCGCGTGGTCTGCTGCGGCATCTCCAACCGCGGCGTGGCCCTGTTCAATGGCATGGTGTTTCGCGGCACGCTCGACGCCTACATGGTGGCCCTGGACCAGAAGACCGGCAAAGAGCTCTGGAAGACCAAGGTGATGGAGTGGAAGGACGGCTACTCCATCACCGGCGCGCCCCTGGTGGCCAATGGGGTGGTGATCACCGGCCATGCCGGCGCCGAGTTTGGCGTGCGCGGCTTCATCGCCGGCTACGATGCGGCCACCGGCAAAGAGCTGTGGCGGCGTCACACCACCGCAGCGCCGGGTGAAAAAGGCGGCGACACCTGGCCGGTCAAGGACTCCTACAAAAACGGTGGCGCCAGCACCTGGATCACCGGCTCCTACGACGCCGACCTTGATCTGGTGTACTGGGGCACCGGCAACACCGGCCCCTGGAACCCCAATTACCGCGGTGGCGACAGCCTGTATGCCGCCTCGGTGATCGCGGTACGGCCCTCCACCGGCGAGCTGGTTTGGCACTATCAGTTCACCCCCAACGACATCTACGACTACGACGCAGTCTCCGAGATGATCCTGGGCGACCTGAAGGTTGACGGCAAGCCGCAGAAGGTGCTGATGCAGCTAAACCGCAACGGCTTTTCCTATGTGCTCGACCGTGCCAATGGCAAGCTGCTGTCGGCACAGCCTTATGAGCGTGTGAACTGGGCCAAGGAAATCGACCTGAAGACAGGTCGTCCGGTCGAGACCGAAGTGGCCGCCAAGCTGCGCTCCGGTGAGACCGCCAAACTCTGGCCCAACATCGTCGGACCGAAGAACTGGTACCACGCAGCCTTCGACCAGAGCAAGGGTCTGGTCTACACCAATCTGATGCACTTCTGGTCGTCCTACAAGCTCGCACCCCTGGGCGAGTACAAGCCTGGCACCCGCTGGGTGGGCGTGCAGGACATCAAGATCGAGTCCGAGCAGGGCGAGCCCAAAGGCTATATGGCCGCCATTGATCCGGTGACCGGCAAGCGCAAGTGGGAAATCCCGCTCAACGACCATGCCAACTGGTCCTCGATGATCGCCACCGCCGGCGGTCTGCTGTTCACCGGCCGGCACACCGGCGAATTCATGGCCCTGGATGCCGACACGGGCAAGACCCTCTGGCAGTTCCAGATGCCATCGGGTGTGACCGGCAACCCGGTGACCTGGAGCCATAAAGGTAAGCAGTATGTGACCATGCTGGCGGGTACTGCCGGCATCGGCATGCGCTGGGTCGGCCCGGCAATGAAAACCGTGCCCAAGGGTGGCACGGCCGTGACCTTCGCCTTGCCTAACTGACCGTTTGGGCCTCAAAAAACCATGGCCGGGCTGAGTGGCTCGGCCATGGTTTTGCATTTTTAACCTTTCAATTCCTTCATCACTGTGCTGTCTCCAACACTGCGCTCTATACTGATTGCGAGCTGCTTCATATCGGGTCTCGCGAACGCTCAAACCCCCACTTTCCCGCCGGAACAAATTGCTGCAGGTGCCAAGCTCTATGCCGACAATTGCTCTGTCTGCCATGGCGTCAAGATGGTCGAACAAGGCGGCGGTTTCTTTGACCTCCGAACCTTCCCGCCCGCTCAGCGCTCGCGCTTTTTCAACTCGGTCAGCAACGGCAAGAACAACATGCCGCCCTGGCGCAGTGTGCTGACGCAAGAACAAATCGGAACGATCTTTGCCTATGTGGTGGCCGGTGAAAAAAACTGATGTGGGCCGCATGACATCCTCGCCCAGCCTGCGCTCAAGGCCGGTGACTCGCCGCAACTGCCTCGCGCAGCTGCTCACCGCCGCAGGCCTGCCCCTGGCCGCAAGCCAGGCTGGTGCCGCCGGCAGCGAGTTGACCGTGCTGAGCATCGTGCCCATGAAGGACCTGCTCAACGAGGGCTTTGAGGTCTTCAGGCGCGAGACGGGTTTGCCGGTGGTGGTGCACTACGTGTCGCTGCGCCAGCTCAAAGCCCAACTGCATGGCGATGAGCACCCCGACCTGCTGATCGCCGACCGTGAAAGCGTGGACGCGCTCAAAAAGTCCGGCGGCTTGTCAGCCGATACCCAGGACCGCATTGCGCTGGGCCGCATCGGCCTGGGCATCGCCGCCCCCCAGGGCCGTGCGCTGCCGCCCATGTCCACGCCCGAAGACCTGAGCAAACATCTGCTGGCGGCCAAGGCCTTGCTGCATGCCGATCCCAGCGAAAGCATCTGGGGCCGGCAAGCGCAGGCGCTGCTAGACCGGCTGGGCATCGCCAAAGAGCTCAAGCCCCGGTTGCAGGTCGGATCGGGCAGCAACCCGATGGCGGCGATGAACCAGGGCGGCATCGATCTGGCCATCCATTCGACGGCCGATCTGCTGGCCAACCCTGGCCTGCAACTGGCACCGGCCCTGCCTGCATCGCTGCAGCAATGGGTGCCTTTCGATGCGCATGTCGTCGAAGACGCTGGCAATGCCGACAGCGCCCGGCGGCTGGCCAAATTCCTGCAGCAAGGCGCTGCGGTGCGCGCGATCTGGAGCAAAAAAGGGTTTGAGATGGCCGCGCCCTGAGGGCCTGACCATCCCTGCAGCCATGAGCACCGCCCCCGCCTCAGAGCTTTGCTTGCGCATTGAGCACATCAGTAAGAGCTTCGGCGCGCGACGGGTTCTTGACGGCATCGACCTGCAGCTTCCAGCCGGCGTGTTCTGCGCCCTGCTCGGCTCCAACGGCGCCGGCAAATCCACCTTGTTCCAAGTGCTCACCGGCCTGTACGCGCCCGACGATGGGCAGGTTCACATCGCAGGCCATAGCCTGCTCGCTGAGCCTGAAGCGGCCTTGGGCCAGCTCGGGGTGGTGTTTCAGGCACAGGCCCTGGACCTGGACCTGAGCGCACGGCGCAACCTTGAGTTTCATGCCGACCTGCACGGACTGCCGCGCGCCTTGACGCGCGAGCGCATCACCCAAGACAGCGAAGGTCTGGGCCTGAGCGCCGACCTGGACAGGCCGGTGCGGGTGCTCTCAGGCGGCACGCGGCGCAAGGTCGAACTGGTGCGCGCGCTGCTGCACCGGCCGCGCCTTTTGCTGATGGACGAAGCCACCGTGGGCCTGGATCCCAAGTCGCGCAAAGACCTTCTCAGTGCGGTGCGCCATGATGTGCGCAGCCGTGGCACCAGCGTGCTGTGGGCCACCCATTGGGTCGAGGAGGCTGAACTGGCCGACACCGTGCTGGTGCTGCACCAGGGAAAACTGATTGCACGCGGCACGCCCGGCGAAGTGAGTCAGGCCCTGGGCGCGGCCACCCTTGAAGAAGGCTTCATCGCCCGCACCCATGCTGCGGGCCCGCGATCAGAAACCAGCCGGTAAAGACCCCATGACTCACCCCGCACGGATGTTCCTGTTGCCAAGCGCTGGCCTGGCGCTGATGCTGTGGGCCTGCGCGCCGGTTTGGGCCCAAAGCCAGGCCTGGGTCTCCAGCGAAAAAGACAACGCCCTGACCATCGTCAATCTCAAGGACGGCAGCGTCAGCGCCGTGGTGCCCACCTGCCAACGGCCACGCCATCTGCGCCTCGCGCCCGATCGCAAGCGGGTGCTGGTGGCCTGCAGCGAAGACCATGCGGCCGATGTGATCGACGTGGCCACCCGCCGCTCGGTCGGACGCATTGCGCTGGGCGACGACCCAGAGATGTTTGACCTCTCGCCCGATGGCCGAACCCTGTACGCCTCCAATGAGGACGAGGGCACGCTCACCGTGGTGGACATGGCCAGTGGCAAGCGACTGTCTGAAATCCCGGTCGGCAAAGAGCCCGAGGGCGTGCTGGCCACGCCCGACGGGCGCTGGGTCTTCGTCACCTCGGAAGCGGCCAGCCTGGTGCATGTGATCGACGCCAACACCCGCAAGGTGGTGCACAACATCGCGGTGGGCAAACGGCCGCGCCGGCTGGCGCTGACGCCCGACGGCAAGCAGTTATGGGTCAGCAACGAGCTGGGCGCCAGCCTGAGCATCATTGCCGTGCCCGAATTCAAAGTCGCGCACACCGTCAAGCTCGAACTCAAGGGGGCGCGCGCCAACGAGATCACTCCGGTGGGCCTGGTGATCGACCGCAAAGGCGAGCGCGCCTATGTCGCGGCCGGACGCTCCAACCATGTGGCGGTGATCGATGTGCGCGAGCGCAAGGTGCTGCAGTGGATTTTGTCGGGCAAGCGCGCCTGGAACCTGGCCCTCAATGCCGACGAAAGCCGCCTGTTCGTCGTCAACGGCCTGTCCGACGACCTGACCATCGTCGATCTGGCCCAGGCCAAAGCGCTCAAGTCGGTGCCGGTCGGCCGGGTGCCCTACGGCGTTGTGCTGCTGGATTGATCTGCGCCATGACCCCTTTGTGCGCCGCTGCCTGACATGCTGACCAGACCGTCCTGCCCGGCCGCCTGGCTGCTCGCCGGCCTGATGGCAGCCCTGCCCCAGGTGCTGTGGGCTGCCGATTGGCGCCTGAGCCTGATCGAGCGTGAAGATCCGCCTTCCCTGAGCCGCACGCGCCAGGAGCGGGCCTACCTCGGTCATCCGGGCGGGCCGGCACGCGATGGCGTGGCCCTGGCCCTGGAAGATGCCAAGCTTGAGCTCGATGCCGGCCGCACCAAGATCAGCCTGAGCCACGAGCTTGCACGCGATGCGGCCACGGCCGTGGCACAAGCGCAGCGCGCCGAAAAAGCAGGCGCCAAGGTGCTGCTGCTGAACCTGCCGGCCGGCTGGCTCACCAGCGTGGCGGCCGCGGTCAAGCTGCCGGTGCTCAACCTGGGCGCAGGCGACGACGCGCTGCGTGAGCGCGACTGCCGCGCCCATGTGTTTCATGTGGCGCCCAGCGAGCGCATGCGCGCTGATGCCCTGGCGCAGACCCTGCTGACGCGCAAATGGAGCCAGGTCTTGCTGCTGGCCGGCGCCAGCGAAGCAGATGCCGCTCGGGCCGCCACCGCCAAAGCCTCCCTCATCCGCCATGGCCTGAAGATCGTGCAGGAGCGCCGCTTCGTGCTCAGCGCCGATCCGCGCGAGCGGGCGCAGTCCAACCCGGCGCTGCTGACCGGCGGCAACAGCTACGACGCGGTCTGGGTGGTCGACAGCGACGGTGAGTTCGCGCGCGCATTGCCCTACAACACCGTGCTGCCGCGGCCGGTGGTGGGCGATGCGGGCCTGACCGCGCAAGCCTGGCAGGCCCAGTTTGAGCGTTTCGGTGCGCCCCAGGTATCGCGCCGCTTCTCCCGGGCTTACAAACGTGCAATGACCAGCTCCGACTGGAATGCCTGGATGGGCGGCAAGGTGGCGGCAGCGGCGGCGCTGGCCCAACCCCAGCCGACCACTTTGAGCGCCTGGAGCAGTTGGCTACATGGCCAAGACTTCGACGGCGCCAAAGGCGTGGTCATGCAATTTCGTGCCTGGGATGGACAGCTGCGCCAGCCCCTGCTGCTGACCGACGGGCAGGGCGTGCAAGCCATGGCGCCGGTCGAGGGCATCCTGCACCCCCGCAATGCCCTGGACGCGCTGGGCGCCGACGCCCCTGAGCAGCTGTGCAAGGGCAGGAGCTGAGAGAACCCCCACCATGTATCCCTCCTCGAGCCGCTCCAAATTCCACAGGCTGCAGGCCATGCGCGCCATCGTCTTGCGCGAGCTGGGCAAATTTGTCCGCCAACGCGGACGCCTGCTGTCTGCCCTGGTGCGGCCGCTGCTGTGGCTGGCGGTTTTTGCCGCCGGCTTTCGCACCGTGTTCGGTCTGGCGATTGCCGAGCCCTACGACACCTACATCCCCTACGACGTCTACATCACCCCCGGCCTGGTCGGCATGATCTTGCTGTTCAACGGCATGCAGTCCTCGCTGTCCATGGTCTATGACCGCGAGATGGGCCTGATGCGGCTGCTGCTGACCGCACCCCTGCCTCGCTGGTGGGTGCTGGCCTGCAAATTGGTGGCCACCGCTGTGTTGTCGGTCTTGCAGGTGCTGGCCTTCGTGCTGGTGGCCTACGCCCTGGGCACCCAGCCGCCCTGGTGGGGTCCACACAGCCTGCAGGTGCTCGCTGCGGTGGTCTGCGCGGCCCTGATGCTCGGCGCGCTCGGCCTGTTGCTGAGTGTGCATATTCGGCAGTTAGAGAACTTTGCCGGCACCATGAATTTTGTGATCTTCCCGATGTACTTCATCTCGACCGCTCTTTACCCCCTGTGGAAGCTGGAGGAATCGGGCGCACAGTGGGTCTATTGGGCGGCCCGCATCAACCCCTTTACCTATGCGGTCGAATGGATACGGTACGCCCTCTATCAAAAAGATGCGGGCATCGCGGCCTGGGTGGTGATCGGCACCACGGCGCTGTGCTTCGCCCTGGCCTGCAGAGGGTACGACCCGCAACGCGGTTTTGGCTCGCTGGGCCGCAAGGAAGCCGCGTGAAGCCCGGCCTGTCTCGGCGATACCTGTTGCACTGCCTGCTGGCCGGGCTGAGCAGCAGCCTGAGCCTGCGGGCCAAGGCACAGCCGGGCACGGCTGCGCCCTTTCCTGCGCGACCGGTGCGCCTGATCGTGCCCTGGCCGGCCGGCGGCGCAACGGATCTGTGCTTTCGCATCTTGGCCGAGGTGGCGGGCCGGCACCTCGGCCAGCGGGTGGTGGTGGAAAACCGGCCTGGCGCCGGTGGCACCTTGGCCATGCCCCTGCTGCAGCAAGCCGCACCCGACGGCTACACCATCGCCCAACTGCCTTTTCCGGTGCTGCGCATTCCCCATATCCAACAAGTCGCCTGGGATCCGGTGCGCGACACCACGCCCATCATCCAGCTCAGCGGTGTGACCTTCGGCGTGGTGGTGCCGGCGTCCAGCCCCTGGCGCAGCTTCAATGAGCTGCTGCAGTTCGCCGCCGCGCGGCCGGGCGAGCTGACCGTCTCGACCAATGGCCAAGGCACCACGCCCCATGTGGTGCTGGAAGCCCTGCTCACCCAGCGCGGCCTGCGCTATGTGCATGTGCCCTACAAAGGCACCTCCGAGCAAATGCTGGCGGTGGCCTCGGGCCAGTTGATGGCCGGCGTCAACTCCAACGGCTTCGCACCCTATGTCGATACCGGCAAGCTGCGCCTGCTGGTGACCTTCGGCGAGCAACGGGCCAAGCGCTGGCCGCAGATTCCCACCCTCAAGGAGCTGGGCTACGGCATCGTGGCGGCCTCGCCCTATGGCCTGGTGGGGCCGGCCGGCATGGACCCCGCCGTGGTACAGACCCTGCATGAGGCCTTCCGGTTGGCCCTGTTTGACCCGGCCCATCTGCAGGAGCTGAGCAAGTACGACCAGGAGCCGACCTACCTCAACGGCCGCGACTACGGCAACTACCTGCGTGAGGCCTACGAGGCCGAAAGAAAAAGCGCCGAGCAGTTGCGACGACAGCCTTCAAGCTGAGCCTGCTCGCCGCAGGCCTTTCCAAGACACCCCCAAAAATACAGAGCATTGCAGTGGCAGCCTACAGATCCCTCAGATTCTTCACCGTCGGCCCGATCGCCATGGGTATCGCTGCACTGGCCGCCAGCCCGCTGGCCTGCAGCGCAGATGCCGAGCCGGCCACCACCTTGCCAGAAGTAAAAATCACGGCCGGCCGGATCGCCCAAAAGCAATTCGACGCACCGGCCTCGGTGTACGCGCTGGACGCCAGCACCCTGGACTGGGCCCGACCCCAGGTCAACCTGACCGAAGTCCTGAGCAACGTGCCGGGGCTGATGTCGGCCAACCGCAACAACTACGCCCAGGACGTGCAGATTTCGATACGTGGCTTCGGCGCCCGTGCGGCTTTTGGCCTGCGCGGAATACGCCTGATCGCCGACGGCATTCCCGCAACCACGCCCGACGGCCAGGGCCAGGCCTCCACCGTCAGCCTGACTTCGGCCGAGCGCATCGAGGTCACCACCGGTCCGCTGGCTCAGCTCTACGGCAACTCGGCCGGCGGCGTGATCCAGGTGCAGACCCGCGAGGCTGGGCCCACGCCCCAGGCCCAGGTTCAAGGCGTCGTCGGTTCATTCGGGCTGCAGCGCAGCGATTGGCAGGCCAGTGCCCGCGCCGGCACGGTCGGCATGGTGGCCGACCTGAGCACTTTTGAGACCGACGGCACCCGGGCCAACAGCGCGGCCAAGCGCACCCAATTCAACAGCGTGCTGACCTGGGATGCCCAGCCTGGCACCCGCTTCAAGCTGGTGCTCAACGCCTTTGACATGCCGCTGGCGCTTGACCCGCTGGGCCTGACCCGGGACCAACTCAACAAAGATCCCAGCCAAGCTGGCAGCAACGCCCTGGCCGACCGCACCCGCAAAACGGTGCGCCAAGACCAGGGCGGGCTGCTGATGGAGCAGCGCCTCGATGGCGGCCTGCGCCTGCAGGCGCGCATCTACACAGGACACCGCGAGACCCAGCAGTACCAGGCGCGCACCACCACCAGCAACGGCAGCTGGATCGGTCTGGACCGCGACTACGCAGGCGCAGGCCTGCAGCTGAGCGGTCAGCGCGGCCTGGCCCCCGACGTGGCGCTGGACTGGACCGCCGGCTTCGAATGGGACCGCTCCTCGGAGCGCCGCCAGGGCAGCCTGGCTACGGCCGGCGAGATCAGCGGCAGTCTCAACCGCAATGAGCTCAATGGGGCGCAGAACCGAGATGTGTTCGCCCAGGCCAATCTGCACCTGGGCACGCACTGGACGCTGACCGGCGGCCTGCGCAGCAGCCGGGTTGAATTTTCCAGCCAGGACGCCTACCTCAGCGACGGCAAAGATGGCTCGGGCAAGATGGCCTTCAGCGCAAGCAGCCCGGTCCTGGGCGCGACCTGGCATGCCAATGAGCAGCTCAATGTGTTTGTCAATTGGGGCCAGGGCTTCGAGACGCCCACCTTGGCCGAGGTGGCCTACACCAATGTGGCCGGCGCTCCGGTCGGCCAGGGCCTCAACACCGCGCTGCGCGCATCGCACAGCCAACACAGCGAACTGGGCCTGAAGTGGCGCCCGGCTGCGCAGACCCAGCTGCAGACCGCGCTGTTTCGCATCCGCACCGACGATGAAATCGTGACCGACATCAGCGCCGGCGGCAAGACGGCCTACCGCAACGCCACCCGCACCAGCCGCGACGGCCTGGAACTGTCGGCTCGCAGCGTGCTGCACAGCCAGTGGCTGCTGCAAGCCAGCGCCACCGTGATGACCGCCCGTTATGCCGATGCGGCCGGCAGCATCGCCGCCGGCAACCTGATGCCGGCCCTGCCCAAGCGCCAATGGGTGGCCTCCGCACGCTGGGCCCAGGCCGGCTACAGCGCAAGCGGCCGAGCGCCGGCCGGAGCTGAACTGTCGGCCGAATGGATCACCCGCAGCAGCCTGTATGCCGACGATGCCAACACCGCCATCGCCCCCGCTTTCGGACTGCTCAATCTGCAGGCACGACAGCGCCTGCGCTGGGGCGCGGCCGAGCTGATGCTCTTTGCCGGCTTGAACAACGCCACCAACCGCAGCTATGTGAGCTCGGTGATCAGCAATCAGGCGTCCAAGCAATACTTTGAGCCCGGACTGCCGCGCAACTGGCAGGCCGGTGTACAGGCCAACTTGCCGCTCTGAGCGCTCTGGCCTTGGTTTCCCACATTTCACGGAGGGTGACATGACCCCCATCCTCGCTGCAGCCTCACACGTGCAAGACACTGCGGGCAAAACTCTGAGCGATGACCCCAAGCGGCTGCCTAGCCTGCCATGGCGAAAGCGGCTGTCGTCCCGCGCCGGGACCGACTTCCTGCTGGTTCTCTGCCTGGTACTGGTCTATGGCTTGCTGGCGCATCAGCTGGATCTGTCTGAAAAGCTCATCGAGTGGCTCAACCGGTATGAGCCCATGCAACTCGATGAAATGCCCTTGACCCTGCTGCTGCTGTCCATGGGCTTGACCTGGTTCGCCTGGCGACGCATCACCGAAGTCTCAGCCCTGCTCCAATCCAACCGCGCCCTGACCCAGATGCTGCTGAGCACGCAAGAGCAGGAGCGCCGCGCCCTGGCCCGAGAGCTGCACGATGAGCTGGGACAGACCAGCACAGCGGTCCGGATCGACATCGCCTATGTCCGCAAGGTCATGCACAGCAACCCTCAGTCAGCGCTCAAGGCATTGCAAGACCTGGACGACAACTGCCAGCGCATGCAGGAGCTCTCACGCGATCTGCTGACCCGCTTGCGCCCTCCTCAGCTCGATGAATTGGGCCTGGAGGTCTGCCTGCGCGAGCTGTGCAAGCGCTGGCAGGACCGCCACCAGATCGCCTGCGAGGTTCAGATGGATGCGCTGCCTGCACGCCTGAATGAGGCCATCGCCATCCACCTCTACAGAATCATCCAGGAGGCGCTGACCAACATCGGCAAGCATGCGCTGGCCTCCACGGTCAGCATCGAGCTGCGGCTCAGCGCGTCGATGCTGAGCCTGTGCATCAGCGACGACGGACGGGGCCTGCCCGCCAGCGGCCCAGACAGGGGCATGGGCATGCTGGGCATGCGCGAGCGCATCGAATGCCTGCAAGGGCATATCCAATTCGAAGACGCACAGCCCGGACTGCGCATCAGCCTGCAGCTACCCCTGCCACAGAGCCCCGCATGATCCGCGTCCTGCTGATTGACGATCACGCCGCAGTGCGCGCCGGCTACGCCCGCTACCTGGAGGCGGACGGCGATATCCGAGTGGTGGCCGAGGCGGCCTGCGCCGACTCCGGCTACGCCGCCTACCTGGCGCAGCAACCGGATGTCAGCGTCTGCGACATCGCCATGCCCCAAGCCGGTGGACTGGAACTGCTGCGCAAAATCAGGCAACGCGACAGCGCCGCTGCGGTGGTCATGTGCAGCATGTACGACAGCGCAGCCCTGGTCCAAAGCGCCTTGCAAGGCGGAGCCGCAGGCTTTGTCACCAAAGCCTCCAATCCGGAAAACCTCGCCCGCGCGGTGCGCAGTGCTCACCAGGGTCAGCGCTGCCTGAGCGACGACCTGAGGGCGCGCAGCCTCAGCGGTCAAGCGCAGACAGAGGCCGCCCGCCTGGCCCAGCTGACCTTGCGTGAGCTAGAACTGCTGCGTCTGCTGGCCCAGGGCCAGACGCTGCAGGACTGCGCCGACCAGCTCAAAATCAGCCGCAAGACGGCCGCCAACTACCAGACCCAGATCAAGGACAAGCTGGCGCTCGAAAGCATCACCGCCCTGGTGCATCTGGCCCAGCGCCATCAGCTGATCGATCGGGCGGTGTGAGCTGTCAGCGCGTCCCATGGCCATGCTGCACTAATTCGACAGCCGTATCGCGCCGAGGGCGACCCACCAATGAGCAGCTGGCCTGAGCAGGGAGTGTGAAAGCAGCTGGCCTGAGCAAAGGGGGGGTGGGAGCTGCGTCCTCGCGGCGATGGAGCGCCAGTTCAATCGCCTCATCGCGCCGATGCGCAGCGCCCCTCCATCACAGCAGCGCTACTTGATCAGCGCCTGCACCGCCTTGAAAGCCGGATGGCTTGCAGTGCGCAGCCATTCGAAAGCCACCATCTCGGTGGTGACCAACTCGGCGCCAGCACCGGCGAGCCGGTCGAAGGCGGCGTCGCGGTTGCGCTCGGTGCGCGAGCCGCAGGCGTCGGTGACCACCCAGACCTCGAAGTCATCCTCCAGCAGCTCGAGCGCAGTCTGCAGCAGGCAGACATGGGCTTCACAGCCGGCCAGCACCACCGCACTGCGCGCTTCTTGCGGCTCGGCCGGCTTTTGCAGATGGCGCGGCAGGCTGCGGGCATTGCCTGCGGGTTTGCGCTGAGGCGGGCGCAGCAGCTCGCTCAGCCCCTCGGGCACCGCACTGAAATGCATTTTGGCCAGATGGCGGGCGCCGGCCTGGTCGAGCACCGCCTGCAGCTCGGGCAATTGGGGGCCGAGCTTGTCGGGATTTTGCGCCGTCGCAATCACCGGCACCTGCAGCACCTGGGCCATCTGCGCCAGGCGCAGCGCATTGGCCAGCACCGCCGGGCTTTCATGGATGGCGGGCATCAGCCTCACCTGGTAATCGACCAGCACCAGCTGGCTATCGTCGGCATCCAACAACATGGCTAAGCTCCTGCTTCTTGGCGCGCCGCATGGCCGCGCTCGGTTCATCGCCGACTATAAGCGCTGCGTCGGCGGCAGGGCCGATGGCTTCCTACAATGGACGTCCAACAGGAGACATGCATGATCGTCGAACGCATCTGGACCGGCAACAGCCTGCGCAACTACAACTACCTCGTCGCCTGCCCCGAAAGCGGACAGGCCTTGGCCATCGATCCGCTCGACGCCGAAAAATGCCTGAACACCGCGCGCGTCAAGGGCTGGCAGATCACCCAGGTGCTCAACACCCATGAACACCATGACCACACTGGGGGCAATGCGGCGGTGATCGAGGCTACCAGCGCCAAACTGATCGCCCACCACAAGGCCGCTGGAAAGATAGCCGGCGTGGACCGCGGCGTCGGCGCTGGCGATGTGATCAAGGTCGGCCGCCACATCGAGCTGCAGTGCCTGGACACCCCCGGCCACACGATGTGCCACATCTGCCTGTTCGCCCATGCCGAGGAGCCGGCGCTGTTTTCAGGCGACACCCTGTTCAACGCCGGCGCCGGCAATGTGCACAACGGCGGCAGCGTAGATGCGCTGTTCGACACCTTCGAGCAGCAACTGCTGCAACTGCCCGGCCAGACCCGGCTCTTTCCAGGCCACGACTACCTGGAAAACAACCTGCGTTTTACCCTCGACCGCGAGCCCGACAACGCCGCCGCCCAGGCCCGCCTGAGCAGCCCGGCTAATCACGATCCGGTCACGGCCCAGGTCACCACACTGGCGCAGGAGCGCGAACACAACAGCTTCATGCGCCTGGACAGCCCCAGCCTGATCGCCATCTTGCGCAAAAACTTCCCCGACCTGCCCGAGCACCCTGATCGCCGCACGGTGTTTGCCCGACTGCGGGAGCTGCGCAATCGGTGGTGAGCAGGTGATGCCTTCCATTGCCGTTTGATGGCGCAGTGCTTAGCGTGACGCCGCCCGGATCACGCTCAACTGAGCATTGAACCTGACGGAGCCCTGTCAGATCGAGTGGGAGCGCCGCATCGCCGCGAGGGCGCGGCTCCCACGCCACTGAGCCATCGCCTCCTCGCGCCGTGCCCGTTGAGCCGCCGCTACCCGGTCTGGAACTACTGAGGGCGCTTACTGCGTCGGCTTCACGCCGTTGGTGCTGACCTGCACCCGGGCAGCGGTCAGCTTGTCACCTTCGCCGATGCGCGCGACGATGAAGATCGTCTCGCCGGGCTTGATGTCGGTGCGGCTGCCCGGCGCCGCTTGGGACATTGGCGTGCCGGGCGGCACGAGCACCTTGACCGTCCCCGACTTGTAGTTGAGGACCAGTTCCGAGCCGTTGGCGATCAGCGCCTGCCCTTCCAGAGTGGCATTGGTCATGGTCGAGCCCGCTGCGAGATCGAATGGCGTCAGGCCCAGCGGTGCCGTGGCAGGGATGGGCCGCACGTCAATGGCCACGGTTTCGCCGTCCGCACGTTTGATGGTGGTCACGCCCAGCACCATGCCAGGCTTGACGTCGGCCAGGCTGAACGCTTTGGTGCCCGACACATTGACCGTATCGGGCAATTCGACCTCGACCGGCCCCGCGCCCCGCGCCTCGACCCGGATCATCCGGCCGTCGAAGCTGGTGATGGTGCCTCGGATGTTGACACTCTGGGGCGTCTGCGCAAGCGCAGCGCCGCTGCCAATCAGGACGGCGAGAAAACCCGCCACGATGCGCGAACCCGTCATAGTGACCCCCTGTGTTGCTGTCAGTGTAAGCAAAGCGTCTGGCTTTGTCCCGGCCCGCCTGAGCCCAAGGACTGCGCATCGATCACGCCATCCCGGCAATGGGCGTCTGTAGAGTCAAGTGCGTTGGCGAGTCAACTGATGGCTCAGATGCGCTTTCACGCTGGGCCACTCGCTGGCCAAAATACTGTAGACACAGGTATCGCGCAAGGCCTCTTGTGCCAAGGGGTGGGGATTGATCTGGTGGCTGCGCAAAATGCCGTCGAGCTTGGCACCCAGGCGTTCAATGGCACGGCGGCTGGGCTGATTGAAAAAATGGGTGCGAAACTCCACCGCGATGCAGTGCAGGGTTTCAAAAGC
>JBAXEN010000066.1:0-15622 GCA_037140415.1 Betaproteobacteria bacterium | reverse complement strand
TACAACAACCCCAGCTTTGGCTACGGCGGCTACTGCCTGCCCAAAGACACCAAGCAGCTGCTGGCCAACTACCGGGACGTGCCCCAAAACCTGATTCACGCCATTGTTGAATCGAACACCACCCGCAAAGACTTCATTGCCGACGAGATCATCCGCCGGCAACCCAAGGTGGTGGGGGTGTACAGGCTGGTGATGAAAGCAGGCTCGGACAACTTCCGCTCCTCCAGCATTCAAGGCATCATGAAGCGCATCAAGGCCAAAGGCATTGAGGTGATCGTGCATGAGCCGGCACTGAACGCCGATGACTTTTTCAATTCGCGGGTGGTCAATGACCTTGAGCAGTTCAAACGCGAGTCCGATTTGATCATCGCCAACCGCCGCCTGCCTGCCTTGGCCGACGTGGCCGACAAGACCTACACAAGGGATCTGTTCGGAAATGACTGATTCCATTCAGCCCGTCATCCTCTGCGGCGGCTCAGGTACCCGCTTATGGCCGCTATCGCGCACTGGGTTTCCGAAGCAGTTTCTGTGTTTGGCGGGGAAAGACAGCCTGTTTCAGCAGGCGGCGATGCGGCTGGCGAAGCTGGGCGATGAGCATAAAAAAATTGCACCCCCGCTCATCGTCGCCGGCGAAGACCACCGCTTTTTAGCTGCAGAGCAACTGCGCGAAGTCGGCTTGGGCCTGGGTTCTGCCCTGCTCGAGCCGGCAGGCCGCAATACCGCCCCTGCTCTGACCCTGGCAGCCCTGGCCGCTTGCGAAGGTGGCGCCGACCCAATTTTGGTGGTCACCCCCGCAGACCAAACCGTCGCCGACTCGGCCCGATTCACCCAGGCCATGCAGCAGGCCGTGGCCGCTGCGGCCCAAGGAAGCATCGTCATCTTGGGCATCACCCCCGACCGGCCCGAAACCGGCTACGGCTACGTTCAAACAACACCCTCTCAATCGGCGCCTTGTGGGAGCGGCGCCCTCGCCGCGACAGCCCTCCAACCGGTCCAAGCCTTCGTCGAAAAACCCGACCAAGCTACCGCACAAAAGTACCTGGACCAGGGCGGCTACTACTGGAACGCCGGCATGTTCGTGCTCAAGGCCTCGGTCTGGCTCAAGGCGCTCGAGCAATTTAGGCCCGACATTCTTGCGGCCACCCAAGCGGCCTGGGCGCAGCGCAGCACGGACGCGCAGTTCGTGCGGCCGGGCACAGACGCGTTCTTGGAGATACCGGCCGAATCGGTGGACTACGCCGTCATGGAGCGCTGCCCTGGCAGCGACTTTGCCATCAACATGGTTCCTCTCGATGCCGGCTGGAGCGACCTGGGCGCCTGGGACGCGGTCTGGCAAGTGCGGCCCAAAGACGAGCACGGCAATGCCCACCAGGGCGACGTGCTGCAGACCGACAGCCGCAACACCCTGGTCCATGCCAGCAGCCGGCTGGTCAGCCTGGTCGGTGTTGAAAACCTGGTGGTCATCGAAACTGCAGACGCGGTACTGGTGGCCGACAAATCACGCAGCCAGGACGTCAAGCACATCGTTGAAGCGCTCGGTCGCAGCCAGCGCGAGGAGCGCAGCCTGCACCGCAAGGTGCACCGCCCCTGGGGCTGGTACGACAGCGTGGACGAAGGCGAGCGCTTCAAAGTCAAGCGCATTCAAGTCAAACCCAAGGCCAGTCTCAGTCTGCAAAAGCACCACCACCGGGCCGAGCACTGGATTGTGGTCAAGGGCACCGCTGAGATCACCTGTGGCGACCAAGTCTTGATCTTGACGGAAAACCAGTCTACCTACATCCCGCTGGGCCAGGTGCACCGCTTGGCCAACCCGGGCACCATTGCGCTGGAGATCATCGAGGTGCAGTCCGGCAGCTACCTGGGGGAAGACGACATCGTGCGCTTTGAAGACAACTACGGACGCAGCCAGAAGTGAGCACCCCACAAAAAATCTATGTGGCCGGCCACCGCGGTATGGTGGGCTCGGCGATTGTGAGGGCCCTGGCTGCGCAAGAACAAACTCAGATCCTGACTCGCACACATGCCGAGTTGGACCTGACCGAGCAGTCGGCCGTTCGCAACTTCTTTGCGCTCGAGAAACCCGACCAGGTCTACTTGGCCGCAGCCAAGGTGGGCGGCATACATGCCAACAACACCTACCCGGCCGAGTTCATTTACCAGAACCTGATGATGCAGGCCAATGTGATCGACGCCGCCTTTCAAAGCGGCGTCAAGAAGTTGCTGTTTCTGGGCTCAAGCTGTATTTACCCCAAGCTGGCCGAGCAGCCGATGCAAGAAACCGCCCTGCTCACCGGTACCCTTGAGCCCACCAACGAGCCCTACGCAATCGCCAAGATTGCAGGCATCAAGCTGTGTGAGAGCTACAACCGGCAGTACGGAGCCAGCCGCGGCATCGACTACCGCAGCGTCATGCCCACCAATTTGTACGGCCCCGGTGACAACTACCACCCGGAAAATTCGCACGTCATTCCTGCCCTGATCCGGCGCTTTCATGAGGCCAAGGTAAGCCAGGCACCCAGCGTCACCATCTGGGGCACGGGCAATCCCAAGCGGGAGTTTTTGTATGTTGACGACATGGCCGCCGCCAGCGTGCATGTGATGAACCTGGACAAGCCCATCTACGACCAGCACACCCAAGCCATGCTCAGCCACATCAACGTGGGCTATGGCGACGACGTCTCCATTTTGGAGGCCGCCAGGCTCATCGCGCAAACGGTGGGCTACTGCGGCGAGATCAAAACTGACAGCAGCAAGCCCGACGGAACACCCCGAAAGCTGATGGATAGCGCCCGGCTCAATGCCTTGGGCTGGATGGCCAAAGTCGATCTAAAGGCTGGCCTGGCACTGGCCTATCAAGATTTTTTGAACCAATACGCCGCGGCGACATGAGAGGGTTATCAACCATGAGCGACACCAAAAAAATTGCGCTGATAACCGGCGTCACAGGGCAAGACGGCTCTTACCTTGCTGAATTCCTGCTAGAAAAAGGCTACATCGTTCACGGCATCAAGCGCCGGACCAGCTTGTTCAACACCGACCGCATTGACCACCTCTACCGCGACCGGCATGAAAAGGATGTGCGCTTCTTCCTTCACCATGGCGACCTGACCGACAGTTCCAGCCTGGTTCGCATCATTCAAGAGGTGCAGCCCGACGAGATCTACAACCTGGCTGCACAAAGCCATGTGGCGGTCAGCTTCGAGGAGCCTGAATACACCGCCAATTCAGATGGACTGGGCGCGCTGCGCATCCTTGAGGCCATACGCATTCTCGGCCTGGAGAAAAAGACCCGCTTCTACCAAGCCTCCACCTCGGAACTGTATGGCCTGGTGCAAGAAATTCCCCAGAAGGAAACCACGCCCTTCTACCCGCGCAGCCCCTATGCGGTGGCCAAGCTCTACGCCTACTGGATCACCGTCAACTACCGAGAGGCCTACGGCATCTACGCCTGCAACGGCATCTTGTTCAACCACGAAAGCCCGGTGCGCGGCGAAACCTTCGTCACCCGCAAGATCACTCGCGCTCTGGCCAGAATCAAGCTAGGCCTGCAAGACTGCCTCTACTTGGGCAATATGGACGCCAAGCGCGACTGGGGCCATGCCAGGGACTATGTCGAAATGCAGTGGCTGATGCTGCAGCAAGACCATCCCGAAGACTTCGTGATAGCCACTGGCGTGCAGTACAGCGTGCGCGACTTTGTAGACGCTGCCGCCCAAGAGTTGGGGATCACGATCCGCTGGGAAGGCCATGGCGTGGACGAAAAAGGCTACTGGAGCGCTGCAGGTGGCGACAAACTCATCGTGGCCGTAGACCCCCGCTACTTTCGTCCCACCGAAGTTGAAACCCTGTTGGGCGACGCCACCAAGGCCAAGACAAAACTCGGCTGGACCCCTCAGATCAGTTTCGCCGAACTCGTGCGCGAGATGGTGCAAGCCGACCTCAATGCAGCCGAGCGCGATGAGTTAATCAAGCATCACGGCTTCCAGGCGATGCAGTACCACGAGTGAAGTATGGGGCATGACCTAGCCTTGCTGCCCCGAAGAATCATTGACTCAATTGAGCAGAACATTGCCCGAGAACATGTGCACTGCGGATGCGGAGCGATGACTGCCCTGGGCAGGCCTGAAAACCCGGTCTTTTCAGATAACGGGCAATCGTGAGGATACCGACCGCACTGCAATACCTTCGCCTGCGCCCTTTTGCACAGGACACTGAAGCGGGCAGATCATCCGAGCGTTACCGGCTAATAGCCTGGACGGTAATGACCAGCTTCCTGGCTAGAGGCTTTAGCCTCATATTGATGATCGTCTCGGTCACCGCAACTATTTCCTATCTGGGCCCTGAGAGGTTCGGTGTATGGATGACTATCTCTAGTTTTGCGGTCATGCTCACGTTCCTAGATCTTGGGATGGGCAATGCACTGACGAACCGAGTTGCCCAGGCGGCCAGCGAAAATAACTCTACCAAGGTTTCAACTACTATCAGCGGTGGCCTGGGGGCCATGTTCATCCTTGCATTAGTGATGGCCGGCTTACTGGTTTTGGCGACACAGTTATTACCGTGGCAGATGATCATGAACGTTGAATCATCGCTCATCCTTGAAGAGCTGAATCTGGCATTAATTGTATTTGCTCTGCTGTTTTCGGCCAGTACATTCACAAATGGAATTTCGCGGGTACTTTCTGGACTCCAGAAAGGTTTTGAAGTACACCTGGCAGGCATCATAGGATCGCTGATGAGCTTGGCGGCGATTTTATATGCTTCTGGCGCCCAAGCCGGAATACCCGTTCTTCTGGCATGCTCGATGCTCGGGCCCATTTTGGCCAATCTCACACTCCTTACCCGTTTAGGGATGGCCGGGCATTTCAGCTTCGCTCGGGCCCGCAAAGTAACTTCAGCAGAAGCGCCAAAGTTGGTCAATCAAGGTGCCCTGTTTCTCATGCTGCAAATTGGGGTGATGGCAGGTTGGGGCACTGACAGTCTGATTATTGCAAATACCGCCGGATTTGCGAGCGTAGCTGCCTTTGCGATTTGTCAGCGGATGACTCAGGTCATTTCTCAACCGTTATTGCTATTGAACGCTCCTCTTTGGCCAGCCTATGCCGATGCCTATTTTCGCGGAGAAAAGGCATTCATTCGCAAAACGTTCAAGCAAAACTTCATCTTCACGATAGTAGCATCATCAATTGGAGCAACATTTCTCATTTTTGCCGGGGGAAGTATTGCACAGTACTGGACACAAAATCAAATTCAGCCAGATCATAAACTCATCGTTGCTGCTGTTCTATGGATGATCCTTTCTGATGCTGGAAGCGCACTCGGAACACTACTCAATGGAATAGGAATAGTGAAACAACAGGTGTGGGTCGTGAGTTGTTTTGTAGCGCTTGCGCTGCCACTAAAATATTTTCTTGGTCTAAGCTATGGCGCAACAGGAGTATTAACTGCAGGCATATTGGCTTACTGCATCACTACCGTTGCTGGCTATGGCATTGTATTCCGAAGCGATATCAGGAGAAGACTCCTTTAATAAATCGCCAACAACTCATTTTTTAAATTGAACATGGATTTTCGAATGCACGACTACAACCCCAACAGCCAGACATTGGTGACGGGCGGCTCCGGTTTTTTAGGGTCGCACCTGTGTGAGCGATTGATACAAGACGGGGCTGACGTGATTTGCGTCGACAACTTCTTTACTGGAACCAAGCGCAACGTTGAACATCTTCTGAGCCATCCTAGATTCGAACTGGTTCGCCATGACGTCACCTTTCCGTTATATGTCGAGGTTGACCGCATCTACAATCTCGCGTGTCCGGCATCCCCCATACATTACCAACACGACCCGGTTCAAACCACTAAGACCAGCGTGCATGGCGCCATCAATATGCTGGGACTGGCCAAGCGCACCGGGGCGCGAATTCTCCAGGCATCAACGAGTGAGGTGTACGGCGATCCGGAGGTACACCCACAGCCCGAAAATTATTGGGGAAAAGTTAATCCGATAGGCCCAAGGTCGTGTTACGACGAAGGAAAACGCTGTGCCGAGACCTTATTTTTCGACTACTGGAGACAGCACCAACTTCAAATTAAGGTGGTTCGAATATTCAACACCTATGGCCCAAGAATGCATCCCAATGACGGGCGAGTCGTGAGCAATTTCATCGTGCAGGCCCTCAATGGCCAAAATATCACGATCTACGGCGATGGGCAGCAAACGCGGTCATTTTGTTATGTTGACGATATGATTGAAGGCTTTTTGCGGATGATGAACAGCGACCGAGACTTCATCGGCCCTGTTAATATGGGTAATCCTGGTGAGTTCACCATGCTTGAATTAGCAGAACAGGTGCTCCGCCTAGTAGGTGGTCCATCGAAAATTACCTTCCACCCATTGCCAACAGATGACCCTCGCCAGCGTCAGCCGGATATTACCCTGGCCAGTAGTCAGCTCGGCTGGCACCCTAAGGTCTCCCTGGACGACGGCCTGAAGGAAACAATCGCCTATTTCAGAAGACTATTGGCATGAGCGAATTTAAGCTAACGACGCCGGTCGCCTTCATTATTTTCAACCGGCCAGACACGACAACAAAAGTATTTGCTGAAATTGCAAAGGCGCGCCCGTCTAAGTTATTGGTAATTGGCGACGGACCACGTCTTACAAAATCAGGCGAAGCTGAACGTGTTGCTCTTACCCGGGCCATCATCAATAAGGTTGACTGGCCTTGTGAGGTACTCACCAACTTTTCTGAAGTAAACCTAGGCTGCAAGAAGCGCGTATCCAGTGGAATCGACTGGGTTTTTGAGCAGGTCGAAGAAGCGATTATCCTTGAAGATGACTGTTTGCCAGAGCCATCTTTCTTTCGATTCTGCCAGGAAATGCTTGAGTATTATCGAAATGACGCGAGAATCGGCATGATCAGTGGAGACAACTTCCAATTCAGACACGCGACGGGTCACGACAGCTATTATTTTTCAAAATATACGCATATCTGGGGCTGGGCAAGTTGGCGCGACCGCTGGCAAGCTTACGATGTCAATATGAAGCTTTGGCCCGAGGTAAAAAAGGAAGGGCGCCTGGTAGACCTGATACATACAAAATCAGAAGTATCCTATTGGCGAACTATTTTTGAGCGCGTCTATCAAGGAAAAATTGATACTTGGGACTACCAGTGGGCCTTTGCAAATTGGTGCCGAGGGCGAATTAATATTTTACCTTCGGTCAATCTGATTTCTAATATTGGCTTTGGTAACGACGCGACACGAACCGTTATACCTAGCCCCTTGGCCAACCTGCCAACGCAGGCTATGACCTTTCCTTTAAGGCATCCGGTTATCCAAGCAAGAAACCAAGAGGCCGATAGCTACAGCGATAGGCGCTGCTTCAGACGACCACTCCTGCCGAGAGTCTATCGTTGGATGATTTTCCATTTGAAAAGATGGGTATCCTGAATGTCATACTGCCCTATTTGCTCATCGCAAATGCTACCGTACATGAAGGCGCAAGTTTTGCACAAGCACCTTGCACAATACGAAAACTGTAGTGAATGCGAATTCATAAGAGTTCAGGAGCCTTTTTGGCTCGAAGAGGCCTATTCCTCCGCCATTGCCGCAGCCGATACGGGTCTGGTGATGCGCAACGTTTCCCTAGCGGCAAAGGTCTCTAGCAGCCTGTACTGGGTTTTAGGCGAAAGAGGTGATGGGCTGTATCTCGATGCCGCAGGTGGTTATGGCATGCTCACCCGGATGATGCGCGACCTAGGTTTGAATTTCTATTGGTCAGACAAGTATTGTGAAAACCTCATGGCCAGGGGATTTGAGTACGCAGCCAACCTTGGTAAATGCAGGGCCGTGACGGCGATGGAGGTTATGGAGCACCTGTTGGACCCTGTGCAGTTCGTTGAGAATCTCTTTAAAGAAACGGGTACCGAGAGTCTGATTTTTACCACTGAACTACATCCCGGACGCCCCCCCACTCCGGACTGGTGGTACTACGCTTTTCCTACCGGGCAACATATTGGTTTTTTTAGTCAAAAAACGCTCAAGACAATCGCTCATCGATTAGATCTGAAATTTTTTACGGCAAATGGACTACATATTTTTTCCAGGCATGACCTGAGTCGAATTAAGTTCTACTGGGCGAGTCGCCCCTTGATCGCCAGGATCTCATCTTTATTTGTTAGGCATCAATTAGGCTCTAAAACCATGGCCGACCATCAGCAATTGATGGAACACATCTGAGAACGCGGTTATGCGCATTGCATTTGATCATCAAATTTTTGGTTGGCAGCGTTTCGGTGGGATATCTCGCTATTTTTTTGAACTAGCTAATCACTTGGCCAAGGCCGAAGCTCCCAGTCCTGAATGTCGAATCATATGCCCTCTCTTTGTGAATAATTATCTAGTCGAGGCAGGGGCTGCACTGCAAGTAACAGGGGTGCATGTGCCCGCCATACGGCGCACGGGAAGATTCTATCGAATGATCAACAGTGCGTTCGCTCCGTTTCTTCTTGAAAGCTGGCGTCCCGATATCTTGCATGAAACCTATTATTCGAATAAAACCGTAGCACCTGAGGGCTGCCGAATCGTGCTCACCGTTTTCGATATGATTCACGAGTTGTACCCTGAGCACTTCGCTGCATGGGACACGACACGCAAGGAAAAAGAAGTCGCCGTATCGCGTGCCGACCATATCATCTGTATATCAGAAAATACCCGGAGGGACCTGATCCGGCTAATGAAGGTCCCAGAGGAAAAGACCAGTGTGGTGCATCTTGGTTTTTCGCTAACCCATCAAGCACTATCAAACTTACCACCACCCAGACGTCCTTTCCTTTTGTTCGTGGGCTCTAGAGGCGGCTACAAGAATTTTGAACGCTTGCTCCAAGCCTATGCGAGTCGTCCGGAGTTACGCAATTGGTACGACCTTGTAGCCTTTGGCGGCGGCTACCTTAGCGGGCGCGAATGTGCATTGATTCAGAAGCTAAATCTAGACAAAGAACAAGTTCGCCAAGTGGACGGTGACGACGGAGTGCTCGGCGCCCTTTACCAACAAGCAGCGTTATTCGTCTATCCCTCGCTTTACGAAGGCTTTGGTATTCCCCCCCTCGAAGCGATGAGCTTTGATTGTCCGGTGGCCTGTAGCAACACAAGTTCAATGCCGGAGGTGGTCGCGGACGCTGCCATTATGTTCGACCCTAGCGACACTGAGTCTATCGCGAGCGCGCTTGAAAGACTGTGTACCGACCAAGCACTCCGGGTAGTTCTGCAGCAGCGAGGGCGTGATCGGCTTCAAACCTTTTCTTGGCGTCAGTGCGCTGTCGAAACCATGAACATTTATCGTAAGGTTCTGCAATGAAGGCACTGATATGCGGCGTCGCCGGACAAGATGGCAGTTACCTTGCCAAGCTACTACTGAGTAAAGGCTATGAAGTCGTAGGTACGTCACGCGATGCCATGGTCGCCTCCACTTCTAATCTGCAGCATCTTGGTGTTCGCCATGATGTGTCTTTGGTTTCGATGGCCATAAATGACTTTCGAAGCGTCCTGCGGGTGCTGCAGCACCATAAGCCCGATGAAATTTATAACCTAGCCGGACAAACTTCAGTCGGGCTGTCGTTCGAACAGCCTGTTGAAGCGATCGAGAGCATCGCGCAAGGGACCTTGAACATGCTCGAATCAATTCGGTTCATTGATCGCCCGGTACGCTTCTACAACGCCGGCTCCAGCGAATGCTTTGGCGACACACCGAACGGACCAGCCAACGAAGATACGCCATTCCAACCTCGCAGTCCCTATGCGGTGGCCAAAGCTTCGGCCCACTGGCTCGTTCGTAATTACCGTGAGGCCTACGGACTTTATGCATGCACAGGCATACTGTTCAATCACGAGTCTCCGCTTCGTCCGGAGCGCTTCGTGACTCAAAAAATCATCCAGGGAGCTGCACGCATTGCCCAAAAAAAGGACAGCGTGTTGGAATTGGGAAATATTGAAATCCAGCGGGATTGGGGCTGGGCCCCTGAATATGTGGAGGCTATGTGGCAAATGTTGAGGCAAGAGCGTGCCGACGACTTCGTCATCGCCACAGGCACTACCCGCTCCATGGCCTACTTCATCGAACGTGCTTTTGCCTGGTTTGGACTGGACTGGCAGGCCCATGTGCGTTTCAACAACGAGCTTCGCCGGCCCTCTGACATCACCATCAGCCAGGGAGATCCGGGCAAGGCCGCTAGCCAACTCGGCTGGCGAGCTCACCTCAAGGTTGACGCGGTCATTGACGAGATGTGTGCGGCTGTCGCCGCGAAGTAGTAAGCAGCGGTGATAAATCTTGCTAGTGAATCAGCACGACCGATGTCAGAGCTAAGCATAGACGGCAAGGCCTCAAGCGACGTCGAAAATCAAAAAGGGCGCAGCAGTGCGGCCTTGCCGCGAATCTCCGTCATCACCCCGTCCTACAACCAAGCCGAATACCTAGAAAGAACGATCCGATCCGTTCTCGATCAAGAATACCCCCATATCGAATACATCATCATCGACGGCGGCTCCACCGATGGCAGCGTTGAACTGATCAAGCGCTATGAGAGCCGTCTGGCCTATTGGGTCAGCGAAAAAGATAGGGGGCAGGCGCATGCCATCAATAAGGGATTACAACTAGCGACCGGCGACTGGGTTGCTTGGCAAAACTCGGATGACACCTACTACCCCGGCGTGTTTTCACATATGGCTTCGGTGGCTCATTCCAATAATGCTGCGCAATTGATCATCGGAAACATGAACCTCGTTGACCAGCACGATCAGTTGCTGCGCGAGATGAAATACGTCAAACCCAGCTACAAGAGCCTGCTTGCCGAAGGCATGGTCTTAACCAATCAGGCTGCGTTCTGTAAGCGAAGCTTGCATCAAGAGATAGGTCCCCTGAATGAGACCCTAGAGTGCGGCTTTGACTATGAGTGGTTTCTGCGTCTCTTGGCGCATACCCATCAAACTCAACATGTGAACGCTGCCTGGGGCGCATTGCGCCTCCACAGCGAGACAAAAACAAGTCATCTGCAATCAGTTTTTGATTTGGAGTACCGTCAAATATTGGCAGGTCGCGAACCATCCATCTGGGACAAGCGCTACCACCAGCTTCGCCGCATGTGTCTGATGTTGGGTCAAGGAGAACTTCGCTACGTACTGCGAGGCCTGGTGACGAGAATGAGTCGATGAAAATCAGCGTCATCACCGTCTGCTACAACAGCCAAGCCACCCTAGAGCGTTCCATCCAATCGGTGGTCGATCAGCAGTGGTCTGAGGTCGAGCACATCGTGATCGACGGCGGCTCGACCGACGGCAGCCTTGAGATTTTGGAGCGGTATCGGCCACATCTGGCGTACCTGGTCAGCGAGCCCGACAAGGGCATTTACGACGCGATGAACAAAGGCTTGGCCCGCGCCAGTGGCGAGGTGATCTGCTTTCTCAATGCCGACGACCAGTATGCTGACTCCACCGTGCTCACCGAAGTGGCCCAGCAGATGCGAGCGCACAGGCTCGATGCACTGGTGGCCGATGTGGGGTTCTTCAAGGCGGGGGAACCGACCCGCATGGTCCGCCGCTACCGCTCAGACCGCTTCAGTCCGCAAAAGCTGGCCTGGGGATGGATGCCTGCGCACCCTGGTTTTTTCCTCAAGCGGGAGGTCGCCGAGCGGGTAGGACTGTTCAAAACGGATTACAGGATTGCGGGCGACTATGAGTTTGTGGTGCGTGCCTTCCATGGCCACCACCTTCACTACCGCCACCTGCCGCGGGTGTTGGTGCATATGCAGACCGGAGGCGCCAGCAACAACGGCTGGCGCGCCAAGGTCTTGCTCAACCAGGAGGTGCTCAGGGCCTGCCGCGAAAACGGCGTCAGCACCAATATGGCCAAAATCCTGAGCAAGTACCCGGCCAAGCTGCTGGAGATGCTCAGACCATGAAGCTGCTGGTCACCGGCGCGAGCGGCTTCATTGGCAGAGCCCTGTGCCAGCATTTGGCCAGCCTGGGGCACGAGGTGACGCCGGCAGTGCGCAAGCCCAGCGCAGTCCCCGGTGAGCGCGTGCTTGCGGCCGATGATGCAAAAGCATGGCAGCACGCCCTGCAAGGCTGCCAGAGCGTATTGCACCTGGCGGGCCGTGCGCATGTGATGCACGAGCAGACCAGCGATCCGCTGCAAGCCTTTCGCGAAGCCAACGTTCGCGCTACGCTGGCGCTGGCTGAACGAGCTGTGCAAGCGGGCGTGCGGCGTTTTGTGTTTGTGAGTTCCATCAAGGTCAATGGCGAATCCACGGTGCCCGGTGCGTGTTACAGCGCCCACGATGCCCCCCAACCGAGCGACCCCTACGCCGTCTCCAAATGGGAGGCCGAGCAGGGCCTGCAGCGAATTGCGCAGGCCACCGGCATGGAGTTGGTCATCGTGCGCCCGCCACTGGTCTACGGCCCTGGGGTCAAGGGCAACTTTGCGCAAATGCTGCGCTGGGTCAGCAAGTCCGTGCCGCTGCCCTTGGGTGCGGTGCACAACCAGCGCTCCATGATTGCGATAGACAACCTCATCAGCTTTCTGGCGCTGTGCGCACTGCCTGATGAGTCGCCGCGCGCACCGGGTCAGGTGTTCCTAATCTCTGACGGCGCCCCCATCTCAACGCCCGAACTGCTGCGCAAGATTGCCCGGGCCTATGGCAGCAGCATTTGGCTCCCGTCCGTACCGCCTGCCCTGCTCAAGCTGTGCGCCGGCGCGGTCGGCAGGGGGCAGGCGATAGACCGGCTGCTCGGGTCACTGGTTGTTGACGACCAGCCGGCCCACCAGCTGTTGGACTGGCAGGCGCCGGTGAGCATGGACGAGCAACTCAAAAGGATGGCCCATGCTGCGCCTGCTTGACCTTCTCCTGGCCAGCTTTGGGCTTCTGGTGGGTTCACCCATCTTGCTGCTGATCATGCTGTTGGGCCTGTTCGATACCGGCTCGCCCTTGTTTTTTCAGAGCCGGGTTGGCCGCCACCAAAAGCCGTTTCGCCTGGTCAAATTCCGCACCATGCGGCCCGATACCGCCTCCGTGGCCACCCACCTGGCGGACCCCAAGGCGGTGACGGGTCTGGGCCATTTTTTAAGGCGCAGCAAGCTCGACGAGCTGCCCCAACTGTGGAATGTGCTGGCCGGGCAGATGAGTCTGGTTGGGCCACGGCCTTGCCTGTTGAGCCAGACGGAGCTCATTCATGAGCGCGAGCGCCGCAAGGTGTTTGAGCACCGCCCTGGCATCACCGGCCTGGCCCAAGTGCAAGGCATAGACATGTCCACGCCTGAACTTCTGGCGCGCACCGATGCGCAGATGCTGCAAACGCTGTCTGCGACTTCGTATTTCAAATACATCTTGCTCACCGTCTCTGGCCGAGGTGCCGGCGATCGCATTGCCAAGAGCCCGGACTCAAAACCCTGAGCCGCCACCAAAACACAGCCCTGTGATCAACAAGCAACTCGCCTGGTTAGCTCCGCCCCTGCTGGCGCTTCCGCGCGCGGCCAAACGGGTGCTGGCCATGGCCGTCGATGCCAGCCTGTGCATTTTGAGCGTGTGGCTGGCCTACTACCTGCGCCTGGGTGAATTCATCAGCTTCAGCGGCCACCCCCAGTGGTCTGTTGGCGCCTCCATGGCCGCAGCAGCGGCCATAGCCGTGGCCCTGCCCATCTTCATCGCCACTGGCTTGTACCGCGCCATCTTCAGGCACAGTGGCTGGCCCGCTCTGGCTGCGGTGGCGCGGGCCATCGGTGTTTACGGGTTGATTTACGCTTCCATCTTCACCGCGGTGGGCATCACAGGCGTCCCCCGCACGGTGGGCATCATTCAGCCGATTTTGCTGCTCTTGCTGGTCGGCAGCTCGCGCGCCTTGGTGCACCTGTGGTTGGGCGATCAGTACCAAAGCATCTTGCGCAAGGCAGCGCGGCCTAAAGTGTTGATCTACGGCGCCGGGCAGACCGGGCGGCAACTGGCCGCAGCCATGGCCAACAGCCACGACATGCAGGTGGCTGGCTTCATGGACGACGACCAAAACCTGCAAGGCCATGTGGTCAACGGCCAGCCGGTTTACAACCCGGCCGATCTGCCCGAACTGGCCATGACGTTGGCCATCAACGATGTCTTGCTGGCCATGCCCAGCATAGGCCGTAAGCGCCGTAACGAGATCTTGATGCAGATGCGCAGTGCCCACGTAGCCGTGCGTACCTTGCCCAGCGTGAGCGATCTGGCCCAGGGCAAAGTCAGCGTATCAGACCTGCGCGAGCTCGACATTGATGATCTGCTGGGCCGTGAGCCGGTCGCCCCTGATTCAGCGCTGCTGGCCAGAAACATCGCCGGTAAAGTGGTGCTGGTCACCGGTGCCGGCGGCTCCATCGGTAGCGAAATCTGCCGCCAGGTGCTGGCCGTTGGCCCGCAGAAGCTGCTGCTGGTCGACCAAAGCGAATTCGCGCTCTATGCCATCGACCAGGAACTGCGGGACAAGCTCGCAGCTCGGCCCTGCGAGTTGCTGCCTCTGCTGGCCTCGGTGCAAGATGAGGGCCGCATGCAAGAGATCATGGCGACCTGGCGGCCGCACACCGTCTACCACGCAGCGGCCTACAAGCATGTGCCGCTGGTCGAGCACAACCCAGTCGAGGGCGTGCGGAACAATGTATTGGGTACGCTGGTCACCGCACAAGCGGCGGTCGCCAACGGCGTGGCCGACTTCATACTGATCAGCACCGACAAGGCGGTACGCCCCACCAACATCATGGGCGCCAGCAAGCGCCTGGCTGAAATGGCGCTGCAAGCCCTGGCAGACCGCAGCGATCACGGCACGCGGCTGAGCATGGTGCGCTTTGGCAATGTGCTGGGCTCATCCGGTTCGGTGGTGCCGCTGTTTCGTCAGCAGATCCGCGATGGCGGGCCGATCACCCTCACCCACCCGGACATCACCCGTTACTTCATGACGATTCCCGAAGCGGCGCAGCTGGTGATACAGGCCGGCGCCATGGCCACGGGCGGCGATGTGTTCGTGCTGGACATGGGGCAGTCGGTCAGAATCATCGACCTGGCGCGGCGCATGATCGAACTCTCCGGGCTCAGCCCCAGGGACGAATCCAAGCCCGACGGCGACATCGAGATACACATCACCGGCCTGCGGCCCGGAGAAAAACTCTTCGAAGAGCTGCTGATTGGCGACAACCCGCAAGCCACCGCTCATCCGCGCATCATGAAAGCGCATGAGCAGTTCTTGGCCTGGGACATGCTCCAAGCCAGCTTGGCCCAGATGCAGGCCGCGCTGTCCAGCAACGACGTTGGCCGCTTGCGCCAAATGCTAGCCACTCTGGTGGCCGGCTACACACCCAGCCAAGAGATTGCCGACTGGGTGCATCTGGAGCAGACCCTGGCGTCGGCCCAGGCGCAGACCTGAGGCACCTCAGGACAGAGCAGTCCTTCAGCGCTCCCCCTGCCGCGTCTTCTCCAACTTCCCCACCTCCAGCCCCATCGCCTGCAGCCGGCCAAGCAGCGCGGCGTAGCGGGCTTCGTCCACCTGGGGCGTGCGCGCCAGGATCCACAGATACTGCCGCTTGGGCTCGCTGATGGCCACCAGCTCGTAGCGC
>JBAXEN010000065.1:0-15672 GCA_037140415.1 Betaproteobacteria bacterium | reverse complement strand
CGAAAGCCGCTGGCCAGGTCGGTCTGCTGCGCCCGCATGTGATCGACCTCCTCATACTCAGGCGGCTGCGGCAGCTCGGGCCGCTGCAGGAAGCGCCGCTCATAGGCCAGCTTGGGCTTGGCGGTGCCCATCCAGCCGATCTGCTCGATGCCGTAGTACAGCTCGTTGCGGTGGCCTTCGGGGTCATAGGGGTAGACATGCCAGTTCGAGCCCGGCATATCGCGGCCGGCCCGGTTGATCGGCACCTTGTTGTCTTCGAAGTAGTCGATGGCGCCTGAAATTTCCTGCAGGCTGCCGACCTGCCAGGTCAGCTGGTTGACCGTCACATCCTTGGGCGAGCGATCACCCCGCCCCATGGCCTGGAACACCTGTCGGTCGCAAAACACCAGCGAATGGTGGTCGGTGCCGTGGCGGGTGAAATACAAATTGGTGTCACCTATGCGCAGCAGCTCCTCGCGCCGCGGATGCTGCTCGGCGATGTCCATGGGATCGGAGATGCGAAAGCCCAGCAGGTCGCAGTAAAAGGCAATGGCCGATTGCGTATCGGTCATGTTCAGACCGAAATGCCCCAGGCGCCGCACCCGAAAAGGGCGCGCCAGCAGCACGCCGCCCACATCAAACAGCCGGGATGCATCCATGGTCCTGAACTCCTCTTTTTTATCGCCGGCCAGCAGGCCGGCCCTCGACCCTCGTTCAACGAGCCCGCATGCTAGCGGTGCTTGCCTGCGCAGGTCAGCCCGTGCTTACACCGTTGACACACTCAGCCTCCTGCCCTAGCCTTTACACCTATACAAACAGGGGGGGGAAGAGGAGATGACACAGCAACGCACGATTGCGCCCATGCGCTCGACCAAGGCCGATGAGGCCAAGGCGCTCAAGGAGCTCAAGCGCAACATGGTGCTGGGCTACCGCATCATGGCGCGCTACGGCATAGGCATAGGCCTGCTCGGGCACTTCACCGCGCGCCTGCCGGGCAAGAACACCTTCTGGAGCTACCAGTGGGGCGACAGCTTTGACACCGTGGTCGAGAAGAACCTGCGTGAATGCGACTTCGACTGCAACGTCATCACCGGCGACGGCAAGGTCAACGACTCGCTCAAAATCGAGGGCTTTCTCTACGCCGCCCGGCCCGACATTCTGTGCGCCACCCATCACCACAGTGACAACTGTCTGGCGCTGGGCTCCATCGGCGAGGTCGTGCGCCCCTTCGAGCGCTCGGCCGCCCGCGTGTATGACGATATGGTGCTGCTTGAAGATTTTGACAACGCCCACCGGGATCCCAAAGCGGCCAAGGCCTTCGTCAAGGCGGTGGGCAAGCGCAATGCGGTGATGATGCAACACCACGGCGTGATGCTCATGGGCTCGAGTATCCAGGAGCTGGTGGTGCGCACCAAAGAGGTCGAAATCTCTGCCGGTGTGCAGCTCAAAGCCATGGCTGCCGGCAAGCTCAAGGTACTCAGCCGCGAAGAGGCCATCCGCGCCCGTGACTTCAAACGCGCCGAATCGTCCTATATGGGCGTCTGGAACTATGAAATGGGCAAGGTCCTCGAAGAAAACCCAGGCCTGTTCAAGTAAGTCCGCAGCGCCTGCCGCGCAGGCCCAACGCATTACCGCAAAGGTCCGTGTCATGACCCGCCCACTGATTGAATCCTCCGGCCCGGCCGCAAGGCCGCGCCGCCGCACCGTCCTCCTGGCCTCTGCCGCCTTCATGGCCCTGGGGCCGGCCGTCCAGGGATCGGCGCGCGCACAGGCACAGCGAACCATCCGGCTGGTCAGCGGCTCGGCGCCCGGCAGCAGCACCGACCTGTTCGGCCGTTTGATCGGGCCCAAGCTGGCCGAGCGCCGCGGCGCGACGGTGATCGTCGACAACAAGCTCGGTGCCGGCGGCCTGATTGCGGCCGAGAGCGTGGCCACCGCCCGGCCTGACGGCAGCTCGCTGCTGATCACCGCCAGCAACCACTCTATCGGCGCGGCCCTGCGCAAAAGCTCGCCCTTCGACGCGATCCGCGACTTCAGCTGGATTTCCAGCCTGACCACCTACGGCATGGTGCTGGCGGTCGGCCCCAACTCACGCCACAAGAGCCTGCCCGAGTTGCTGGCCTTTGCCAAGGCCAATCCGCAAGCGGTGAGCTTTTCATCGGTGGGCGTGGGCACCGCCCACCATCTGCTGGGCGAGTGGATCAACGCAGAGCTGGGGATCGAGCTGACCCACGTGCCCTATAAGGGCAGCCCACTGGCCTTGACCGACCTGCTGGGCGGGCAGATCGACATGATGATCGATACCGCCACCTTCGTGGTGCCGCAGTCGCGCCAGGGCAAGCTCAAGCCGCTGGCGGTGAGCACCCGCAATCCCTCTGAAGATCTGCCAGGCGTGCCGACCCTGAGCAGCTTCATCGCCGGCATGGAATACGACTCCTGGATCGGCATCACCGGCCCCAAGGGCATGTCTGCCGAATTGGTGCAGCAGCTCAATCAAGATCTGCGCGAGATCGCCAGCCTGCCCGATATTCGTCAACGTTTCATCGAGATGGGCGCCGCCCCCAAGGTCGGCACCCCCGAGGAATTTAGACGGCTGGCTGAACGCGACCTGGTGCAGTGGCGCAAGGTCATAGACAGCCGCAACATCGCCCGGCTGTAGAGACGCAGCGCACCACCGGGCTTTAGGGCGGTGTTGTGCCTGCCCTGCTGAGCCGCCGGTGCCTATTTCTCAGGATCGCCGTCGGTGAGATAGTCCCAGGCCCGCTCCAGGATGCCGCCCGACCAGGTGGCGCGCGCCGCCGCCTGCTGCGCGCTCTTGAACACCGTTTCGTCAGCCCGACCGGCGGCCAGCACAGCCAGCTCCACCCGGGCGGCGTCCTCCAGGAACCAGGCCAAGGCCACCGACTGCTCGATCGAATCGCCCGCCGTGACCGCGCCATTGACGCTGACCACCACCGCCGGCGCCGCGCCCAAGGTGGCGGCCACCTTGGCGGCCAGATCGTCCTGGCGGATCAGATCGGTCTCGGGCCAATAAGGCGCCCGCGGATAAAAGAAGGCCGACAGGCCATGGCGCGCCGCCGGGCCCAAGCCCATGGCCGACAGCGCCATCACCTGCGGCGACATGAAGCGGCTGATGCCCTGCACCTCGGGGCGCGCGCGATAGATGGCCTGGTGCATTCGGACCTCGCCAAGCACCCCGGCTGGCAAGGGCTGATCGACCGTCACCACCGAACCCTCATCCTCAGGGCCGATGAGCGCCATGGCCTTGCCCTTGCAAACCAAAAACTCCCGCTCGTTCAAGCGCAAGCTGCAGTGACCAAAGGCAGTCACCAGGCCGGCGCGAGCCAGGGCGCGCGCTGCCATGCGCACCTTGCGCTGCTGATCCGGGCTGGCTTGGGTCGATGTAGTCATGAAAGGCTCCGTGAGGTTCAGAGGGGACATACTCGTCAAATTGTGCAGGAGCGACTCCAGTGTTCATACGCATTGACGATGGGACTGAGCGCTGCCTAGAATAACTTAGGACACTAAAAAAGCCGCATCGCCCACCGGGCGATGGCTCAAACAAGGAGGCAAGCCCATGAACCAGCAGGTCAATCTGGAGGTCTTCAACGAACGCGACTATCCGGCTGACAAAAAGCCCAGCAACTACCCGGACTGGCCGGCGCAAAGCTTTCATGTCAGCCACCTCGACGAAGACTCGTTCAAGACACCGGGCTTTCGGCCCTGGTCGCTGTCGCGCGATCTGGGCATGATCGCTGCCACCGGCGGCATGGTCGACGCGCATGTCAACCGGCGCGCCCGCCCCTTCAATGCCGAGGAGATCTCGCACCGGCATTTCCACAACGTGCACTATCAGATGATCTATGTGCTCAAGGGCTGGATGCGCAGCGAATTCGAGGGCCATGGTGAGATCTTGATGAAAGAAGGCAGTTGCTGGCTGCAGCCGCCGCGCCTGAAGCACACCGTCATGGGCTTTTCCGACGACCTGGAACTGCTCGAAGTCATCATCCCGGCCAAGTACGACACCGTGATGCTCAACGAGCCGCCCGGCGGCCACCCCAAAGCATGAGCGCCCCCAGCTTGGGCGCTGCCCGTCTGCAGGGACAGACCGCACTGATCACTGGCGCCAGCGCCGGCATCGGCAAAGCCTGCGCCTTGACACTGGCGGCACAAGGCATGGACCTGGTGCTCACCGGACGCAGGGCCGATGCGCTCGAAGAGGTGGCGGCGCAATGCCGGGCCAGCGGCACCCAGGCGCTGGCCCTGGCCGGCGACCTCACAGACACCGGCTTTGTGCAGCGCCTGAGCGAGGCGGCCGCGCATGCGCAGGTGCTGGTCAACAATGCTGGCGTGCTGACCTACGCGCCGGTGCTTGACATCACCACCGAGCAATGCGCGCAAATGTTTGCCACCAATGTGGTCGCCGCTTTTGACCTGACCCGTGCCATGGCCGCACACATGGTCCAGCGTGGCTCGGGCCACCTGGTGTTCATCACCTCGGGGGCGGCGCGCAGTGTGGCCGCGCATGGCGTGGTTTATGCCGCTACCAAACACGCGCTGTCGGCCTTTGCCAAGGGCTTTCGGCTCGAGCTCAAAAGCCACCGCATCAAGGTCAGCGAGATCGCGCCGGGCATGGTCGATACCGACATCCGCAAAAGCAGCGACCACCCTGAGGTGCTCAAAGCGCTGGCCGCGCGCAAGTTCGCGCCGCTGCGCGCACAGGAGGTGGCCGACGCCCTGCTCTATGCCTTGCTGCAAGACAGCAACTCAGCCACCGAATTGATCGAACTTCGCCCCGCCTTCGGATAAGCCCATGGATCTGCAACTGCACGGAAAACATGCTTTGGTCACCGGTGCCTCGCAAGGCATAGGCATGGCCATCGCCCAAACGCTGGCCGCTGAAGGCTGCCACCTGCACCTGGCGGCCCGCAACCCGCAGGCCCTGCAAGCCCTGGCCGAGCGCCTGAGCGGCGAGCACGGGGTGCAGGTGCAGACCCATCCGGCCGACCTGTCGACGAAGCAGGGCATACAAAGCCTGGCCGCTGCCTGCGCGCAGGTCGACATCTTGGTCAACAACGCCGGCGCCATTCCGCGCGGCAGCGTGCTCGACATCGACGACGAGCATTGGCGCCAGAGCTGGGAACTCAAGGTCTTTGGCTACCTCAACCTGACCCGCGCGCTGTATGCGCACATGGTGCAGCGCCAAGCCGGGGTGATCCTCAACATCATTGGCATCGGCGCCGAACGGCTGGACTACGGCTACGCGGCCGGCTCCATGGGCAATGCGGCCCTGGTGGCGTTGACCCGCACCATCGGCGGCGTCAGCCTCGATCTGGGGGTGCGGGTGCTGGGCCTGAGCCCGGGTTGGGTCGAAACAGAAAAGGCCAAGGGCACGATGCGCAGGCGCGCAGCCGCCCTGCTCGGCGACGAAAGCCGCTGGCCCGAAATGGCCAAGGACTTCCCGCGCGGCAAGCTGATCGATCCGCGCGAGGTGGCCGATGTGGCCGCTTTCCTGTGCTCGCCGCGCGCCTCGGGCATGTCGGGCAACATCGTCACCGTTGACGCGGGCTTTACCTCGCGTGGCTACCCCCCGCCCAAAGCGGGCACCCCCTGAAAGCGCCGTGATGAGCAGCCCCCACACCCACCCCCTGCGCAGCAAGCTGGCCGCAGGCGGCTGCGTCAAGCTCATGTCGCTGCGCCAGTTGCGCAGCGTCGATGCGGTCTTCATCCTGCGCGAAGCGGGCTTTGATGGCTTCTACATTGACGCCGAGCACGGCGTGTTCTCCCTGCGCGAGATCGCCGACCTGTGCCTGATGGCCCAGGCCTGCGGCCTCACCGCCCTGGTGCGGGTGCACTCGGCCGAGATCGGCACGGTCGGCCCCATCCTGGACTGCGGCGCCACCGGTCTGATCATCCCGCATGTCAGCAGCCGCCAAGACATCCAGGCCGCGCTGGATCTGGCCAAATACCCGCCGCTGGGGCGGCGCTCCATGGCAGCCATCGGGCCGGCCTCGGGCTATCGGCGCCAATCGGCCGCCGAGGCGGTGCCCCAGCGCAACAGCGAGGTGTTCATGATCGCCATGATCGAAACCGCGCAAGGCGTGGCCCAGGCCGAAGAGATTGCCGCCACTGAAGGTGTCGACGCGCTCATGATGGGACCGATGGACCTGAGCCTAGAACTCGGTCTGCCCGGCCAAGTTCGCCATGAAAGCATCTGCCAAGCCTACCGGACAGCGGCCGCCGCAGCCCAGCGCTGCGGCAAACAGTTTGTGGCCGGTGGCGCTGGCGGGCCACCGATCGCCGAGATGGTGGCCGCCGGCGCCCGGCTGCTGATGGGCAGCAATGACAGCACCTACCTGATCGAGGCACTGCAAAAAGCGGCGCAGTCCCTGCAGGAGGCCGCCGCCGCTGCCCGCTGACAAGCCCGCATTCTTCTCAAGGAGAGCCCCATGAAACGTCGCATGATCATCTGCGCCGCAGCCGCAGCCAGCCTTCCGACCGTGGGCCTGGCCCAGACCGGCGCCTATCCGAACAAACCGATCCGCATCGTCGTGGCCTGGCCACCGGGCAGCTTGATCGACGTGATGCTGCGCATCCTGAGCGAGCCACTGCGCGAGATCCTCAAGCAACCCCTGGTGATTGACAACAAGGCGGGGGCCACCGGCATCATCGGCGCTGACATCGTCGCTGGCGCTGCACCGGACGGCTACACCCTGCTGTTCACCTCGGCCGCGCTCAATATGGTCACGGCCATGGGCACCAAGCAGAACTTCAAAGTACCCGAGTCGTTCACACCGGTGCTCAATCTGGCCTGGTCGCCGATGGTGCTGGTCAGTTACCCACCGCTCGGGCTAAAAACACCGCAAGACCTGCTGGCGCTGAGCAAGGCCCGCAATGGCAACGTGTTCTTTGCCAATTCGGGCAACGGCTCGCCCTCACACTTCACCGCTGAATTGTTCCGCGTGCGCACCGGCATGCAAGCCATCTCGGTGCCATTCAAGGGCTCACCGCAGGCCATGAATGAGCAAATTGCCGGCCGGGTGGACTACCACTTCGCGGTCTCATCGACCGCCCTGCCCATGGTGCGTGACGGTCGCATCACCGCACTGGCGGTGACCAGCCGCAACCGCCTGCCCGGCGCACCGAACGTGCCCACCATGGAAGAGCTGGGCATCAAAGACTTCGGCGCGCGCTACTGGAACGGCCTGCTGGCCCCCAAAGGCACGCCGGCGGAGATCACCGAAAAGCTCGCAGCTGCGATCAACCAGGTGCTGGCCGACAAGGACATCCTGGCCAAGCTCGCGCCTTATGCCAACGAGATCGACGGCAAGAGCACGCCGCGCAGCTTCGAGGCGCTGCTCAAGGAAGACCTGGACAACTGGGCCGGGGTGGTCAAGGCGGCCAATATCAAGCCGGACTGAAGGCGGGCTTGATCAAAAGCCGCATCGCGCCGGGGCGGCGCTCCCACGCCATCATCCAGGGCCTGTGCCAGACGGTGTAGGAGCTGCGCCCTCGCAGCGATGCGGCAATTCATCAAGCATCAGGAGCCATTCAGAAGCCGCATCGCGCCGGGGCGGCGCTCCCACACCATCATCCAGGGCCTGTGCCAGACGGTGTAGGAGATGCGCCCTCGCAGCGATAGCGTTCGAAGCCTGTCAGCCCTCAGGACTTGGCGCCCGGCCAGATCGGCTTGTGGGTGGCCAGGCTGGGCGGGTAGACCGGCACGGGCTGACCGCCTTGCCACTGCGCGATCACCAGGCCTGCGCCAATGCGGCGGCCGCGCTCGTCCCACTTGAGCGGGCCGGTAAAGTTGTCGGCCGCGCCGGTGCTGCTGTCCATGCGGCGAATCTGGTCGGCCACACGGCGGCGGTCGGCCACGCCGGCCTTCTCCAGCGCCTCGCGGAAGATTTGGACCTGGCCATAGCCGTCGATGCCCTGAGAGGTCATCCAGGGCCGACCGGTGCGCGCCTTGAAACGCGCCACCAGGTCCTGGTGCTTGCGGCCAGGCCAGTTGGAATTGATGCTAAAAAAGCCGTCCAGGCTCTTGGCACCGGCCACCGCCAGCAGTTCAGGCGTAGCGCTCGGGCCGGCCACCGCAAAAGTGGGCAGTACATCGCGCCCCAGGCCGAGTTCGGAGAGCTTGTCGAGCATCAGCTTGAGATCAGGCAGGGCCGAGGGCATGAGGAAGAGCACATCGGGCTTGCTCCGGCGCAGGTTGCCGATCAACTCGGTGGCGTCCGAGATCGGCGGTGTGTAGGGCTTGTCAGACAGCAAGGTCATGCCGGCCTTGGCAAAGCCGCCGTCGCGCCAGGTCTTGACCATGCCCTGAATCGCCTGGTTGGTATCGGCAACCACCGCAGCCGTCTTGGGCGTAACGCCGGCCATTTTGGCCAGCTCCATCACCGTCGGCAAGGTCAGCTGCCCCTGCTGGGTGGCAATCGGCACCACCTCGAAGATGTATTTGAAGCCGCGCTCGGTCAGCACGTCGGCAAAGGTCTGCGTCAGCCAGGGCAGCTCGGCGCGCTCGGTCTGCTCGGTCACCACCAGGGTCATGCCGCTCAAGGCATCACCCAGACCGCCGATCAAGGTGGGCTCTTGGGCCAGCAGGCGGGCGGCGGCATTCTTGGCTTTTTCCACCGAGTCCTCGGCGTCAGCCGCTACCAGTTCCAGCTTGGCGCCGCCCAGGGCCTTGATGCCGCCTGCGGCGTTGATTTCTTCAATCGCGACATCGGCGCCGGCTTTGATGTTCTGGCCGATCGAGGCCCAAGGGCCCGACAGCGGCACCACCGTGCCGATCTTGACGGTGCGCGCAGCCTGCGCAACAGCGCCGCCCACATGGGCAGAGGTGACAGCGGCGGCCGTCATGCTCAAGGCGGTGCGGCGTGTGATTAGTCGTTCAGTCATCGGGAGTCTCCTTGGCTGGGGTTGAAATTCATTGAATGCCGAGATAGGCCTGCCGTATGCGGGCATCCTTGAGGATCTGATCCGGTGGTCCGCTGGCCACGCAGCGCCCCACATCCAAAACATAGGCCTGGTCGCAAGGCTCGAGGGCTTCGACCACCCGCTGTTCGACCAGGACAATCGTGAGCTGACTGTCGCGGTGCAAGTCGCCGATGCGCTCGAAAATCAGGTCGACCACGATGGGCGCCAACCCCATCGATGGTTCATCGAGCATCAACAAGCGCGGCGAAGAGGCCAGGGCCCGCCCAATGGCCAGCATCTGCTGCTCACCGCCCGAGAGCGTGCCGGCCAACTGATCACGCCGCTCGGCCAGCACCGGAAACAGCGAGAAGCAGCGCTCCAGATTGCGCGTCCAATCGGCACGGCCGCGCTGCGGCGTGGCGCCCATTTGCAAGTTCTCGAGCACGCTCAGGTTGCCAAACACCTGGCGGCCTTCGGGCACATGGGCGATGCCCAGATGGGCGCGCTCTCGCGCCGGCAACTTGAGCAGGTCCTGGCCTTCAAATTCAATGCGCCCTGCGTCGGGCTCAATCAGGCCCGAGATGGTTTTAAACAGCGTGGTCTTGCCGGCACCGTTGGGCCCGACGATGGCCACAAACTGGCCCGCTTGCACCTCGATGGAGACCTCATGCAGCGCCCGGATGGCGCCATAGGACGCGCTGATCGCCTCAAGCCTGAGCATGCATGTCCATCCATTTCTTGCCCAGGTAGGCCTTGACCACCGCCGGATCGGCCATCACCTGCGCGGGCAGGCCTTGCGCGATCACCTGGCCGTGATCGAGTACCAAAAACCGATCGGCAAGGCGCATCATCGCGTGCATGGTGTGCTCGATGATCACCACCGTCACCCCCGCATCAGGCAGGCGCTGGATCACCCGCAAAATCTCCTCGACCTCGGTAGCGCCCAGACCGGCCAGAGTTTCATCGAGCAGCAGCAGTTGCGGGCCGCAGGCCAGCGCCCGCGCCAGCTCCATCAGGCGCAGCTCCAGATTGGTCAAGCCGCTGACCACCGCATCGGCGCGCTGCGCCAAGCCCACAATCTCCAGGGCCTTGCGGGCCATGGACAAGGCCTGCTCGCCGCTGGCGCTGCGCGCAATCGCGCCGACCACCACGTTGTCGAGCACACTCATGCGCGCAAACGGCCGCGCCACCTGAAAGGTTCGGCCCAGGCCCAGTCGGCACAGCGCATTGGGTTTGAGCCCCATCGTGGCCTGACCCAATAGATGCACCTGACCGCCGCTGGCCGGCTGAAAACCGTTGAGCAGATTGAACAAGGTGGTCTTGCCCGCGCCATTGGGGCCGATGATGCCCAATATCTCCCCACGATAGACCTCGAAGCTGACGTTCTGCACCGCCTTGAGGCCGCCAAAATTCTTGGACAGCTCGCCGACCTTCAAGATCACCTCGCCGTGCTGCCGTGCAGGTTTCGGCGTGGCCACCGCAGCCTGAGCAGCGGCCGGCTCGCAGACAGCCGCGCGGGCGGGCTCAGCCTGCTTCGGCGGCTGCAAGGCCTGCCGGCGCCGTGCCAGCAGATCGCGCACCTTCCAGTACAAGCCTTCGGGCGCCAACAGAATCACCAGCATGATGGTCAGACCATAGATCACGCCCTGGATGCCGGGCAACACATGGCCCAGTTGCGCGCGCAGCGCCTCGGTCAAGGGCACCAACACCATGGCGCCAATCACCGGTCCGAACAAGGTGCCAATGCCGCCAAACAGCGTCAGAATCAGGGCCTGGGCCGACACCACCGTGCCCAGCACGCCGTGCGGGGTGACCACCTGCAGCACCACCGCATGAAAGCCGCCGGCCAGCCCGCCCAGGGCGCCGCTGAGCACAAAACCCAGCATCTTGATGCGAAAGGTGTTGATACCTGCGGCCTCGGCCGCCATCTCGTTTTGCTTGATCGACAGCATGGCTAGGCCAAAGCGCGAGCGCTCGACCAGCAAGGTAATCAGCATGACCGCCGTCATCATGGCCACACCGATCAAGGTGATGATGCGCCCGTCGGCAAACTGCATGAACAGCAGCGGCTCGTCGCGGCGGATCGGGAACGTCAGCTCCTGCCAGCCCATCCAGTCAAACAAAAAGATAAAGAGCGAGGGATAGGCCAGCATGGCCAGTGCAAAGTAATGCCCGCGCAGGCCGAAGGTGATACGGCCGATGACCAAGGCCGCGAAACCGCCCACGAAGGTGGCCACCAGCAGACCCAGCCAGGGCGAGATGCCCAGCTTGATGGCCAGCAGCGCCACCGCAAATGCGCCCAGCCCGAAGAAGGTCGAGTGGCCGAAGGAGATCAAGCCAGAATAGCCGGAGAACAAATTCCAGGTCAGTGCCACCAAGGCCCAAATTGGCACGGTGCTCAGGATCAGTTGGTAATACGGATCGCGGATCAGCGCCGCGCCTGCGGCCATGACCAGGGTGATCAGCCCAATGGCGGGTAAGGCCGGTCCGTGCAGCGGTGACCTGAGCATCAGGCACGCTCCGCGCTACGGCCGAACAGGCCCTGAGGCCGCAGCAGCACCACGCCCAAAAACAGCAGGAAGATGGTGGCGTTTTGCAGCTGAAAGGGCAGGAAATAGGTCGACAGCTGCTGCACCAGCCCCATGGTGAAGCCGCCCCAGAAGGCACCGAGCATGCTGCCCATGCCACCGAGCACCACGCCGGCATACATGATGATGACGAACTCAAAGCCGATGTAAGGGTGAAAGGGGTAGTACATCGCGATCAGGCCGCCGGCCAGCGCGGTGGCCGCACTGCCCATGGCGAAAGCCCGCGCATACGCGCCCTCCACATCAATGCCCACAATGGTGGCAGCCGTCGGGTTGTCAGCGGCGGCGCGCATCGAAGTGCCGGCGCGTGTCTTTTGCACAAACAGGTACAGCGCCAGGCTGGCCACCACCGCGCCCACACAGCCGATGGCTCGCGCCTTATTGATAAAGACAGTGATCGCCTCCGCTCCGAAAGGCCCCAGCGTCCACGACGATGAGGCCAGCGGCGACTGCACCGTCTTGGCACTTGAACCGAACACAATCAAGGCCAGATTCGAGATCACCAGGCTCAGGCCCAGGGTCAGAATCAACTGCGCGAAATGACCTTCGCTGTCAGCGCCCACCGCCCGCGAGCCGCTGATGTGCGAAATCACAAAGCGCTGCAGCACCCAGCCGAGCAAAGCCAGCACCGCAGCAGCGACCACGATGGCCATATAAGCCCCAGCGGCCGGCCCCACCGTCAGCAGGGTGGCGAGCATGGCGCCCACGATGGAGGTGGCATACATGCCCAACATCATGAATTCGCCCTGCGCGAAGTTGATGACGCGGATCACCCCGAAGATCATGCCCAGGCCGGTGCACAGCAAGCCGTACATGCTGCCCACCAGCACGCCAGTGATCAGGCGTTGCAGCAGTTCTTCAACAAGGACGGCGCTCATGGGGGATGCAAAGGTCTCAAAGTATGGTCTGACCATTTATTCTGGTCGGACCAGACTCAAGACCAAATCGGGTTTACCCGGGAGCTGCCGCCGAGGCGACAGCTGCGGCTTGGGGTCATTGCGGTGGGAGTCCCGTTGCCTGCGTGAGTGAGGTTCTGCCAATGAGATGGATGGCAAGAGCACACAGCGCAGCTTCGAGGCCCTGCCCAAGGAAGACCTGGACAACGGGGCTGGGGTGGTCAAGGCGGCCAATATCAAGCCAGACTGAAGGTGGGCTCGATCAAACGCCGCATCACGCCGAGGGCGGCGATTCCACAAAGGCCGCAGCGCGCCGGGGCGGCGCGCCCACACAATCAGTCAGGACCTGTGCCATACGGTGTGGGAGATGTGCCCTCGCAGCGATGCAGCGCCTCATCAAACGCCGCATCACGCCGAGGGCGGCGATTCCACAAAATCGGTTTCGAAGTCGGCCATTCAAGCCGATCCGCAAACAACACACTGCCTTTGCCTATAGTGCCGCCATGTGCGCCCATTACGAAACCGTTCATCAGCCGGCGCGGCTGCGCCAGTACTTTGGCGTCGAGCCGCCGACAGAGGCGCTGCGGCGCGACATCTGGCCGGGTTACCTCAGCACCTTCATCGTGGGTGACGATAAAGGCTGGCAAGCCCGCCTAGGCTGCTTCGGACTCATCCCCCACTGGGCCAAGGACGCCAAGATCGCGCGCCACACCTATAACGCCCGCAGCGAGACCGTGGCCGACAAGCCGAGCTTTCGCGATGCCTGGCGCAAGGCACAGCATTGCATCGTGCCGATGGACAGCTTTTTCGAGCCCGACTGGCGCAGCGGCAAGGCCGTGCCCACCCGCATCAGTCATCCCGACGGTCGGCCCCTGGGTGCTGCCGGCCTGTGGTCGCTTTGGCATGACCCGCAAGGCCAGGCGTTGCACAGCTTCACCCTGCTGACCGTCAATGCCGATGACCATCCCTTCATGCAGCAGTTCCACAAAGCCGACGAAGAAAAACGCATGATCGTTGTGCTGGCGCCCGAGCACTACCAGGCTTGGCTGCAAGCCGATGCAGTGCAAGCTCCGGCCTTCCTGGGACCGCAGCCAGCAGGCGAATTCATCAGCATCGCGCCACAGACCCCAGCGGCTGAGCCAAGTTCGCAGAGTCTGCCGCGCGACCTCTTTTCAAGCCCTTGACATCAGCGCAGGCCACAGGCTCTTGATTCTGGCCGCAGCGGACCTAAGTGCAGGCCATGCGGCCGGCGAGTCGGCCGCTCCACCCAGGAGTTAGACATGAACGCACTGATGACACGCTCAAACCTCTTCGACGACTTATTCAAAGACTTGTCCAGCGGCTACTTTGTCAGGCCGCTCTACAACGAAGCGCTGCCGCAGTCCAGCCAGATTCGGCTGGACGTCAAAGACGATGGCGCAGCCATCGTGATCAACGCCGACCTGCCGGGGGTCAAGAAAGAAGACATCCATGTCCATGTGCAAGACAGCGTGGTCACCTTGGGCGCGACATTGGCGCCCAAAGACAGCGAAGGCGCTCAGGGCAAGCTGCTGCACAGCGAACGCTATGCGGGCACTGTCTCGCGCAGCCTGAGCCTGCCCTGCGATGTGGATGAGTCGCGCTCGAGCGCCAAGTATGAAGACGGTGTTCTCACGCTCACCCTGCCCAAGGCCAAGGCCGAGCGCGGCGCGCGCTTGCAGGTGCAATAAGGGGGTCTGCCGGCTCAATCCAGACTGATCTTGGCGTAGGCGGCCACCCGCTGCCACTGCGCCCTATCGGCCTGCATGAAAGTGGCCATGCCCTTGGCGTTGACCCAGACCGGCTCGGCACCAGCCTTGACCATCGCGGCCTTGACCTCGGCCTGTGCTGCCACCCGCTCGAGCGCCTGCTCCAGCTTTTGCTGGACCGGCGCGCTCAGGCCGGCGGGCGCGGCCAGGCCGAACCAGGCAAACACCTGATAGCCCTTGACGCCGGCCTCTTCCAGGGTGGGCACCTGGGGCAAGGTGGCGCTGCGCTGCGGGGTGGTCACCGCCAGGGCCCTGACCTTGCCGCTTTGAATCAGCCCCAGGGCCGAGGGCAGGTTGTCAAACATCATCTGGACCTCGCCGGCCATCAAAGCGCTCAGGCCGGCCGCCGCGCCCCGATAAGGAATGTGGGTGACGAACACGGCCGCCTGGCTCTTGTACAGCTCGGCGCTCAGGTGCAAAGAAGTGCCCTGCCCGTTCGAGGCGTAGTTAAGCTGGCCCGGCTTGGACTTGGCCAGGGCGGTCAGCTCGGCCACCGTGTTGATGTTGGAAGACGGGTTGACCATCAGCACATTGGGCACCCGGCCGAGCAGGGCCAGCGGCGCAATTTGCTCGGGCTTATAGGGCAGCTTGGCATACAGGGCCGGGCTGATGGTCAACGGCGGCGAGGCCATCAGCAGGGTGTAGCCATCCGGCGCAGCGCGCGCTGCCTCGGCCGCGCCCAGATTGCCGCCAGCGCCCGGCTTGTTGTCGATGACCACCGGCTGCCCCAATTCCTGCGCCAGCCGCGGCGCCACCAGGCGCGCCATGTTGTCGATCAGGCCGCCGGGCGGAAAGGGCACCACCAGGCGCAGGGGCCGCTCGGGCCAGGCTTGCGCGTGCGCCGGAGCGGCAACTAAAGCAAAGACCGCAAAGGCAGCGGCCAGACGAGCCTGAAAATGCATGAGAAGGGACTCGCGAAAAAAAGATGCGCCATCCTAGGCAACTGGCGAGGCCTTCACATCAGGGCGAACACCCGGGCCGCTGCGCTGCAGCCTGTGCTCAGGCCCGACGCGCGCGCCGCTCCTGCCACACGTAAAGACCGATCGCTACCAGCAAGGCCGCGCCCCAGGCGCTGGCATAGGCGGCAGCCGGCGCGGCGCGCTCGAGCATCAGCCACAGGGTGAAGAAAAAAGCCACAAAACCGAACAGGCCGCGCAAGAAGCCGCGGATCAAGGCCACGGTCGCGGCGGTGCCGTGGCGCGGCAGGGTGAAGGCAGGCAACACGCTGCCGGTGATCGGCACAGCCAGCAGCAAACCGGTCAAGGCCGCCGGTACCAGCCCCGCGCTGCGCACAATCAACCAGGCCACGAACATGGCTGCGAGCACCCGGCAACTGAGCTCCATCCAAGAGATGGTCACGGGCGCGGCCCGAACCGCGCGCCGAGGCAACAGGGCGTGGCCCAGAGCCAGCGCCAACAAGGCCAACACCGGCGACAGCAAAGCTGGCAGTGCCAGCAGCGGCAAAGCCACCCCCGCCGCAAAGAAAGCCGCATTGGCCAG
>JBAXEN010000064.1:0-15687 GCA_037140415.1 Betaproteobacteria bacterium | reverse complement strand
ACACCCGCATGGGCAAGATGATGCAGGCCACCGCGCAAGAGCCCGCCGGCGCGGCCTTGACCGGCATCAACACCCGTTTCGTTCATGCCTACACCTTTGCCCTGGCTTGCGCCCTGGCGGCCCTGGCCGGCGCGCTGGTCGGCCCGACCGCCATGCTCTTTCCCACCGTCGGCGACTGGGCCGTGCTCAAGGGCTTCATCGTGGTCGTCATGGGCGGCCTGGGCAGCGTCACCGGCGCGCTGCTGGGCGGCCTGATCCTGGGCGTGGCCGAATCGCTGGGCGGCGGCTATATCTCCATGGGCTTCAAGGACGCCATTGGCTACGCGATCATCATCGTCGTCTTGCTCTGGCGCCCCAACGGCCTTTTCAACCCGCCCCCGATGCGCAAATGACAAGCCAACCTTCTCGCCACTGGGCCTGGGGCCTGACCCTGCTGGGCGCGCTGCTGGCGCCGCTGGTGGTCGGCAATGACTTCATCTTGCACATGATGACCCTGTGGGCCATCTACAGCCTGCTGGCGCTGAGTCTGAACATCATCATCGGCTATCTGGGCGAGCTCAGCTTCGGCCATGCCGCCTTCTTTGGCATCGGCGCCTACACCTCGGCCCTGCTGGTGATGAACCTGGGTCTGCCGGTCTGGTGGGGGCCGGTGCTGGCCGGGGTGGTGGCCGGGCTGTTCGGCATGGCGATCGGCTTTGTGGCGCTGCGCATCGTCGGCCCGCAATTTGCCATCCTCACTCTGGGCTTTGGCGCCATCTTGCAGACCGTCACCAATTACTGGGTCGATGTGACCCGCGGCCCCATGGGCATCTCGCAGATCCCAGCCTTTCGCATCGACAGCCTGGGGCTTGATTTCGCGCTGGCCCACAACATGTATTTCTTGGCCTTGGGCTTTCTGGTGCTGGGCATTTATGCCTGCCGCGCCTTGGAGAAAAGCCGCACCGGCCGGGCCTATGTGGCTGTGCGAGAAAACCCCGAATTGGCCCAATCCATAGGCATAGACACCTTTCGCACCAAGTGGATGGCCTTTACCGTGGCCACCGCCATGGCCGGCGTGGGCGGCTCACTCTATGGGCACTATCTGCGCGTCATCACTCCTGAATTGATGTCGCTGACCTATATGTCGGCGCTGGTGATCATGGTCATCGTTGGCGGCAAGGGAACCACGCTGGGGCCCATCGTCGGCGCGCTGGTCTACATCGTCTTGCTCGAATGGCTGCGTGCGGTGGGCTCCTGGCGCATGGTGGTGTTTGCCGCACTCTTGATCGGCTGTGTGCTGTTCCTTCCAGGCGGGCTGGTCAGCCTGTGGCAGCGCCTGCTGCAGCGAAGGGAGCGCTCATGAGCGATAGCGCAAACTTGCTGCAGGTCGAAGGCCTGAGCCGGCGCTTTGGCGGTCTGGTGGCTGTGCAAGACGTGAGTTTTTCTGTGGCCGCCGGCGAGGTGGTCGGCCTGATCGGCCCCAATGGCGCGGGCAAGACCACGCTGTTCAATATGGTGGCCGGCCTGATGCCGCCCAGCGAAGGCCGCATCGTCTTTCAGGGGCGCGACTGCACGCTACTGGCCAGCCATGAGATGGCCAGGTTGGGCGTGGCCCGCACCTTCCAGATCACCAGCTTGTTCCCACAACTGAGCGTGCTCGACAACATCCGCACCGGCCGCTATGTGCGCCAGCAACAGGGCTGGCTCGGCGCCTTCTTGCGCCGGCCGGCCTGGCGCCAGGAAGAGGCGCAGGTGCAAGCCATGGCGCTAGAGATCCTCGACTTTGTCGGCCTGACCCACCGCAGCGAGATGCTGGCCCATGCCCTGCCCTATGGCGAGCAGCGCAAGCTCGAAATTGCGATTGCGCTGGCCAGCGGGCCCAGTCTGCTGCTGCTCGACGAGCCGGCAGCCGGCATGAACCCGGACGAAGGCGCCAAGCTGGTGCAAATGATCCAGCGCATCCGCGAGCGCGGCACCACCGTGCTGCTGGTGGAACACCATATGAAGGTGGTGATGGGTGTTTGCGACCGGGTCATCGTGCTCGACAGCGGCCGCAAGATCGCTGAAGGCCGGCCTGCCGAGGTGGTCAACAACCCCGAGGTGATCCGGGTCTATCTGGGCAGGGAGAAGGTGCATGCTTGAGCTGCAGGATCTGAGCGTGGCCTACGGCCACCGCGTCGCGCTGCAGGGCATCAGCCTGAACGTGGCCGCCGGCGAGATCGTGACCCTGGTGGGCGGCAACGGCGCGGGCAAGTCGACCACCCTCAAAACGATTTCAGGCCTGCTGCGTGCGCGCACCGGCCAGATTGTTTTTGAAGGCCAACGCATTGATGCCTTGGCCCCGCACCAAATCCTGGCGCTGGGCCTGGCCCATGTGCCCGAAGGCCGGCTGCTGTTCAAAGACATGAGCGTGTGGGAACACCTGGAGCTGGGGGCGCTGAGGGCGCCTGAGCAGGGCAGCCGGTTCGAAGAAACCCTGGACTGGGTGCTGAGCCTGTTTCCCATCCTCAAGGAAAGGCGCGAGCAAAAAGCCGGCACGCTCTCAGGCGGACAGCAGCAGATGCTGGCCATTGCCCGCGGCCTGATGTCACGCCCGCGTTTGCTCATGCTCGACGAGCCTTCGCTGGGGCTTGCGCCGATTGTGGTCGACAACTTGGCCGACATCATCGTGCAGCTCAATGCCGGCGGCATGGCGGTGCTGTTGGTCGAGCAGCGGGTCGATCTGGCGCTGCGCATCTCGCAGCGGGCCTATGTGCTCGAGACCGGCCGCATCGTGATGCAAGGCGCCAGCGAGCAGGTCATGCAGGACCCAGCCATCAAATCGGCCTACCTCGGCCTGTAGGAAGGCGCACCATGAGCATCCAGGCACCGACCGGCCGTTTCGAAGGCTATCTGAAACGCGAGGTACCGCCCGAAGACCCGCTGCTGACCCACACCGGGCCGGGCACGCCGATGGGCGAGGCGATGCGCCGCTACTGGCAACCGGTGTGCCTGTCGTCCCAGTTGCAGGATCTGCCGGTCAAAGTGCGCATCCTCGGCGAAGACCTGGTGGCCCTTCGCACCCGCAGCGGCCAGAGCGCCTTGCTGCACCTGCACTGCTGCCACCGCGGCGCCTCCCTCGAATTTGGCCGCATCACCGACTGCGGCATCGTCTGCTGCTACCACGGCTGGCACTACGGCATTGACGGCCAGCTGCTGAACGCGCCGGCCGAGCCGCCCGACAGCCCGCTGCTGCGCAAGGTGCGCCAGGGCGCCTACCCTACGATCGAGCGCCACGGCCTGGTGTTTGCCTACCTGGGCTCGCCGGAGCAAATGCCGGCCTTCCCAGACTACGACACCTTCAAGCTGCCCGATGTGCAGTGGCAGCCCTACGCCCTGTCGCACGACTGCAACTGGCTGCAGGTGCATGAAAACCTGATGGATCCGCTGCACGCGGTCTTCCTGCACAGCCGCATGGGAGAGATCCAGCTGACCGAGGCCTGGGGCGAGATGCCGGCCACCGACTGGTTCGAGCAGGGCGACCGGGTCTGCTACCTGACCTCGCGGCGCATTGGCGAGAACGTCTGGGTCCGATTTAATGAAGTGGGTTTCCCCAACTTCGGCCAGGTGGCCGGTTTCTGGGAAGACGGCAAGGCGGAAAAATTCTTCGAGCGCGTTGGAGCCACCCGCTGGACAGTGCCGATTGACGACACCCATTGCTGGATCTTTGGTCTGCGCCATTTCAGCGACGCGCTGGAAGCCAAGGGCATCGGCAACCCGGATCAGGTCGGGCTCGAGCAGGTCGACATTTACGGCCAGACCCGGCACCGCAGCTACGAAGAGATGCAGCGCAACACCGGCGACTGGGAGGCCGAGGTCTCGCAGCGCCCCATCGCGGTCCACGCGCTGGAGCACCGAGGCAGCTCCGACCGCGGCGTGATGCTGCTGCGCAGGCACCTGGCCCGCGGCATCGAGCAGCAGCCGACTGGCTCGCCAGCGGTCGAGCAACAGGTCCCCACATGGACCTGCAATGTGGTGCTGCGCCAACCCATCGTGGCGGGCGAGGACGACAGCCAGACACTGCTCAGGCTGGCGCATCAGATCAAAGACGTGGTGCTCCAGGCCGACAGCCTGCCCCCCTTACAGCGGCGCGAGCAGATTGAGCGCGGCATGCGCAGCCTGAGTGCAGGTCCGGCGACGGAGCCGTCTTAACCGCCCCGAGCGCCGCTCTATGATGCGCTCGAGCTGATTTTTCTGGAGCAATCTATGCGAACACGCCAAGCATGGCTAACGGTTGTTTTGTGCGCCTTGAGCGCCGCTGCGCAGGCGCAAGCCACGGGCGCCCCCTGGCCCAATCGCCCCATCCGCTTTGTGGTGCCCTTCGCCGCTGGCGGCGCCAATGACCTGATGGCCCGCGCGGCCGCCGAAGGCGCATCGGCCCATCTGGGTCAGACCATCGTCATCGACAACAAGCCCGGCGCCGGCAGCACCCTGGGCGCCGACATCGTGGCCAAGGCTGTGCCTGACGGCTACACCTTCCTGATCAGCGGGGCCGGCGTGATCTCCAACGGCATGATCAAGAAAAACATGCCCTTCAAAGACAGTGACCTGGTGCCGGTGGCCATGATTGCGCTGTCACCCTCCATCATTACCGTGCCGGCCAACTCCAAGTACAACAACCTGCGCGAGTTTGTGGAGGCGTCCAAGCGCAGCAGCGGCTTCTTCTTTGCCACGGCCGGCAGCGGCAGCACCCCGCACTTTGTCGCGGAAATGCTCAACACTCACTATGGCGCCAAGATCGTTCCCGTGCCCTACAAAAGCGGATCAGAAAGCACCACCGCCTTGATGAGCGGACAGGTGCAAGGCACCTCCGAGGCCAGTATCGTGTCGCTGCCGCATCTGCAACACGGCGGCAAGATCAAGGCACTGGCCACCACCTGGGTGCGCCGCATCGCTGCCTACCCCGATCTGCCGACCGCGGTGGAGCAAGGCTTCAACGAGGTGCAGATCGCTCACTGGGCCGGCGTGCACGCGCCGGCAGGTGTGAGCCCGGAGATCATGGACAAGCTCGCTGCTGCAGTTGACGCCGCCATGAAAAGCCCGGCCATCATTGCTCGCCTGCGCCCGATGGGCATCGAGCCCATCGGCGGCACACGAGCCTCTTTCAATGAGTTCGTCAATGCAGAGCGCTCGCGCCTGGGCACCGTGGTCAAGGCGGCCCGCATGAAGGACGATTGAGGAAGGGCGCGACTGACCCAAGCCTGTAGCAGCGCCGCGTAGGACATGCTCGCAGGCGGTCCTCAAGGCGGCGCGCAAGATGTAGCATGGGGCTCCCTTATCCTCACCCCTACGCTCATGCGCTGGAAACCCGCCCAGGAAGAGTTCGATGCCCCATGCACTGATTCAAAGGCTGAGTCTTTCACTGCTGGCCTTGTTCAGCGGTCTGGCCATGGCCGTTGAACAAGCCCGATACGAGGTCATCAGCGCTCAAGGCGACTTTGAGCTCAGGCATTACCCGCCGCTGCTGATCGCGCAGACGGTGGTCGAGGGGAATATGGATCAGGCCTCCCGCAAGGGCTTTCAATTGCTCGCCGACTTCATCTTTGGCAACAACCTGGCCGCCGGCGGCGCGGGTCCGGGCAAGATCGAGATGACCGCACCAGTCACCGTGGAGCCGCAGTCGGCCAAGATCGCCATGACGGCGCCCGTCACTGTGCAAGCCGAGGGCGCACGGTCAGAGGCGGGCCAATGGCGGGTGCACTTTGTCATGCCCAGCCAATACACCCTGGCCAGCATTCCCAAGCCGCGCAACCCAGCCGTTGAGCTGCGCGAGTTGCCATCCCAGTGGTTTGTGGCGCACAAATTTTCCGGCTTCACCACCGAATCGCGGGTCGATGCAAAAACCCAGGAGGCGGTGCAATGGGCCCGCCAGCAGGCCCTGACAGCGCTGAGCCCGCCTCAACTGGCGCGCTACGACCCGCCCTGGACGCTGCCCATGTTCCGGCGCAATGAAATCCTGATCGAGGTGTCGGCGCCCGCATCGGCCAAGCCCTGATATGGAGCACCCCTCCAAGAGCCCTACCCTGAGCGATATCAGCAGCCATGTGCTGCATGTATCGGGTAAAACCAATTGGTGGTTCCTGTCGGTCACTGACTCCACCGGCGCTATCGGCTGGGGCGAGGGCTCGCTCAACGGCTGGGAGCCAGCGCTCGATGCCCTGACCGCTCAGCAGCGCCCATCCTGGCTGGGACTGCCCATCGAGCTGGCTGTGCAAGAAGCACAGGCGTGGCCAGGACCGGTCAGTGGATTGCTCGGCGCTGCGGTGGCCAGCGCCTTCTTGCAGGCCTTGCTCAGCCTGCAGGCACAACACGCAGGCCAGGCTCCTTACGCCTTGCTGGGCCCGGCGCAGCGCGAGCGGCTGCCGCTGTATGCCAATATCAATCGGGCCACCGTCGAGCGCAGCCCGGACGGCTTTGCGGCCACCGCTCGCCGCGCCCAAGCCCAGGGCTTTGAACGTTTCAAGGCCGCGCCTTTTGATGGCCTGATCCCCGCGCTGTGCAACAGCGCAGAGGGCAGGGCGCGTATACGCCACGGCATTGACTGCCTGCTGGCCATTCGCGATGCGATCGGCCCGCAGGCCGAGCTGATGGTCGACTGCCACTGGCGATTTGACGAGGAGCGGGCCCTGCAGGCCCTGCGTGATCTGCAGCCGGTGGGCTTGCGCTGGTTTGAATGCCCGCTGCCCGAAACCCACGCCAACTGGAACGCGATCCGGCGTATTCGGCGAGCTGCCAATGCCATGGGGGTGCAGTTGGCAGCGGCCGAAACACAGGTGGGCCTGGCCGCCTTCCAGACGCTGTTCGACGAGGGCCTCTACGACGTGGTCATGCCCGACGTCAAGTATTGCGGCGGTCCTTGGGAGATGCTGCGAATTGCGCAGCGCGCAGCCGAGCAGGGCGTCGGCTTTTCGCCCCACAACCCGACCGGGCCAGTCTGCACCTGGCAGAGTCTGCAAGTCGGCCTGGTGGCGCCCGTCTGCGACATGCTGGAATTGCAGTTCGATGAGAGCGCGCTCACCGATATGGTCAGCCTGGGCGTGGACCTGCAGGCCAGGCAAGGCGCCCTGACGCAGCCAGCCGCCCAGGCCTCGGTGCAGCACCTCGATGCCGCCGTGCTGGCCGCCCATCCCTTCCGGCCGGTGCCGCCGGGCATCGAGTCCCAGCTCAATCGCTGAGCGCGTGCCGCAGGGCCGGCCTATTCGGCGCGGATGTTTCTTTCAGCGGCCAGCTTTTTCCAGCGCGCCACATCGGCGCTGACCCGCGCGGCAAAGGCCTCGGGCGTGGTGCCAGCCGGGTCACAGGATGTGGTGGCCAGTCTGGCCTTGATCTCGGGCTGCTCCAGCGCCTGGTTGATCAAACCATTGATGCGCTCGACGATGGCCTTGGGCGTGCCGGCCGGCGCCAGCACACCGAACCAGGCCAGGGTTTCAAAACCGGGCAGGAACTCGGCCAGCGCCGGCACATCGGGCAGGCTGGGATGGCGCCGGGCGGTGGTGACCGCCAAAGCCTGCACCTTGCCCGCCTTGATCTGCGCAGCCCAGGGCGGCAGGTTGCCGATCATCACCTGGGACTCGCCGGCCAGCACCGCAGCCACAGCTGGCGCAGAGCCCTTGTAGGGGATATGGGCCATGTCGACACCGCTCAGGCTTTTGAACAACTCGGCTGACAGGTGGGCCGAACTACCCACGCCCCCGGAGGCGTAATTGATCTTGCCCGAGTTGGCTTTGGCATAAGCGATGAACTCGTTGACACTGGCCGCCTTGATGCCGGGGCTGAGCACCATCACATTGGGCGCGGTGCAGATCAGGGCCACCGCAGTGAAGTCTCTGACGATGTCATAAGGCAGTTTGGGATAGATGCCGCCGTTGACGCCATGCGACCCGGCATTGCCCACGATCATGGTGTAGCCATCGGCCGCAGACTTGGCCACCGCGTCCGAACCCAGCACACCGCCGGCGCCGGGCCGGTTCTCGACCACCACCGGCTGCCCCAGATCGCGAGAGATCCGCTCGGCCAGCAAGCGACCGACGATGTCCGATCCGTCGCCCGGCGTGCTGGGCACCACCCAGCGTATGGGTTTGATGGGATAAGCCTGTGCCCAGACCAGGCCCAGTTGCACCAGCAAAAATCCGCCAACCATCCAGGGCCGCAACATGCTGTCTCCTTGTCAATGCAAAGTCGGTCCATCGATCCTAGCAAAGGGCTGGCAGGCACTGGATGCAGCGTGCAGCCAGTCGGCGAGCCAAGTCGGGTCCGACCATCAGGCAGCCAAGGCTCAGCGGGCCCGCTCTATCTTGAGCGTCTTGGCATTGACCCGATACATAACCGGCGCGCTGCTTTGCGCCGCCTTATTTCCCTTGCAGGGGAGGTCCGTCCTGACCGTCAGGAACTCGGGCATCAGGTCTGTCTTGCGCAGAACCAGTACATCTGTCTCAATGATCCATTCTTCCTGACCGAGCCCGCTGCCACAGGAATAAGTGCCGGTCGGAATGAACCCGATATCGATGACCGCGCGGCTGAGCCGACCGCTGGACTCCAGGTTGGCGAAATAATAGGCCTCGACCGTTTCAGTCACGCCCTGCCCGGTAAAGCCCGTCTCCATCGCGATCAGCAAGCGGCGGCGCCCGAGGTCCACGGTTTTGAGGTCGGTTCGAAGCTGCCCCCCGCCACCGACGCCGTCCATCGCTTTCGATTGCGCGGCCACCCTCCATTGACCCTGGGTGAACTCAAACACCGACATGACCATGTTGGGCACGCAGGCACGGCAGTCAGGACGAGTGCCGGTGGCAGCGTCTTTTTCCACCACCTCGGCTATGCCCAGCGCCAGCGGTTCGGCCCCGGTCAAGGACAGGCGTTGGAGGTAGACCAGGCTTGCGGTCTTGCCCGGACTCAGGAGCGCCTCGGACTGGCTTTGCCGGCTACCGGGAAAAACCAAGGCGAGCGCACTGTTGGCACCGATGCAGGACTTCTGCTGAGGAGGATCGGCGCAGACCTCGCTCAGCATTTTTGTCTGGCCCAACGCAATGACCGGCAACACCATCAAGGCCAAGAGCGCACACCGCTGAAACATCTTCTTCTCCTTTTTTCGAGTCAGCACCATAGCACCACCGGTGCCCTTGCCGCGCAGCTGGGCGCCACGAAGGTCCTGCATGAACCCTCGAGCCCACCGAGCTCCAGTCGTCGCAGGGTCAAAAAGCAGCGTCCTGCAGGTTCGGGCCCAAGCCAAGATAAAGTGGCACCATCGGGTTGCGGCCAATGGCACACCCGCAGCTGCGACCCCCCAACACCGAACTTCAATCCCATGCACAAATTCCAAACGACAGACCCCATCGCCGCCGACAAGCATCAAAGCATGGCTCAGGCGGTTCTCCAGGCCGAGGAGCTTCGCCGGCAGGCCTTGTTGGCCGGCGACCTCGAGTGCCTGGACGCTTTGCTGGCGCCCGGCCTGGTGTACGTCCACTCCAGCGGAGGACAAGACAGCAAAGCCAGTTACCTGGAACACATGCGCAAGGGCAGCTTGAAGTACCTGGCCATGACCTTTGATGCACTCGAGGCCCACCCCGCCAGCTATTGCTGCATCGTCACCGGCCGCATGTCGGCTGAAGTGACCCGCCAAGGGCAGCCGATGAGCATACGCAGCCTCTTCATGACCGTCTGGGCACCGGCGCCTGGCACCATCGCGCAAGCTGTGTGGCAGTTACAGGCCTATCAAGGCACGCCTTGGGCGGGCTGAATAAACCTGCACCCAAGAAATTATTTTCAATGCGCGCGGGCCCGACGAGGAAGCATCGAAGAAGGAGACCGGCTATGAGCAGATCGATCCTGAGGCACTGTGGCCATGCGGCTGTCGCTGCCGTACTTTGCGCAGCGCTGGCGCAGGCACAGGCGCGGGTAACCCGCATCGTGATCGATGAGGTCAAGCCACTGGCCGCAGGCGCAGCAGGCGGCATCGCCACTGAACAGATTGCCGGCCGCGCCTTCGGCGAGCTCGACCCCGCGCTGGCAGCCAACCGCATCATCAACGACATCGAGCGGGTCCGTGACGCCGACGGCAAAGTGCGCTACGTGGCCACCTTTGTGCTGACCAAGCCGGTCGACCCAGGCAAGGCCAGCGGCCTGATGTGGCACGAGGTGCCCAACCGCGGCAACCCGCGCCCGAGCGTGGTGGCCGAGCGCGCCAATGGCGACATCGACCTGACCAGCGCCTGGCAGGGCGACAACGCCGGCGCCACCGCGGTGCGCGCCAGCGCCGAAGTCGACAAGCCCCACTGGCTGCGCGTGCCGATAGCCCGCAACGCAGATGGCTCGGCCATCACCGGGCAGGTGCTGGGCCGCATCGTCAACCGGGCAGGCCCTGCCTCACAGCCGCTGATCGTTCAATCCAATCCGGTGCCCTACCGCCCGATCAGCCTGGACACGCGGCAGGCCCGCCTGGTCTCGCGGGTGGCCGAATCGACCCGCGGCGAGGTCATCGGCGAGACCGAGATTGCGCACGCCGATTGGGCCTGGGCCCGCTGCGATGCCCAGAACCCCTTCCCAGGCACGCCCGACCCCACTCAGATCTGCCTGAAAGCCGGCTTTGACGCTGCGCGCCTGTACCAGGTGGTGTTCACCTCGGCCGACGCCTACGCCCTGGGCATAGGCTTTGCCGCCTGGCGCGACCTGGGGCAGTTTTTCAAAACCGCGCGCGCCGACGACACGGGCACGCCCAACCCGGTGGCGGGCCTGGTCAGTCACAGCATAGGCCGTGGGCTATCGCAGTCGGGCAATTTTCTGCGCGGCTGGCTGCATCTGGGCTTCAACCAGGACGAGGCGGGCCGCCAGGTGCATGACGGGCTGTGGCCCATCATTGCCGGGCGGCGCATCGCCCTGAACTTCCGCTGGGCCCAACCCGACGGCGTGCTGGAGCTCTACCAGGCAGGCAGCGAAGGGCCGCAGTGGTGGTTGCCACAGCCTGACCCGGTGCGTGCAGGGCCTGCGGTCGGCCTGCTCGACCGCTGCACAGCCAGCCGGACCTGCCCGAAAATCATCGAGCACTTTGGCTCGGCCGAGGTCTGGGCCTTGAAGCTGACCCCGGAGTGGATAGGCACCGACGCCAAGGCCGACCTGCCCCTGCCTGCCAACGTCAGGCGCTACTACATCGCCAGCTCCGGCCACGGCGGCGGCGCAGGCGGCTTCAACAGCAGCCTTCCCGGGCGGGGCTTGGCGGCAAGTGGCGCCAGTTGCCCGGGCAACAATTACGGCAGCGCGGTGTTGCCGGCCAACCCAGTGCCGCACACCGAAACCGTCAATGCCCTGCGGGTGCATTTCAGACACTGGGTGATGCGCGGCATCGAGCCGCCGCCCAGCCGCTGGCCGCGCCTGGGCGAAGGCCTGCTGCTTGGGGCCCACAAAACCGCCCTGGGCTTTCCCACCCTGCCTGGGCTGCGAGCCAGCGTACCCGAGCCCGACTTCATCATGCCGGTGATCGACTACGACTGGGGGCCGGAGTTCAACCCCATTGACGGCTCCGGCGTGGCCAGCCATGCGCCGCCACCCATTCGGCAGGTGCTCCCCATGTTCGCGCCCAAGGTCGATGCCGACGGCAACGAGCTCGGCGGCGTGCCGGTGGTGCTGCTCGATGCGCCGCTGGGCACCTACCTGGGCTGGAACATCACCGCAGCCGGTGCCCGCCCGTTTCACGCGGGCCAGATCTGCAACTACATGGGCGGCATGATTCCTTTTGCCCGCACCGAGCAGGAGCGCCGCGCCAACCAGGATCCGCGCTTGTCCTTGCAGGAACGCTATGGCAGCCATGAGGGCTATGTGCAGGCGGTGCGCCAAGCGGTGGTTCGCGCCCAAGCCTCCGGCTTCCTGCTGCCCGATGATGGCCTGGCCTTGATTCGGGCGGCGCAAGACAGCCAAGTTCTCAAGTGAGGACTGGCGCGAACCAGATTGACCGCATGCTTTACGAGCTCCGGCCTGCCCTCTGGCCTTCATCAGACGGCCAAGCCAGGGGCAAGACCCAGGGCCAGCTTAAAGCGGCAAGGACTCCAGGGTTTCATAAGTCTTCCTGAGCCAATGCTTGGCCCGCTGGCGTTCGAGCAGACCCAAGGAGTCGGGCCCGGAAGAGGTGTTGACCGCCGCCCAAAAGCTGGCGTCATTGCGATCGATCTTGCGCATGCTGCTCTCCTGCAATTGCCCCAAACTCACCACCTGCGCACCAAAATCGCGCGCCTTTTGCAATGCGCTTGAGCGATCGAGTTGTGAAAAGTCAGTGCCGCGCCCCAAATTCTTGACCACCACATAGTTCGGGCCGGTGCGGTAGGTCTCAACCAGCTGATCCAGCAAATCCACCGAGTCTTTGCCGGCATCGGCGACATGCCAGAAGTTGACCTTCACGCCCATGTCGTCCATCACAGAGAACAAGTCAGACTCATGAATCCAGCGCGCCACCGGCGCCGATGTTTGCGCGGCCAGATCCACAATGACACTGGGCTTGGCCTCGCCGGACGCCTCATCCAGCGCCAGTGCGATGGCGTCCAAGCTTTCATAGCTGTCCACGATCACCGGCGACGCATAGTCTTGGTAAAAGCGGGTAAAGGTGGTGTGCGAGCGATCGGTGTCAAAGCCGATGAATGGCTGGTGCTTGTCGATGAAATACTGGGCCAAAACCCGTGCGACAACCGATTTACCAACGCCGCCTTTTTCGCCGCCGATGAAATTAAGTGAGCTCATTTGAAGATGTGTGGTTGAAGTGAATGGCAAGTCCAGGAATGGAATGGCAGTCATGCAAGAAGCATGCGCAACCGATTGCGCACAAACATGCCGGCGGTGACACGGGTAGATGGAACCCTTGCGCAGCGCCGCCAGCGGGCATTGTCGCGCTAACGATCACAGCGCGCTTACACAACGGCCGAGCATCTTGCCCGCACGACAGGCAGGCCCAAGGCCTTTGCGCATGAATTCATGAGGTGTGTGCCGGTGCTCCGCTGAAGAGCAGACCCTGATGGGTAATGCAGAGACGCAAGTGCCTTGTCAGACGCCTGCCGCAGGGGTAAGGTGAGAGCCGCCAAATCCAGAAAGGCCTAGGCCGCCATGCCAGAGCAAGAATTGAAGCTCTATGTGCCCGAGAGTTCTCGCGCCAAACTTGAGCGAGCCTTGCGTCGTGGTGCCATCACGCAGACTCCACTCAGGGCGATTTATTTCGATACCCCTTCGCGGGAATTGGCGAGGCAGAACATAGCGCTTCGTTTGCGGCTTGAAGGCCAGCAATGGGTACAGACACTCAAAACTCCGGGGGACACGCTGATCTCTAGGCTGGAGTTCAAGCACGAACGCAGCGGGTCTGAGCTCGACCTGAGCGTGTACCAGGGCACCCAGGCCGCCATGGTGCTAGAGCGCCTGTCGCAGCCCTTGCTCATGCGCTACGAAACACGGGTGCTGCGGACGCACAGGCTGCTGCGTGTGCCCGGCGGTTTGGTGGAAATCGCCCTCGATCAGGGCTGTATCCAGGCGGGCGAGCTGCAACTGCCTGTGCAGGAGTTTGAAGTCGAGCTCAAGCGGGGCAGCTTGACCGCGCTCCTAGGCTGTGCCAAAAAATGGCAGCATCAGCATGCGTTGATTCTGGACCTGCGCAGCAAATCCGAACGAGGGGACCAACTGGCCACGCTGGCGCAAAAGCTCCAAGCCCAGGAAGGTCAAGCCGAGGATGCGCGGCCTGAGGTGGCTCAAGCCGCAGTGGCCGCCTTCTGGCAGCCGCATCTGTCGCAGCCCATGGTGCTCAGGCCTGAGATGACGGCCCAAGAAGCCTTGGCCGCGGTCATAGCCGCGTGCATGGAACAAATTATCAGAAACGCGGCACTGCTGGCCGGGGTGGACGCTTGTGCGTCGCGCGAGCGCAAGACCACCGAACATCTGCACCAACTCAGGGTGGGCATCAGGCGGCTGCGCTCTGCATGGTCTTTGTTCAAAGGCGTGTGCGAGTTACCCGAGCAGACAGCCATGCAGTCGCTCAAAGAGCTCTTCGGGCAACTCGGCTCCAGCCGTGATGAGGACGTCCTTCTGCAAAGCTTATGGCCCAAGCTGCAAGCCGCCGGGCAGCCGCCGCTGACGCTGGACGCCGACATCACCCCCGAGCACCCCGAATTGCTGGTCCGCAGCCCGAGGTTTCAGGCCTGGCAGCTGGATATGCTCGGCTTCATCCACCAACCCGCGCCCCTGATGTTGCCAGCCCAGACCCAAATTGAGCCCAAACGGCCAAGCCTGAAAAAAGTACTGCGACTCACACTGCAAGGATGGCACCGGCAAGTCCTCCAACAGGGCCTGCGTTTTGAGACCCTACAGATGGATGAGCGACATGAATTGCGCAAGCGCGTCAAACGCCTTCGCTACGCCTTGCAATTTGTCGATGCCTTGCTGCCGCGCAAAAAAATCAAACCCTATCTCAAGCGTTTGGCTCGCTTACAAGATTTATTGGGCCAGATGAATGACCTGGTGGTGGCCCGCCACCGTTTTGAAGCCCTGCGTGAGTCTCAACCCGGCGCTTGGTTTGCCTGCGGATGGATCAGCGCTGAGTTGAAGTCTTTGGACGCAAATATAAGGTCTGGCTTTGGACAATTGGCCAAAACAGACCACTACTGGCAATGAGCAGACACGGTCTGCACCGTGGCGGCTGGAGCGGCTGCCAGGTGGTGCTTGGCTGCCGCGCTGAAATAATGAGCTGCAATGAGGTGATGGTCCTTGTTTGCGCTGCACGTCTGGATAGCGCATTAAAATTTCTCTTCGCCTTGGTCCTTCATCAATTTGTAGTCTCGTCGAGGGCTCACATGAAAATCGTCGTCGATGCTCTTGTTGCCGCACCTCTCAATGAGGTCTGGAAGGCTTATACAAGCCCCAAAGACATCATGATTTGGAACACCGCTTCGCCGGACTGGCACACGACGGCAGCCACGGTAGATCTGCGGCCAGGTGGAACCTTTTCATCACGGATGGAGGCCAAGGACGGATCTTTCGGCTTTGACTTTGCCGGCGAGTACACCCCATAGAGCCCTTCGACACCATCGAATATCGATTCGGTGACCGAACCGGGCTGGTCAAGTTTGTCCAGGAGGCTGATGCGGTGCGAGTGACCGTGTCATTTGACGCAGAAACCACCCATCCGCAAGAGCAGCAGCGTCAGGGATGGCAGGCCATCCTGGATAACGTCGCTTGTCACGCGGCCAGGTGACAGATTGATTCGACCCACAGAGCGCAGTCAGCAGGAACGACCTGAAACAACAAAGCCCACCGACCTTGCCAGATCAGTGGGCTTTAATGGGGCCATCCTGGTCGGGGTGAGAGGATTCGAACCTCCGGCCTCTACGTCCCGAACGTAGCGCTCTACCAGGCTAAGCTGACCCTCGATTTCTGTCGCCCGACACCGATGTCGGGGTTGACGCAAATTGTATATATTCTTAATATACGGAAATGATTGACTTTGACTTGATTGCCGGATTTGAGTGGGACTCTGGCAACAGCCGTAAAAGTGAAGTCAAGCACAGGGTGACACAAGTGGAGGCCGAGGAGATTTTCTTCAACAACCCCTTGCTCATCAGTACGGATGACAAGCACAGCGAAAGTGAGCGCCGCTACCTGGCACTGGGCAAGACCAATCGGGCGCGTGAGTTGACCGTTATCTTCACGCTTAGG
>JBAXEN010000063.1:0-15789 GCA_037140415.1 Betaproteobacteria bacterium | reverse complement strand
AGCAGAGGACTGAAAATCCTTGTGTCGGTGGTTCGATTCCGCCCCAGGCCACCAAAATTGATCGCCCAACTGTTCCCAGTTGGGCGTTTTCATTGGTGCCTCCCGCATGGTGCGCGGTGAACCCGCATTTCGCATTCTCTTGGCTGGGCCGGATTAACCATCACCGGTGCCTGCCGATCGTTGAGGTGCTTTGTCCCGGGGGCAGACTAAAACAGCCCCACGATGCGCCCGTCCTCATCGACATCGATGGCCGCGGCCGCTGGCAGGGCTGGCAGACCCGGCATGGTCATGATCTCGCCGCAGACCAGCACCACGAATTCTGCGCCGGCAGCCAGGCGCACCTCGCGCACATCGATCTCATGGCCCTCGATCGCGCCCAGCTGCTTGGGATCGGTGCCCCAGGAGTAGGGCGTCTTGGCGATGCACACCGGCAGGTGGCCATAGCCCTGGTCCTGCAGCTTCTGCAGTTGCGCGCGCACCTTGGAGCCAGCGGCCAGGCCCTTGGCCCGGTAGACGCGCCGCGCCACGGTTTCGGCCTTGTCCCACAAGCTGGCTGTGTCGGGGTAGAGGTAGGCCGGCTCGGGGTCGGGGCCGCTGGCGCAGGCCACGATGGCCCGTGCAAGCTCCTCGGCGCCGGCGCCGCCTTCGGCCCAGTGCCGGGCCAGCACCATGGGCACGCCGGTGGCCGCCACCCGCTCGCGCACCATCGCCACCTCGGCCTCGGTGTCGTGCACAAAATGGTTCAGCGCCACCACACAGGGCAGGCCGTAGACGCGGCTGACGTTGTCAATGTGGCGCTCCAGCGAGGCGATGCCTGCCGCCAGGCGCGGCAGGTCTTCGCGCGACAGTTGTTTGACGTCAGCACCGCCCTGGTATTTGAGCGCCCGCACGCTGGCTACGATCACCGCAGCCGAGGGCCAGAGGCCGGATTTGCGGCATTTGATGTCCAGAAACTTCTCAGCCCCCAGGTCAGCGCCGAAGCCGGCTTCGGTCACCACCCAGTCGGCCAGCTTGAGTGCGCTGCGGGTGGCCATGACCGAGTTGCAGCCGTGGGCGATGTTGGCAAACGGCCCGCCGTGGATGAAGGCCGGGCTGTGCTCGAGCGTCTGCACCAGATTGGGCGCGATCGCATCGCGCAGCAGCGCGGCCATCGCGCCAGTGGCCTGCAGGTCGGCGGCGGTGATCGGCTTGCCCTCGAGCGAAGTCGCCACCACGATGCGCGCCAGCCGCGCCTTCAGGTCGGCCATGCTGGTGGCCAGGCACAGGATGGCCATCACCTCGGAGGCCACCACAATGTCAAAGCCATCCTGCCGCGTGTAGCCGTTGCCCGGACCGCCCAGGCCGACCACTATCTCTCGCAGCGCCCTGTCGTTCATATCGACCACCCGCTTCCAAGTGATGCGCCGGGCATCCATGCCCAGGGCGTTGCCGTGGTGGATGTGGTTGTCTATGAGGGCGGCCAGCAGGTTGTGCGCCAAAGCAATGGCCTGGAAGTCGCCGGTGAAGTGCAGATTGATGTCTTCCATCGGCACCACCTGCGAGCGTCCGCCACCGGCTGCGCCCCCCTTCATGCCGAAGACCGGGCCCAGCGAAGGCTCGCGCAGGCAGACGATGGCGCGCTGGCCAATGCGGTTGAGTGCATCGCCCAGGCCCACCGTGGTGGTGGTCTTGCCCTCGCCGGCCGGCGTGGGGCTGATGCCGGTCACCAGCACCAAGCGCCCGTTGGGGCGCCCCTGCAGCGTGCGCAGGAAAGGCAATGTGATCTTGGCCTTGTGCTGGCCATAGGGCACCAGGGCCTGGGCCGGCAGCCCCGCCTTGTGTGCGATGTCGGTGATGGGCAGCAGGGGGGTGGATTGGGCAATTTCTATATCGCTGGGCATTTTTATGTCTCCGATGTCAGCCCTAGATCATGCCGCATCCGAAAATGTCGTGTGCGGTGGGCTTTGCGAAAGGTTCGCACAAGCGGGCTTTTTGGCTGTCGCCTCGCTGGGGGCCCCGTGCTTGTCAGGGCGAAGTCTTATCGCCCAGATGTATGGCGACAACATCATCGCCCGCAGGAATCCAGCGTTGCTGCGGTCGGTAGCTGGCCACCATCATGGGCTTGAGTTCCGCCGGCGCTTGCGATCAGCTCAGCGCCGGGCTCTGGCCCTCCCCGTCACAGGTATAGGCCGCCGCCAGCTGGCCGTTGCTGTTTGCGGCCGTGCTGCTGAGGGTGAAACTGCCTGCAGTCGGTGTTTTTGTCTGGGTCGTACTTGGTGTGGTTCTGCTGCCACCGCCGCCTGAGCAGCCGGTAAGTACCAAAGGGTGCGCCAGCCCTGCACCCAGCGGCTGCCAACGATGAGACCCGCCGAACAAATTCTTGCGGCGAGGCGAGGCAGGGTGGGGCGGTGAGCCTTCAGGGCTCAGCGTGTTCGTGGCTGCAGACGCTGCTTGTGTCATGCGTTGATCATCTGCAGTCTGAAGTCGCATACGAATCGCGAGGCAGTTGGGTCGTAACCACTTCAAAAAATCAATAAATATGGTTAACTATTTAATTAAACCAATATTTTTTTACTAATCTACTGACCCTCGATCAAGGAGTTCAGAATGAAGCTAAATAGGATGTCGGTGCCTGCGACAGTGTTGATCTTGTCTGCATTGGCGGCTTGTGGCGGGGGTGGCGGGGGTGGCGGGGGTAGCGGGGGGGGTTCCAGTACCGGCGCCTCAACGTCAACGCTGTCAGGTTTTGCCGCTAAGGGCACGCTCAAGTTCGCGACCGTTTCGGCTTACGCGGTAGGGGCAGACGGGGTCGTCGCCGCCAAACCCGCCGTGCCAGCGACGGAGACAGATGCCGACGGACTTTATGAGATCAAGGGCCTTGCGCCCGACCAGCAGTATGTCGTCAAGGTCACGCCCAACAGCAAAACCGTGCATGTGGACGAAATTAAAGGCGAGCAGAAGCTTTCGGACGCCTTTGTCTTGAGTGCGGTCGCCAAGCCTTCTGCCGGCGCGGTCACCGTCAGCATCACCCCCTTTAGCCATCAGGTGGTCGTTGCTGCTCAAAGTGCCGGTGGCTTGAACGCCGACAATGTTGCCAAAGCCCAAGCGGTGGTCACCGAACTGATCGGCTTTGACCCGGTCAGCATTGCCAAGAATGACGACAGTAGCGTCCTCGGCAAGCAACTCAAGGTCTTGTTGACGGCTGTGTCACAAATGGCCAGTGACGGCGCCATAGGCTGTACATCGGCTGCAGACAAAACCACGTGTGTGACCGATAAGTTGGCATCGGCGACCAGCATTACGAGTCTGAAGCTTCAAAGGGATAACCTGGATGTGTCCCTTGCGTTTAAAACAGCGGTGAACCAGTCCATCGCTGAAGTCCAGAAGACCAATCCAAACGTCACCTTGGGCGACATGACCAATGTGCTGGCCAAGCTGGACTGCAAGGCCAGCTGCGCGCCGGTTAAACCAGTGGATCGCGGAACGGCGGCGGCTGTGGCGGCAGTCAAGGCTGTCTTTGACGAAATTCGGACCGATCTCAATTCCATGTTCAGCAACGATGGAGTCAGTGCAAAGTCCAAGGGCAAGGTCAATGCGCAGGCCTTCAAATTCAAGCAGGTCGCCGAAACGGTTCAGTTGGGCGTGTTGGGTTTGACGCAACGCGACCTGCAAGCTTTGCTCTTGGGAGTGCAGATGTATGCCGACGCCAAGGGAAATGCCGTCAACCCAAGCTACAGCAAAGGAATCCTCTTTGGTGATCTCGACGTCTATTACGGCCTCAACCCCAATCAGGTCGGTGGCGCTGGATGCACCCTGTACAGAGACTCTGCCCTGCTGGTCCAGGCTGCATCTGCCGCAGAAGTGAATTTCATTGGATGCTCGGGCCGCTTTGGCCGCGTGGCTACTTACGACGGCGCGAAAAATCAGACGAGCTACACCGAATGGCGACACGGACTTCTTATCACGCCCGATGCAGCGACCCGCGGCAGGTACAACTATGACGCCAGAGCCTTGAAAACCACCTGGATATGCGGCGGCGGACCGTGGCAAAACAGTTCAGGGCAGGGCGCAAGCGGCTTCTCGTGCGGTGCGAAGACCAGTGAATACCTACAAAAGGATTCCACGGGACAGCCATTGACCCATTCCGGTGTTTTCAGCGCAAACGTCGGTGACTCACTGCTCACCCTGAGCTTGACAGGTGCCTTGCCCCCTGGCTTCGTCGTCTCCCCAAGGAGCGGATCGGCCCCTGTTTCGCCCACGGTCTCACTGGTAACTGACTCCACCAAGGGTACGTGGAACTTGACTGTTTCGGCTGATGCCTTTGATGCTCAAGGTGATCCGACCCGGGTCGGTTTGAGCGGAGAAATCCGCTGGCTTCAGGGCAGTAACGTGATCAGCTCTATCGCCCTCGCTCCTGGATCCTTCGCGGACTCTGCGGAACAATCCGCCCGCCTCGACATCACGCTGACTGGCAATAGCGGCGACAGTACGATTCAGGCCAAAGGCGTCTTGACAGCCGGTTCACCAGTGACCGACAAATCTGGCACCAGAAGGGAAGCGTCGCGGGTGCGCTTCGAAGGCCTTCTCTCGAACACCGTCACCGGCAGCAGCAGGACCGATTTTCTGCAAGGCGCATTGGACATAGCCGTTTCCAACTACGACAAATTTGACGCCACCAAACCTGAATCGGTCAGCAATTCGGCAGACGTGACGGTGACTTTCACGGGATCTGTGACTGCCCCTGATCAACCCCGCCTGGAATTGATCCTGTCAGCCACCGGCAAGACCAACGACTCTGACAATCTGAGCCGCATGTCCATGGCCTACAACCGATGGGTTGGAGACGCCAAGTCTCGCGCCATCAACATGACGGTCGAGCGCACCGCTGCCACAGCAAATTCACCGGCCCGCTCAAGGTCAACCTTGAGTGAAGCCGGCAGTGGTTTGTCCATGGCCTATACCGAAGGCGATGCCAATGTCGATGTGCTGTCTGGAAGCAGCAAGATCGGCGTACTGGAGATGTCCAAGGGTCTGGCCACCTTCACTGATGGCACCGTGGTTTCGATGGACCTCGGATGGTGAGGTGATCGCCCTCGAGCTTCAAGAGCCGGCCGCTAAGCCGGCTCTTTTTTTGGGCACGGTCCCGAGTGCCAGCGTCGCTGCGGGGCGTGCTCGGACTCGGCTGAGGCCAGCCTTGCTGATCGCCATCACTGTGGGCTGCGCTTTGGTTCAGGCTCAAGAATTTGAATCTGTGCAGGCACGGGCGTCCGATGGCGCTCGGGACGCAAGCCCGATTCCCGACCACTGGCTCGCGCTGGATTGGCGGCAGTGGCGCCTTCAATTGCGGTCAGACTTGTACAGCGACGGTCTGGCCTTGCGCTACTTCGGCCAAGGGGACTGGTCTGACCGCGTTCGGCCCCGCGCTGGGAAAAACCTGGTGCAAGTCGATCAGAGTCTGAGCCTATCAGTGGGCAGCGGCGAGCAGGGCCAGCAGTTGGGCTGGAGCCGTCGTCAGTTGGGCCGCTTGGTATTGAGTGAGGATTCGGTGCGTCGCATGAGCCAGATCGACCGTGGCGAGCATGCATCGGAAAGTTGGACTTGGAGGCCGGATTTATCTCTTGCCGGCTTTTCGGGTGAAGGTTTGGACTGGACTTACCGCAGCCAACCCGGCATGGGATGGTCCTGGGAAGGCGGAGCGCAGTGGCTCAGGTTATCGCGTCTGTATGGACGAGAGCTGACGGGCGATGTCAGCTACGACGCATTCGATCAGAGCTATGGGTTTCATGCACTGAGCACGCAGGTGGGCTCCAATCTCAAGCTGCCCTTTCAAAAGCCAGTAGAGACGTCGGGGCAGGCTTGGCTGCTTCGTGGGCATATCCACTGGCGCAACGAATCCCTGGCGGTATCTGCTGGTGTGCGCGACTGGGGTCAGCTTCGATGGGTGGGTGTGCCTCAACAGGTTCTGCGCCTGAACTCCAGCACCTCTGAGCGCGACGAGAATGGCTTCGTTGTCTACAAGCCTTCCATTCAGGGTCAAAACAGCCAGCCGGTGATACGGTGGCGTGCGCCATACACCTTGGACGTGACAGCCAGTTGGCTGCTCGGCCCAGCCGGGCGCTTATCCCTTCAGGGCGATCGCGTGCCGCAATTTGGCTGGCTGCCGTCGCTGCGTTGGAGCCGTTCGATGGGGCCATTGGACGGGTCGCTGCAGTGGCGCATGCACCAGCGCGACCTGGTGGCGATGGCACAGTGGCAGGGCTTGAGCGTTGCTCTGGCGTCCCAAAATTTCCGGCGGGACGCCCGCAGCCAGGTGTGGAGCCTGGCCTATCTTCACCGCTTCTGAGGGTGCGTAGGATCCACCGGCCATGAGCGGCCTCAGGGCTTCTTCAACCCCACCCCCTTGTTCACGAACTGATAGGTGGCGACCTTGTTCAGGTCGACCTCGCCGGCCTTGTAGAGGCCCGCCTTGACCATCTGCTCGTAGAAGTCTTTGACCCGAGCCGGGTTCATCGCGCCGATGCCGCTTTTCAGGGCCTCGCCCGATTCCACGATGCCCTGGGACTTCATCAGCGCGACCGAGGCTTCCATTTCGGCCTCGGTCATCTCGGGGTTATCTTTCATCATCAGCGCCGCCGCTGCCTTGCGGTCGCCTCTGAGGTAGTTGGCCCAGCCCAGGGCCGAAGCATCGACAAAGCGGCGCACCAGCTCAGGCTTGCTGCGCACCAGCTCGCTGCGCGTTTCGATCAAGGTGGAATAGGTAGAAAAACCGTGGTCGGCCAGCAGATGCACCACCGGTTTGAACTTGCCTTGGTTTTCCACATAAATCGGCTCGGCCACCGAATAGGCCTGCTGTATGGCCTTGGGATTGGCCAGGAAGGGCCCGAGGTTGTAGTTGTAGGGCTTGAGTGCTTCGTCCTTGAAGCCGTGGGTGACTTTGAGCCACTGCCACCAGCTGAACTGGCCATCCTTGGCGATCAGCGCCATCGGCGCCTGCTTGAGCGCTTCGAACTTCTCATAGCCCTGGCCGGGGTGGGCGATCAGCGCCTGCGGGTCTTTCTGGAAGATCGCCGACACCACCACGGTTGGCACTTGGTTCTTCACATTGTCAAAGCTGTGCAGCAGGTTGCCGGTCATCAAAAACTCAATGCGGCCTGCCGGCAGCAGGGGCCGGTTGTTGACCTGCGGCCCGCCCTGCACGATGGTCACGTCCAGCCCGAACTTCTTGTACGTGCCGTCGGCCACCGCCTGGTAAAAGCCGCCGTGGGCGGCTTGGGCCTTCCAGTTGGTGGCAAAGGTGACCTTGTCTTGGGCCAGGGCGGAGGTGCCCAGCAGGCTCAGGCCGATCAGGAGGATGGATGGTCGCATCGGTGTTCTCCACAAATTTAGAAACAGGGGTCTGGCCTTGGGCAAGGGCTCAGGGCTGCGTCGGCTCGGTCGCACCGGCATGCCAGCGCCCGAGCAAGGCGCGCGAGAGCAGGTTGGACAAGCAGAAAATCAGCACGCCGGTGGCCACCAGCAGGCTCAGGGCCGCAAACATTTTCGGGGTTTCGGTGCGAAAGCTGGCCTCCAGAATACGCGAAGCCAGGCCGGTATCGCGGCCGGCCGCGCCGGCCACCATCTCGGCGGTGACCGCGCCGATCAGGCTCAGCCCGCCGGAAATCTTCAGCCCCGCCAAAAAATACGGCAGCGCCGAGGGCATGAGCAAAAACCGCAGCCGCTGCCAAGGGGTGGCCCGGTACAAGCGCAGCAGGTCGCGCAATTGCGGATCGGCCGCGCGCAGGCCCAGCACGGTGTTGGACAGGACGGGAAAGAAGGCCACGATCCAGGCGCACAGCAGCAAGGCGGCGGCGGTGCTGTCCACATAAATCAGGATCAAGGGCGCCACCGCCACGATGGGCGTGACCTGCAAAATCACCGCCACCGGCAGCAGCGCCCGCTCCAGCGGCCGGTACAGCGCAAACAGCGCCGCCACCAGCACCCCGCCCAGGCAGGCCAGGCCCAGGGCGCCCAGCGTGATCTTCAGGGTGAACCACCAACTGCCCATCAGCGAGCCCAAGTGCTGCCACAGCGTGAGCGCTACCAGGCTGGGTGCGGGCAGGGTGTAGGCCGGTATCTCAGCCCAGCGCACCAGTGCCTCCCAGGCCAGCAGCAGCCCGAGCAGGGTCAGGCTCGGCAGGGCAGCGCCGCGCGCCGCGTTCATGGCTGCGCCTCCTGGCCGTGGGCCGACTCCAGCGCCGCGCTGAGCGCCTCGCAGTAGCGGGCATAGCTGGGCGAGCTGCGGAAGGCGGGTGTGCGTGGGTAGGGCTCGGCAATCTCAATGCTGGCCGTGATGCGGCCGGGGCGCGCGCCCATCACCAGCACCCGCTGGCTCAGAAACACCGCCTCATAAACACTGTGGGTGACAAACAGCGCAGCCATGCGCCGCTCCTGCCACCAGCTCAGCACGTCGCGGTTCAGGCGCTGGCGGGTGATCTCGTCGAGCGCGGCAAAGGGCTCGTCCATCAGCAGCACCTCGGGCTCGGTGACTAGGGCGCGGGCGATTGAGGTGCGCATCTTCATGCCGCCCGACAGCTCCCGCGGCAGGGCCTGCTCAAAATCGCTCAGGCCGACGCTGGCCAGCACCTGGCGCACCGCAGGCGCGGCCTGGTTGCGCGAGAGCCCTTGCAGGCGCAGCGGCAGCCAGACGTTGTCAAACACGCTGGCCCAGGGCATGAGCGTGGGTTCTTGAAAGACATAGGCGGTCTCAGTTCCGCGTGCGCCTGCCCTCAGCGCCGGTGCACTCACCTGGCCTTGACTGGCCTGCTCCAGCCCGGCCAGCAGGCGCAGCACCGTGCTTTTGCCGCAGCCCGAGGGCCCGAGCAGGGCCACGAACTGGCCTGCCTGCACACTCAGGTTCAAGTCATGCAGGGCGACATATCCCCCCGGGAATTGCTTGTACACCTGCTTGAGCGACATCAGATCGGCGGGGCCCATGGGTTTCCATCAGGCCCCTTGTGTGGTGCCCAAGTTTGAATCATGCCAGCTCGCAAGACATGAAAAATCACTTTTCTTGCCCGAGGAGTCCCTTAGACTGAACTTGCAAGGAACTTGAGCGATGACAAGCTTTGATTTTGATCTCTTCGTGGTCGGCGGCGGCAGCGCCGGTGTGCGCGCTGCGCGCATGGCCGGCCAACGTGGCGCGCGGGTGGCGCTGGCCGAGGCCGGCGCCATGGGCGGGACCTGTGTCAATGTGGGCTGTATCCCCAAAAAACTCTACAGCTACGCCGCCGGTTATGCCGACGCGTTTGAAGAGGCGCGGGGCTACGGCTGGTCGGCCGGCGAGCCGACTTTTGACTGGGAGCGGCTCAAGGCCCAGCGCGCCCGCGAGATCAGCCGCCTCAATGGGGTCTATACCCAGCTGCTGCTCAAGGCCGGGGTGCAGCTCATGCAGGGTTGGGCCAGCCTGGTCGATGGTCACACCGTCTCCGTTGACGGCCACCCATACACCGCCCGCGCCATTTTGGTGGCCACCGGCGGCCAGCCCAGCGTGCCGCAGCTGCCCGGCGCCGAGCATGTGGTTTCGTCCGACGCGATGTTCGACCTCACACCCTTTCCGCGGCGCCTGCTGGTGGTTGGCGGCGGCTACATCGCCTGTGAGTTCGCCTCGATTTTTCAGGGCATGGGCTCGCAGGTGACCCAACTCTACCGGGGCCAGCAGGTGCTGCGCGGCTTTGACGACGAGGTGCGCGACTTCATCGCCGCTCAGATGCGCGAGCATGGTGTGGACTTGCGGCTGCAGACCGACGTGGCCGCCATCACCCGACAGCCCCGGGGCCACCTGCAGGTGCAACTGGCCGATGGCGCCCTGATCGAAGCCGACACCGTGCTCTATGCCACCGGCCGGGAGCCTAAGGTGCAGGGTCTGGGTCTGGAGGCGGTGGGCGTGGCGCAAAGAAGCGACGGCGCCATTGTGGTCAATGAGCACTATCAGAGCTCGGTGCCCTCGATTTATGCGGTGGGCGACGTCACCGCCCGCCTGCAGCTGACCCCGGTGGTGCTGGCCGAGGCCATGGTGGTGGTCGATCACCTGCTGGGCCCCGCGCCCGCTCAGGCGCCGCGCAGCCTCAGCTATGAGCTCATCCCCACCGCGGTCTTTACCCACCCCAACATTGGCACGGTCGGCTGGACCGAGGCCCAGGCGCGCGAGCGCTGCGAGCGGGTGCGCATTTACCGCGTCGACTTCAAAGCCCTGCGCCACACCCTCAGCGGCAGCCAGGAGCGCACCCTGATGAAGCTGGTGGTCGACGACGCCAGCGACCGGGTGGTCGGCCTGCACATGGTGGGCGCTGACGCCGGTGACATCGTTCAGGGCTTTGCGGTGGCGATGAAGGCCGGCGCCACCAAAGCGGTGTTCGACAGCACCCTAGGCATACACCCGACTGCGGCCGAAGAATTTGTCACCCTGCGCGACCTCGCTCGCTTTTAAGGGGCGGCCTACAGGCACGAGGGCGACAGCAGGGGCTCTAGATCGGGCTCAAGGACAGGCGCAGACCATCCGCCTGCAACAATGAGCAACAATCTAAAGCCCGCGCTTGATAGTCTGCGCTGAGGCTCATGCACTCTAGGCGGACTCCAAGTTGAACCCTACCCGATGGCTCAGGAAGATGGTTGAGCACCTTCTGGGTGCCACTGCCACCGGCTTGCTGCCTGAGGGCGGCGAGCCTGGACGGACCGATGTCGTGGGGTGGTGTCTGCGTCTTAGGAGCTGTCCACATCGGGTCTGGGATTCGCCTTCAGACTCCAGGACATCTTGTTTAACGCCCCCGCAGAGTCGACGGCGGCCGATGCCAATCCGCCTGGTCCTGTGCGCGCCACCTTGGACAACGGGGACCCTCGGCCGCGCTGGCTTCGCTTTGACACTCAGACCAAAGGCATTCGTGTCTCTGCCCTGCCCGACCGGGGTTTCCCGCTTGAGCTCGTCATCAACAAAGGAAGGAAAGTGATCACCGTGATGGTCTCGCAGCGGGCCGCTGGCGACTAAGGCTTGCTTTCAGCGGGGGCCGTTTGGCGCCTCGTTGTCGGTGGGCCCTGTGCTATGTTCTTGGTTCAAAGGGCCTCGTCATCAGACGAGGCCGGCCCGATAGACAGAGCATCCGAGTCTGACGGTGATTTTGATTGGCGATGTTCCAAGCCCTGAAAATCTGTTTGCTGAGTCTGGCTTTGAGCCTGTGCTGCGGGCTTGCGGGGGCAGCTGATCTGGTGCGCGAGCGTGCGGTGTTCGAGGATGTCTCGGGCCGCATGAGTCTGGACCAGGTCAAGGGCGCCGCTTTCAAGGTGCTCGAGGGCGACGTGGTCGGCGAAGGCTTTCGTCGCTCGGCCTTGTGGCTGCGCCTGAGGGTGGACGTGCCTGCCTCGGCCCCGCCCTTGGTCTTGAGCGTTCGCCCCAGCCTGCTCGATACCGCCGTCCTCTACCTTCCAAAGGCCGATGGCCCAGGCGTGATTGATCTGAGCCAGCGTTCGGCGCAGGCACACACCCCCTTTGAGTTGCCGGCAGGTCCGCAAATCCTCTATTTGCGGGTGCAGTCGGCTGGCTTTCTGATCATGGCCATTCAGGTCGAGGGCAGTGCTGACGAGATGGCCGGCAATCTGGTCGATCACTTCAAGACCGGTGCGATTGTGGCCATCTATGCCTCGCTGCTGATCGGCGCCCTGGGCTATATCGTCATCTACCGCAGCAGCGTGGTCGGCTTTCTTTTCCTCAATTTGTTCAGCAGTCTGCTCTTGTATCTGGCGCAATTTGATTTTGCGGGCGAATTGTTTACAGCGGCCTGGTTCGCAGGCAACTCGGCTGCGCGGTGCTTGACCATCATCAACTTCATGTGCGTCTGCCTGCTCACGCAGTCGGTGCTCGGCTTTGTCGGCAGGCGCCGGCTGCAGCTGCTGGTGCGCGCTCTGGCCGCTGCCTTTGCGCTGCTTGCCCTCGCCTTCTTTTATGCCGACCCCTTTGAGGTATTGCGCATCAGCGCCTTTTTGGGCGCACTGTCCCTGCTGGCTATTTTTGGCGGCCTGAGTTTTTTGTTGCTGCGCCAGGCGCCGCCTTGGCGCAAGCTGCAGGTGCCGCACCTGATCGTTGGGCTGACCGTGCTTGCCTTTGATTTTGTGCTGCTCAGTGCCATGCTGCAGATCCTGCGGCTGGCGCCTGTGAACGCGCTCTTGCTCAATGGCCTGGCCTTTCGCGGGTTTTTCTTGCCCCTGACCATGTTCTGCGTCTTTTGGTATGTGAGCCGGCGCAGTGAGGTCTATGCCGAGGGCCAAAGGCTGGCCCGAGCCCAGGCCGAGGTGCAATACACCGAAACCAAAAAGCGCCTGGACCAGCAGTCGGAGTTCATCGCCATGCTGGTGCACGAGTTCAAGACGCCGCTCTACACCATACAGCTGGCCGCCACCTCGTTGAGCAGCCGGCTGGGCGTCAGGGACGAGGAGAGCCGGCGCTTTAACAACATCTTGCGCGCCGCCGACGACCTGAACTTCATCATCGAGCGCTGCGCCCAGGTCGACCAGATCGAGCAGGGGCAACTGCCTTTGAGTCCCGCTTTGATCAATTTGGACACCCTGCTGCATGAAACCCGGTCTTTGCATGGCAGCGAGCGGCTGGCGTTTTCAGGGCCCAAGGGCCTCAAGGTGGTCACCGACTACCAGTACCTGCGCATCATCGTGCTCAATCTTGTGACCAATGCCTTGAAGTATTCGCCGCCCGCGGCTCCTGTTCAAGTGGACCTCGAGCCCTTGACGCGGGGCGGCAAGTCCATGGTGCTGCTCAAGGTGTCCAATGCCTTGGGCCCTGCCGGAGCGCCCGATCCGGCGCGGGTGTTCAGTCGCTACTACCGGGGCGAGGGCGCCAAACAGTATGTGGGAACCGGGCTGGGGCTGTGGCTGTCGCAGGCGCTGGCGAGCAAACTGGGCAGCCAGCTGGTCTGCGAGGTCGAGGGCCAAGCTATTTCCTTTTGCATGAACCTGGAGCTGTCTTGAGTCATCAAATATTTATCTCTGGCTCGGTGGTCTTGGTGGAAGACAACGAGAGGTTGCGCTCTGAGCTGGAAGACACACTCAAGGAAAACGGTTTTGACGTGCGCGGCGTCGACAGCGGCGCCGCTTTGAACCGCGCCTTGCAGGAGCGCCCCGCCAATGTGCTGGTGCTCGACCTCAATTTGGCAGAGGAAGACGGCATCAGCATCGGTCGGCGGATTCGGCTCACCTTCCCAGAAATCGGCATCCTCATGCTGACGGCCCGGGTCATGAGTGCAGACAAAGAAGAGGGCTACCAAAGCGGCGCCGATGTCTACATGACCAAGCCGGCCCGGCCGGCGGAATTGTGTGCAGCCATTCGCAACCTGCTGCGGCGGGTGACGGCCGCGCCTGAGCAGTCCGACTGGGTGCTCAACAAAACCGCCATGACGCTGACCTGGCGCCATACCGAGGTGATCGAGCTCAGTGCCAACGAGCTGCGGGTCTTGAGCATCCTGGCGATGCGCAACAACTACGCTGAGGCCCACGAGCTCGAGGCCGTCTTTGAAACGCAAGGCGGTGACGCGGCGGCCAACAAGCTCAAATTGACGGTGCTCATCAGCCGCTTGCGCTCAAAGATCAGCCCCTATACCGGCCCCATCAACCCCTTCCGATCGATCCGCAATCGCGGCTATCAGCTGTGCATCACCTTGCGCATGGTGTAAGCGCCCGGTCAGGGCATCATCCGACTGAATCACGGGGTCGCTGAGCGAGCCTTAGAATCCGCCGCTTCCCGCGCACGGCCCGATTCCTGGGTCGCTGCCTGGACGATTGCAAAACCTATAAGGAAGAGCTGTTTGGCTTTCGGGCGCCCCTGGGCGGCGTTCGGGGGTGGGCAGGTCCTGACGCATGAGCAATGAATTCATTCTCGAAACCCGCGATCTGACCCGTGAATTCACGGGTTTTGTCGCGGTCGACCGGGTCAACCTCCAGGTTCGCCGGGGCAGCATCCATGCGCTGATCGGCCCCAATGGGGCGGGCAAGACCACCATGTTCAACCTGCTCACCAAATTCCTGCCCGTCACCTCCGGCCAGATCTTCTACCGCGGTCAGGACATCACCGCCCTGCGCGCGGCGCCGGTGGCCCGCATGGGCATGGTGCGCTCGTTCCAGATTTCGGCGGTTTTCCCCCACCTGACGGTGCTTGAGAACGTGCGCATCGGTCTGCAGCGCAAGTTGGGCACCAGCTTTCACTTTTGGAAGCCCGAGTCCAGCCTCTACGGTCTCAATGACCAAGCCATGGCCTTGCTCGAGCAGGTCGACCTGGCCGATTTCGCGCACACACAGACGGTGGAGCTGCCCTACGGCCGCAAGCGCGCCCTGGAAATTGCTACCACCCTGGCGCTCGACCCCGAGCTGATGCTGCTCGATGAGCCCACCCAGGGCATGGGCCATGAAGACGTAGGCCGGGTGGTTGAGCTCATTGGCCGGGTGGCGGCCAAGCGCACCGTGCTGATGGTCGAACACAATATGAACGTGGTCTCGGACCTGTCAGACACCATCACCGTGCTGGCGCGTGGTTCGGTGCTGGCCGAAGGCCCTTATGAAAGCGTCTCCAAAGACCCGCGTGTGCTGGAGGCCTATGTCGGCACTGCCGAGGAGGTCGCCCCATGAGCGCGCCGCTGCTCAAGGTCAGCGGGGTCGACGCTTGGTACGGCGAGTCGCACATCCTGCACGGCATTGAATTCGAGGTGCACGAGGGCGAACTGGTGACCCTGCTCGGTCGCAACGGAGCGGGCCGTACCACCACGCTCAAGGCTATTTTGGGCCTGACCGGCCGGCGCACCGGCTCCATTCAAATCGGCGGCGTCGAAACCGTGGCCATGGCCACCAACGCGATTGCCCGCCTGGGCCTGGGCTACTGCCCCGAGGAGCGCGGTATTTTTTCGTCGCTCAGCTGCGAGGAAAACCTGATGCTGCCGCCCAAGGTCGGCGAGGGTGGCATGTCGATCGACGAGATCTACACCATGTTTCCCAACCTCAAGGAGCGGCGCCACATCAAGGGCACCCGGCTGTCGGGCGGCGTGCATCAGATGCTGGCCATGACCCGCATCCTGCGTTCGGGCGCGCGCATCTTGCTGCTCGATGAGATCACCGAAGGCCTGGCGCCGGTGATTGTGCAAACCTTGGGCCGGGTGATCCGCGCCCTCAAAGAAAAAGGCTTGACCATCATCTTGGTCGAGCAAAATTTCCGCTTTGCCGCACCCCTGGCCGACCGCCATTACGTGATTGAACATGGCCACATCGTGGCCACCGTTGCCAAGCATGAACTCGCCAGCAAGACCGAGATGCTGAACGAGTACCTGGGCGTTTGATGCCCGACCACCAAGAGGAGACCTCGATGAAACGCAAGTTGTTGTCTGTTGCCGTTGCCGCCGCCCTGGCTGCCGGCTTGCCCTTAGCCAAGGCCCAGCAGGGCAAACTGTCGGGCGACGTCGTCAAGATCGGTGTGCTCACCGACATGTCGGGCGTCTATGCCGACTACGGCGGCCCCGGTGCCGTGGCTGCTGCCCGCATGGCGGTGCAGGACTTTGGCGGCAAGATCTTCGGCAAGAACATCGAAGTGGTCAGCGCCGATCACCAAAACAAACCCGATATCGCCAAGAACGTCACCCAGCAGTGGTTTGACCGCGACGGCGTGGACATGACGGTGGAAAACCTCAACTCCGCCGTGGCCCTGACCGTGCAGGCCCTGGGCAAGGAAAAGAACAAGATCACCATCGTCACCGGCGCTGCCACCTCGCGCCTGACCAATGAAGACTGCGC
>JBAXEN010000062.1:0-15912 GCA_037140415.1 Betaproteobacteria bacterium | reverse complement strand
ATCGTCGGTCACGATAGACCGGAATGACCGGTCACGTTGGTCCGGAATACCCACCCAATGGGTCGCGGCCTGGAACGCCCATGATCTGGAGGCCATCCTGGCCCACTATGCCGATGACATCGAGTTGTATTCGCCGGCCATCGTCAAGGTGATGGGCGAGCCCTCTGGCGTGCTGCGGGGCAAGCACAACGTCCGCATCTATTGGGCCCGAGCTTTGACCCTGTTCCCTGACCTGCAGTTTGAGTTGCGAGAGACTTTGCTGGGGGTGCGCTCCATCACCCTGTGCTACCTTGGCGTTCAGGGCCGCTCGGTGGCCGAGGTCATGCACCTGGGGGCAGACGGCAAGGTGGCCAGCGCCGAGGTCCACTATGGACTCTGAGCGGACCGATCAGCCTCTATGCCTCAGCCCTGCCCGCGCTGCCCTTGCTGCTGACGGGGTTGCCAGCTGGGCGCTGCCTGCCGCAGGGCGAGAGAGCAGTTGCGGGGGCTCAGGCGTCGCGCGGTCTCGGCGCCGACCAGACCTTGAGCTTGGTGTGTTTGGCCGTGTGCACGAAGTCCTGATCGGTACTGAGCAGGGTCAGGCCGTGCCGGATGCACAGCTGGGCAATCAGCGCGTCCACGGTTCCAACTTGTACGCCGGCTCTGCGGCAGGTGTTTCGCAGATCTGCCGCGGCAATATGGTCTTCGCGCTCGGGTTGTATGAGCGCAAGCGCTCCGAAGGTATCGACGATCAGCGCCCTGGCCTTGGGGCCTGCGAAGCCTTGTAGCAGCTCTTGAAGCACCAGGCCAGTGGTGACAACCACGTCGGATCCAGCAAGAGCGTCTTTCAATGCCACGACTTCGGGTTGCGCTGAGTTCGTATCGCGACGCAGCGCAAGCGACCAAACACTGGTGTCGACGAGGAGCGTCACTTGCGGGTCCGCTCGGCTTTGTAGTCGTAGTTCTGGTCCCACTCCAACTTGCCCATGAGTTCAAGGACACGGCGCTGCTGACGCCGGGCGATGAACTCCTGCAAGGCCTTCGTCACAGCAGCCTTCTTGGTCTTTTCCCCACTGACTTCCAGGGCGCGGTCAAGCAGGTCTGGATCGATTGCTAAATTGGTGGCCATGTGTGACTCCTTACACAGAAGTCTACACCGCTTGTCAGATCGACGGGTGTCGTGCCACGGAGCGCCTGCAACAGTCTGCAAGGCGATGTCCGGATTTGGAGCGAAGCCGCTTGCCCTCGCCCGGCAGCCTGACCGGCAGCTCAGGCCGCGCTGGCCTGCAGCCCGATAGCCCCGACCAGGCCCATGAAACCACCGATCAGCCGGTATTCCTCAGCCCCGCCGCAATCCCGTTGATGCTGATATGGATGCCGCGCTGGGCGCGCTCGTCGGCCTGGCCGGCGCGGTAGCGGCGGATCAGTTCGACCTGCAAGTGGTGCAGCGGGTCGATATAGGGGAAGCGGTGACGCATCGAGCGTTGCAGGGCGGGGTTGCCGGCCAGGCGCTGCTTGTCGCCGGTGATGTGCTGCAGGGCCTCGACGGTACGCTGCCATTCGGCCTCGATGGCCGAGAAAATTCTCTTGCGCAGGCGGGCATCGTCAACCAGATCGGCGTAGCGCGAGGCCAGCGCCAGGTCGCTCTTGGCCAGGACCATGTCCATGTTGGACAGCAGGGTGCGGAAAAACGGCCATTGCCTGTACATCTTCTGCAGCAGGGCCAGGGCCTGCTTGCGCTGGGCGCTGTCCTGGCCCATCAGGGCTTGGACTGCCGAGCCAAAGCCGTACCAGCCCGGCAGGGTCAGGCGGCACTGGCCCCAACTGAAGCTCCAGGGGATGGCTCGCAGGTCTTCGATTTTTTGCGATGCTTTGCGCGATGCCGGCCTGGAGCCAATGTTGAGCTCGGCGATTTCGCGTATTGGCGTGGCCTTGAAGAAATAGGCTTCAAAGTCGGGCGTCTCGTACACCAGAGCGCGGTAGGCCTGCATGCTGGCCTGCGACAGCTGGGCGGCCGTCTCTAGGAAGACTTTGGTCGCTGGCCGGGTGGGCTGCAGCAAGGTGGCCTCCAGGGTGGCGGCCACCAGGGTTTCCAGGTTGCGCCGGCCGATCTCGGGGTTGGCATATTTGGAGCCGATGACTTCGCCCTGTTCGGTCAGGCGGATCTGGCCGCGCACGGTGCCGGGCGGCTGCGCCAAGATGGCCTGGTAGCTGGGGCCGCCGCCACGGCCCACGGTGCCGCCGCGGCCGTGGAACAGGCGCAGCAAAATATTGTGGGAGTTCGAGAGTTCGTCGAACAGGGCCACCAGCGCGATTTCGGCGCGGTAAAGCTCCCAGTTGCTGGTGAAAATGCCGCCGTCCTTATTGCTGTCGGAGTAGCCCAGCATTACTTCCTGCTCGGCGCCGCTGGCCTGTACCAGTTCGGCGACGCCGGGCAATGCGTAGAACCCACGCATGATGCTGGCGGCATTGCGCAGGTCTTCGACGGTCTCGAACAGCGGCACCACGATCAGGTTCATGCGCGCCTGACTCTGGCGCCGGGGCCCACCGGCACGCACAACGCCGTGCAGCAGGCCGCACTCCTTTTGCAGCAGCATCACCTCCAGCAGGTCGCTGACCGCTTCGGTGTGGCTGATGATGTAGTGCCGGATGGCCTGCTCGCCATAGCGCTGGCGCACCTGGGCGGCGGTCTCGAAGATCGCCAGCTCCGAGCGGGCGAGCTCGCTGTATTCGGCCTCGCGCAGGCGCACCGGCCGGGGGTCGGCCAGCAGCTTGAGCAGCAGGGCCTGGCGCGCCGACTCGTCCAGCGCCGCATAGTCGGGCGCCAGGTCGGCCACCCGCAGCAACTCGGCGATCACCTGCTCGTGCTTGTCCGAGCTTTGCCGCAAATCGACCGTGGCCAGGTGAAAGCCAAACACCTCGACCGCCCGGATCAGGCCATGCAGGCGCTGGTCGGCCAGCGGCTTGGCGTGGTGCGACAGCAATGAGTTTTCGATGGTGCGCAGGTCGGCCAGCAACTCCTGCGCCTGAATGTAGGGATTTTGCGGCGGCAGGGCGTGGCGGGCTGCGTCGCCGCCGCTGAGCGCTTTGAGGGTGGCCGCCAGGCGCGCATAAATGCCGGTCAGGGCGCGGCGGTAGGGTTCGTCGAGGCGGTGTTCGTTGACATCGGGCGACTGATCGGCCAGTTGCTGCATCCCGGGCGAGATCGGGGTCAGCAGGGCCGACATCGACAGCTCGCGCCCCAGCAGGTGCACCTCGGTCAGGTAGTGGCGCACCACCAGATCGGCCTGGCGCTCGAGCGCATAGGCCAGCGTCTGCGCGCTGACATTGGGGTTGCCGTCGCGGTCGCCGCCTATCCACTGGCCCATGCGCAAAAAGTTGGCCACCGGGTGCTGGCCGAGCTCGCGTTCGAGGTTGGCGTAGATCTTGGGAATCTCGCGCAGGAAGGTGGCTTCGTAGTAGGACAGGGCGTTGTCGATCTCGTCGGCCACCGTCAGCTTGGTAAAGCGAAGCAGCCGGGTCTGCCACAGCTGCATCACCCGCGCCCGCAACTGGGCCTCATTGGCCTCGAGCTCGCGCGGGGTCAGTGCATCGCGCGCGGCGTTGAAGGCAGCGGCGCGCAGCCGAATGTCCTCGCGAGAAGCCAGCAGCTGCGCAATGTCGCGCTCGGCGTCCAGGATGCTTTTGCGCTGCACCTCGGTCGGGTGGGCGGTGAGCACCGGCGCCACCAGGCTGTGAGCCAGGGTCTGCGAGATGGTGCGGGTCGACAGGCCGGCCCAGCGCAGGCGGGCCAGCGCCACCTCGATGCTGCCTTCCTGGGTGTCGCCCTGGCGCTCGTGGACCGCCCGCCGGCGGATGTGGTGGCGGTCTTCGGCCAGGTTGGCCAGATGGCTAAAGTAGGTGAAGGCGCGGATCACGCTGACCGTTTGGTCGCCGCTCAGGCTTTTGAGCAACTTTTTCAGAGCCTTGTCGGCTTCGTGATCGGCGTCGCGCCGAAAGGCGACGGATAGCTTGCGCACCTGCTCGACCAAATCGAAAGCGGCTTGACCCTCTTGCTCACGAATCACATCGCCCAGCAGGCGGCCGAGTAGTCGAATGTCTTCCGCCAGCGGCTTCTCGTTCTGGCGGCTGCGTGAAGGGCTGGCGTTGGCGCGGGTTGGGGCAGGGTGGTCCATGGTGGGCGACGCAAATACCCCATGCTAGCATCGGGGACCGATATCCAATTACCACCGAGTTACCGGCGATCAATCCCATGTCCAGCCCCAAAAAAGTCGTTATCGCCACCCGTGAAAGCCGCCTGGCCCTGTGGCAGGCCGAACATGTCAAAGCCCTGCTTGAGCAGCAACTGGGCTGGCAGGTCGAACTCTTGGGCATGACCACCCAGGGCGATCAAATTCTCGACCGCTCCCTGAGCAAGGTCGGCGGAAAAGGCCTGTTCGTCAAGGAGCTCGAAACCGCCTTGGCCGATGGTCGGGCCGACCTGGCGGTGCATTCGCTCAAGGACGTGCCCATGGACCTGCCCGAGGGCTTTGCCCTGGCTTGCGTGATGGAGCGCGAGGACCCGCGCGACGCCTTTGTCTCCAACCAGTTTGCCACCCTGGCCGATCTGCCGGAAGGCGGGGTGGTGGGTACCTCCAGCTTGCGCCGGCAGGTGCTGATCAGGGCGCTGAGGCCCGACCTCAAAATCATGCCGCTGCGTGGCAACCTGGACACCCGTTTGCGCAAGCTCGACGAGGGCCACTACCAGGCCATCGTGCTGGCCGCCGCTGGTCTCAAACGCCTGGGTCTGGCTGCGCGCATCCGTTCGGTGTTCGAAGAAACCGACATGCTGCCGGCGGCCGGCCAGGGCGCATTGGGCATTGAGGTGCGGGCCGATCGGCAGGACATGCTCGACGGCCTGGCCACGCTGGCGCACATGCCCACCTGGCTGGCGGTGACGGCTGAGCGTGCAGTCTCGCGCGCCATGGGCGGCAGCTGCTCCATGCCGCTGGCTGCCTTTACCCGCGGTGCTGCCGCCGATGGTTTGCTGCGCCTGGATGCAGCCTGGGGCGATCCCGGCGATCTGGGTGATGAAGTGGTGCAGGCGGCGCCGCGGCCGCTGTCTCCGCTGGTGCAGGTCAGCGAGAGGGCTCTGGTGACCGATCAAGGCCAGGCCCGGGCCCTGGGCGAACGGGTGGCGGCTTTGCTGCGCGCCGGCGGTGCCCAAGGCCTGCCCGTCCATTGAGGCCCGCCCCTGTGGCAGCCGGCCCGGCTGACCTGGCGACCTGATGAAAACCTCCGCTTGCGTCTTGGTCACCCGCCCGCTGGCCGATGCCCAGCGCTGGGTGGCTCATTTGCAGGCCGCTGGTCTGCCCGCCCTGGCCATGCCTTTGCTGGAGATCGCGCCCTTGTTGCCGCCCTCCGAAATGGCCGCCTGGTGGCAGCGGCTGCCGCAATATGCGGCACTGATGTTTGTCAGCGGCAATGCGGTTGAATATTTTTTTGCGGGCGGGTCTGGCCCTTGGCCGTCGGGGCTGCGCTGTTTGGCCCCCGGGCCCGGCACCGGTGCCCGGTTGCGGTCGCTGGGTGTTGCAGCCGCCCTGATCGATGAGCCAGCTCCAGATGCTGTCCAGTTTGACTCCGAAGCGCTCTGGCAGGTCATCGGCCAGCGGCCCTGGGCCGGCCAGCAGGTGTTGCTGGTGCGTGGCAATACCGCTCACGGCGATGGCGCGGCCGGCCGCAACTGGCTGGCCGAGCAGCTCGAGCGTGCTGGCGCTTCGGTGGCGTCGGTGGCAGTCTATGAGCGGCGCGCGCCGCAGTTTTCCAGGCAGCAGCACCAGCGCATCGTTGACGCCAGTCAGGACGGTTCTTTGTGGCTGTTCAGCAGCTCGGAGGCGATTTCCCATTTGCCGGCCGGGCTGGACTGGCGAGCAGCCCGCGCCTTGGCCACCCACCCGCGCATTGCGCAGGCCGCGCGTATGGCCGGGTTCGCAGAGGTGATTCAATCAAGGCCTGCACTGCCCGAGGTGTTGGCCTCGATAAAATCGGTTTTCCATGAATGAGCCTGCGGCTTCGGCCACTTCTTCTGCTTCGATCTCGGGTCCATCGCAAGGCGCGCCTGCAACTGCGGCGCCGCTGGATGCGGCCGAACTGCCGCCCCCCATCCAGGACCTGACACCGAGCACCGATTGGTGGCAGACCCGCTGGTGGGCCTGGCTGTTGTTGGTGCTGGCTGCTGCCGGCTTGAGCCTGGCGGTCCTGCTGTGGCAAAAGCTCGGCGGTATCCAGGAGGAGCTGGCACGGCGCAGCCAAGATACCGGGGCCCAGGCCATCAGTGCGCGCACCATGGCCCAGCAGGCGCAGGAGACGGCGCGCGACATGGCGGCCCGGGTGGCGGGGCTGGAGTCGCGGCTGAGCGAGGTGAGTCTGCAGCGCCAGCAGCTGGAGGAGTTGATGCAGAGCCTGTCGCGCTCGCGCGATGAGAACCTGGTGGTGGACATCGAGTCGGCCCTGCGTCTGGCCCAGCAGCAGGCGCAGCTGACCGGCAGTGCCGAGCCCTTGCTGGCGGCCTTGCGTACCGCCGAGCAGCGGCTGCAGCGCGCGGCCCAGCCCCGGCTCAATCCGGTGCTGCGCGCCATTGCACACGACAGCGAGCGGGTCAAGGCGGCGTCGGTCACCGATATTGCGGCTGCGTTGGTCAAGATGGACGAGCTGGCCCGGCTCCTCGACGATCTGCCTCTTGCCAATGGCGCGGTGCCTGAGCTGCAGTTGCCCTCGCCACCGCCGGCCGGCGAGGACAAGCCCAAGGACCAGGGGCTGATTCGGGCCACCACGGGTGCTGTCGGCGATTGGTTCGGCCGTTTGTTTGCGGGCGCCTTGGCCATGGCGCGCGAGGAGGCAAGGCAGCTGCTGCGCGTCAGCCGCATCGACAGGCCCGAGGCGGCACTGCTGGCACCGGAGCAGGCCTTCTTCTTGCGCGAGAACACCAAGCTCAAATTGCTCAATGCCCGCCTGGCCCTGCTATCGCGGCAAAGTGAAGTGGCCCGCTCCGACCTGGTCAGTGTGCAGGCGGCGCTGCAGCGCTACTTTGACGGCTCCTCGCGCAAGACACAGGCAGCGACGGCGCTCTTGCAGCAGGTGCAGGCCAGCCTGAAGAGCACTGAGCTGCCGCGCCTGGATCAGACGGTCACTGCGCTGGCGGCCGTGGCCGGCGGACGCTGAAAGCCAGACCATGCGCGCCGCCCTTTGGCTCATCGCCCTGTTTGCCATCGCGGTAGCGGTGGCCTTGTTTGCGGGCAACAACCAGGCGGTGCTGACGCTGTTTTGGCCGCCGCACCGCATTGATCTGTCTCTCAATCTGGCCCTGCTGCTGGCGGCTCTGGTCTTTTTGGTGCTGCATCTGGCCTTGCGGGCTTTTGCTGCTGCGTTTTCTTTGCCCATGCAGGCGCGTCGCTGGCGGGCCCAGCAAAAAGAGCGTGCCATGCAGGCAGCTCTGATGGACGCCCTTGCGCACCTGCTGGCCGGGCGCTTCATCCGCGCTTCGCGGGCGGCGCAAAGTGCGTTGACGCAGGAACGCAGCCTGGCGCAGCTGGCCAGTGAGGTCGGCCAGGACAGTGGCTACAACCCGCAACGCGCGCTGCAGCTGCGCTCGCTGGCCCATCTGGTGGTCGCCGAAAGCGCCCAAGCGCTACAAGACAGGACGCTGCGCGATGAACATCTGCGGCTGGCGCTCGAGCCGGCGCCGCAGCGCCTGGGCGTGGAAACGCGCGAGGGCATTGAGCTGCGCGCCGCCCGCTGGGCGCTGGAGGACCGCGAGCCGGTGCTGGCGCTCGAACGCCTGGCCCAGCTTCCCCAGGGTGTGGCCCGCCGCACGCTGGCGCTGCGCTTGCGTCTGAAGGCCGCGCGCTTGGCTCGTCGTACCTCCCAAGCCCTGGAGACGGCGCGCCTGTTGGCCAAACACCGTGCTTTCTCGCCGCAGGCAGCGCAAAGCATCGTGCGAGGCTTGGCCATTGAATGGCTGCAAGGCGCGATGGATACGCGGGCTTTGCAACAGGTCTGGCTCAGCCTCGAAGCCGAGGAGCGTGCCATGCCCGAAGTCGCGGTGCATGCGTCAGCCCGCTTGATGAGTCTGGGCGGCGAGGCCTCGCAGGCTCGGCAGTGGCTCGACGCGGTGTGGGCCGCGGTGGTAGAGCCCGAGGCCAGCGTGGCCGAAGACTTGCAGGTGCGTCTGATCACCACGCTGGAGCAGGGCTTGGACAGCATCGATGGGCAATGGCTGGCGCGCATCGAGGCGGCTTTGCTAGGACGCCCGCGCGATCCCAATTTTCAGTACCTGGCCGGCATGGCCTGCTTGCGCCGCCAGCTCTGGGGCAAGGCTCAGATGCTGCTCGGGCAAGCGGTACTGAATCTGCAGGACGGTGGTTTGCAGCGGCGCGCCTGGCGGGCGCTGGCGCAACTGGCCGAGCAGCGCGGCGATGCTGCAGCCGCTCAGCAGGCTTGGCGCAAGCTCAGTCAGGCTTAAGGCCTGATCGGCCCGCGTGTCCGAAGTTCCTCGGGCCTGCGGTTCGAGCGCACGCAAGCAAGGCGCGCTGTCTGAGTTGCTCTACGTTGCAGAAGGATATCTAGCTTGCGCTTGGGCCTGCGGGCCCCGCAGCTCGCGTGCGCCCGAAACCGTTGCCAGAATGAAGCAGGGGCCCGAAGGCCCCTGGTTCATCGCTGTCAGCCTTTGGGCTGGGAGGCCTCGAAGGGCAGTTCCATGTTGCGCAGATCGCGTCGTGTTTCCACCAGGATCAGAGGACCTGCGTCAAGCTGCACCGGCGCTGGCCGCTCGCGCGGTACATGAGCGGGTTTGGGCTCAGCGGCAATCGCCGCCTGAACCTGGGCGATCTTGTCGGCGTCCGAGTTCACCCATTGCAGGCCCGAGTTGCTGGCCACTTGCACCAAGTCTTGGATCGGCAGTTCGTAGGCCTGCACCTTGGGCAGGGAGGGCTTGCCCGGTGCTGCGGCGGCCTTCGGCGCGGCCACAGGGGCTGGTTCAGCGGCTGGGGTCGTTTGCGCAACCGGGCTTGAGGCCAGTGGCAAGCTGGCCTGTGCCTGCGGTGGGCTCGAGACCTGCTCGCTCAAGCCCTCGGCAGCGGTAGCTGGACCCTCGGTGGCTTCGGCGCGCTCACGACGGTCACGCCCAGAACGGCCACGGCGCTCGCGGTTGGGACGGCCATCGGAGCCCTCGTCACGGCCAGCCGGTGCGCCCGACAACTCCTGAGCATCGGCGCTTGCGACCTGTTCTGCCGCCGCTCCCTCACCAGCAGCCTCGCGCTCGCCCCTTTCGCTGCGCTCGCGGCGCGGCCGCTCGCTGCGCTCACCGCGTTCACGGCGGCCTTCGCCTTCGGGGCGGCCGCCGCCGGCCGAGCCTGCGGCCTGCATCGCGGCCAGATTGGCAGCGGCAAGTTCCTGCTGGCTGACTTCGCCCGCGTTCGGAGCGATCTGGTCGCTGCGCTCGGTTTGATCTGTGCGCTCGGCGCGATCACCGCGATCACCTCTTTCACGCCGGCCCCGTCCGCCCTCGCGGCCCTCACGCGGCTCACGGTCTTGCCGTGGCTCACGCGGCTCACGGGGCTCACGGGGCTCGCGCGGCTCCCGGCTCTCGCGGACTTCGCCGGCTTCGCCGCGTGCCTCTGGGCTTCTTTCGGCAGGACGCTCAGCGCCGCGCTCACCACCACGCTCGCCTTGCGAACGTCCTGAACGGCCACCGCGCCGGCTGCCCTCGCGTGCCTCTTGGCTTTCGCGTGCTTCCGTGCCCTCGCCGGTGCCCGCAGCGCGGGCTTCGCCGCTGCGCTCAGAGCGCTCACCGCGGCCACGTCGGCGGCCGTCACGACCACCACGCTCGCCGCGTTCACCGCGCTCGCCTCTTTCGGCGCGCTCACCCGGGCGGGCTTCGCGCTGATCTTCCGCTTTTTCAGCCACCGGTGCGGCAGCCGGAGCCGGGTTGGCAGGGGCTCCGCCAAACAGGCCCTTGAGCCAGGAAACAAAGCCTTTTTCAGCCACCGGAGTCGGGGCGGGCTGGGGCGCTGCAGCGATGGGACGCGGCTCAGGCGCTGCCTTTTTGGCCTCGGCCGGCTTGGGCGTCTCGGGCACGATGGGGGCAGGCACGTCAGGCAGCACGCCCTTGATCACCGGTTCCTGCTTGTTGTGTTTTTCCTGGCTGCGCCGGGTGACGGTGGTCGGGTCTTCAAATTCTTCAGCCGTCTTGTAGCTGGCGGCCATGCCGTCGAGGCGGGCGTCGTCGTGCTTGAGACGCTCGAGCTTGTAGTTGGGCGTCTCCAGGGTCTTGTTGGGCACCAGCATCACTGCAATGCGCTGCTTCATCTCGATCTTGGCGATTTCGCTGCGTTTTTCATTGAGCAGGAAGGAGGCCACTTCGACCGGTACCTGGCAGTGCACTGCCGCTGTGTTGTCCTTGAGGGAGTCTTCTTGGATGATGCGCAGGATCTGCAGCGCAGAACTCTCGGTGTCGCGGATATGGCCGGCGCCGCCGCAGCGCGGGCAGGGGATGGAGGCGCCTTCGGACAGGGCGGGGCGCAGGCGCTGACGGCTCATCTCGAGCAGACCGAATTTGCTGATCGAGCCGAACTGCACCCGGGCACGGTCCTGGCGCAGCGCGTCGCGCAAGCGGTTTTCCACCTCGCGGCGGTTCTTGCTCTCCTCCATGTCGATGAAGTCGATCACGATCAGGCCGCCGAGGTCGCGCAGGCGCATCTGGCGGGCCACCTCATCGGCCGCCTCCAAATTGGTGCGGGTGGCGGTTTCTTCGATGTCGCCGCCCTTGATGGCACGCGCCGAGTTGACGTCCACTGACACCAGGGCCTCGGTGTGGTCGATCACGATGGCCCCGCCCGAGGGCAGGTTGACCGTACGGGCATAGGCCGATTCGATCTGGTGCTCGATCTGAAAGCGCGAGAACAGCGGCGTGTCGTCGCGGTAGCGTTTGACCCGGTGCTCATGCTCGGGCATGACATGGGCCATGAACTGCTTGGCTTGTTCGTAGATGTCGTCGGTGTCCATCAGGATGTCACCGATATCGCTGTTGAAGTAGTCGCGGATGGCGCGGATGACCAGGCTGGACTCCTGATAAATCAGGAAGGCACCCTTGCCGGCCTTGCCGGCGCCGTCGATGGCGTTCCACAGCTTGAGCAGGTAGTTCAGGTCCCACTGCAGCTCAGGCGCGGTACGCCCAATTCCCGCGGTGCGGGCGATGATGGACATGCCATTGGGGTACTCGAGCTGGTCCATGGCTTCTTTGAGCTCGGCCCGGTCATCGCCCTCGATGCGCCGGCTCACGCCACCGCCGCGCGGGTTGTTGGGCATGAGCACCACGTAGCGCCCGGCCAGGGAGATGAAGGTGGTCAGCGCCGCGCCCTTGTTGCCGCGCTCTTCCTTCTCGACCTGGACGGTCAGTTCCTGACCTTCGCGGATCACGTCATTGATGCGCGCTTGGCTGACCGAGACGCCGGCGGCAAAGTACTGTTTGGAGATTTCTTTGAAGGGCAAAAAGCCGTGGCGATCTTCGCCGTAGTCCACAAAGCAAGCCTCCAGGGAGGGCTCGACCCGGGTGACAACGGCCTTATAGATGTTCCCCTTGCGCTGCTCGCGCCCTTCGATTTCGATTTCATAGTCGAGCAGCTTTTGGCCGTCGACAATGGCCAGGCGGCGTTCTTCGGCCTGCGTGGCATTGATGAGCATTCTTTTCATGGCAATTTCCTGTCGTTCGCGTTCACATGCCCGAAATGGGCTGGGATGCCTTGAAGCAGGCGCAATGCGAACGGGGGAATTGCCGGAGAGCCGGCACCGTCCAGAGTGACCCGGTTGGAGGTCAGCTCGGCAGGTGGGGCGTGGGCGCGTGGATGAGGCGAGCCAGGGTCAAAGCCGGAGGGGTCGGGCCGAAAGTGGCCCGGTGTGCCGGGATGAGCGCGCGCCGATGGGGTGTGGGGCACGTCTGTGGCAGCCAAAAGCGCCACAGGCCCAGCAGTCCCAAAAGCAGTGTCATCAAGAGCATTTTCCGAGTAAGACCTTGTGCTCACCTGAATCCGCTGGCAGCCTTTAAAAAAGGGGGGCTGCCAGCTGGGGTATTCCGTGTGTGTTCGTATCGCGTCGACTTGACCGCACCGTCGTTGCGAGTGGGGGCGTCTGGGCCAGGTCCCTCGGTGGCGACGGTCGGCGGGCACCGACCTCCAGCGGGGCCGACCTGGATTGCCTTGCTTGGTCTAAACTGCCAGACAAATCAATCACTTACGGCGCGTCGCTAGTGAAAGTCATTATAGGGGCACGACCCGTGTCAGCCAAGCAGCTCGCAGCCCGCCGGTCGGCATCACCCAAGACGGTCCCCTCAGGCCCGCCTGTGGCCCCCGGCCCCAGCGAGCCGCCGCAGGTCAGCCTGCTGACCGTCGATGCAGATTGGGCGGGGCAGCGGCTCGATAATTTTTTGCTGCGGCTGCTCAAAGGCGTTCCCAAAACTCATATCTACCGCATCATTCGCAGCGGCGAGGTGCGCATCAACAAGGCCCGAGCATCGGCCGACACCCGTCTGGAGGCCGGCGACCAGCTGCGCCTGCCGCCGGTGCGCACTTCGGCACGGGCCGAGCTCAAGGCCCGCGAGATCATTCGCCATGGCGCCATGTCCTCGACCGGGGTGGCGGCGCCGGCCCGGCAGTTTGTGCTGCTGCGCGAGGACGAGCACCTGCTGGCCATCGACAAGCCGGCGGGCGTGGCGGTGCATGGGGGCAGTGGCGTTGCCTTCGGCGTGATCGAACAACTGCGCATGGCCAGGCCGGCCGAGAAGTTCCTCGAGCTGGTGCACAGGCTGGACCGGGAAACCAGCGGCGTGCTTCTCGTGGCCAAAAAGCGCATGGCGCTCAAGCAGCTGCAAGAGCAGTTCCGGGAGCGCGATACCGACAAGGTCTACCTGGCCCTGGTCCAGGGCCACTGGCCTGAGCGGCTCAAGGTGCTCGATCAGTATCTGCTCAAAGTCACCCGCGACGATGGCGAGCGGCGGGTGAGCATTGTGGACAAGGACCATCCGCAGGCGATGCGGGCGCTGTCGCTGGTCAAAGTCGAGCGGCGCTTGAACCTGGCCGGCGTGGGCGAGCTCAGCTTGCTGCAGGTGACCATACGCACCGGCCGTACCCATCAGATCCGGGTGCATCTGGCCGGTGCCGGCCATGCCATCGTCGGCGATGACAAGTACGGCGACTTTGAGCTCAACCGGCGCCTGCAAAAAATGCCGGCGCCGGCTACGTTGGCGCGCATGTTCCTGCACGCTTGGCAATTGAAATTCAACCATCCCGCCGACGGCAGGCGCATCGCCCTCCAAGCAGTCTTGCCGGCCGAGCTGCAACAATTCATAGACCATGCCAGCCCTCAACTTTGACCTGATTGCCTTCGATTGGGACGGCACCTTGTTCGACTCGACCGCCCTGATCGTCAACTGCATACAGTCGGCGGTGCGTGATGTCGGCGGCACGGTGCCCAGCGATGAGGCCGCCGCCTATGTGATCGGGCTGGGCCTGGCGCAGGCCCTGGCCCATGCCGCGCCCGATGTGCCGCGTGAGCGCTATGCCCAGCTCGGTGAGCGTTATCGGCATCACTATGTGCGCGAGCAAAACCGCATCAGCTTGTTTGCAGGCGTGCTGCCCATGCTCGATGCCCTGCGCGAGCGCGGCCACCTGCTGACGGTGGCCACCGGCAAGTCGCGCCATGGCCTGGATGAGGCGCTGCACACGGTGGAGCTGCAGGGGCGCTTTCACGGCTCGCGCACCGCCGACGAGACCGCCGGCAAACCCAATCCCTTGATGCTCAAGCAATTGATGGCCGAATTCGGCACGGCGCCCGAACGTACTTTGATGATTGGCGACACCACCCATGACTTGCAGATGGCCTTGAATGCAGGCTGTGCCAGTGTTGGGGTGAGCTATGGCGCTCATGAGCCGCAGGCTTTTGAAGCCTTGCGCCCGCGCGCGGTGCTGCATTCGGTGGCCGAGCTGCAGCGCTGGCTGCTGGCCCATGGCTGAGGGAGAGCCGGCGGTGTCCGACGAGTCGCCGGTCGCCCTTTGCCAGAGCAGCGACTTGCTCGATGGCGGCCGGGCGGTGTCTTTTGACCTGGTCTACGGCGGGCAGACCTGCCGCGCCTTTGCCATTCGTTTTGAAGGTCAGGTGCATGCCTACCTCAACCGTTGTAGCCATGTGGCGATGGAGATGGACTGGCAGAGCGACCGTTTCTTTGATGACAGCGGGCGTTGGCTGCTGTGCGCCAGCCATGGCGCGGCGTACCGGCCTGATACAGGCGCCTGTGGGGGCGGGCCCTGCAAGGGGGCTTTGATCCGAATCGCGCTTTCCGAAGTTCGGGGCGTGGTCTTTTGGCATCCCACCTACATCGCCCGACCCCTGGAGTTCTAAACTGCTCGCCTTTGACTGAGAACGGCCAGACCGATATGCAAGACCCCTACAGCCCCCCTGACGGCGCTTCCCCTTCCGGTGACCCGTCGGCCGCTGCTGCCTTGGCCCGCCCTGCCAGCGAGTCGGCAGCCCGGCCCGAACCTGACTGGGGAAGGGCGACGCTGGAAAAGCTGGCCTTTGCCTCGCTCCAGGAGCAAAAACAGGCCCGGCGCTGGCGCAACGGCCTGCGGCTGGGCTGGCTGGTCTTTCTGGCGGTGTTGGCCTGGGTGCTGCTCTCGCGCAATGCCACGCCCACCACCGTGTCCTCGCCGCACACCGCCATGGTGTCCATCATCGGCGAAATTGCTGCTGGCTCGGAGGCCAGTGCTGAGGCAGTGACCGCCTCGATGCGGGCCGCATTTGAAGATGAGGCCGCTCGTGCGGTGGTACTCGTCATCAATTCGCCCGGCGGCAGTCCGGTCCAGGCGGGCATGATCAACGATGAGATTCGCCGGCTCAAAGCCAAGCACAACAAGCCTGTTTATGCCGTGGTCGAGGAGACCTGCGCGTCGGCCGCCTACTACATCGCTGTGGCGGCTGACCAGATTTTTGTCGATAAGGCCAGCATCGTGGGCAGCATTGGCGTGCTGATGGACAGTTTTGGCTTCACCGGCCTGATGGGCAAACTGGGCGTGGAGCGCCGCCTGCTGACGGCCGGTGAAAACAAGGGTTTTCTGGATCCCTTCAGCCCCATGGGCGATCGCCAGCGCGCCTTCGCCCAGCGCATGCTCGACCAGATCCATCAGCAATTCATCGCTGCGGTCAAGGCCGGCCGGGGCGACCGGCTCAAGGAAGACGGCGAGACCTTCAGCGGCCTGTTCTGGAGCGGCCAGCAGGCGATCGATCTGGGGCTGGCTGATCGCTTGGGCAGTTTGGAGTTCGTGGCGCGTGAGGTGGTCAAGGCCGAAGACATCATCGACTACACCCGCCGCGAGAACGTGGCCGAACGCCTGGCCAAGCGTTTTGGCGCTGCGGTGGGCGAAGTCATGCTGCGCGCCGTTCACTCCGCGCCGAGCGTGCGCTGAGCCCCGGCCCGCTTTAGCGTCCGATCGCAAACACCGTCGGCGCCGCCAAGGTCGGCGCCGGCTGCTTTTTCCATTCTTGTACGCTCAGGCAGCGGCTCCAGCCGCTGGCCAGCGTCAGGCCACAGCTCAGGGCCAGGCGGGTACTGCCCTGCAGTGTCTGCAGCAGGGCAGCGAGCAAGGTGGCGTTGCGGTAGGGCGTCTCGATGAACAGCTGTGTCTGGCCCGTCTTGAGCATCAGCGCCTCCAGGGCGCGCAGGCCTTGGCTGCGCTCGGCAGCGCCCTGCGGCAGGTAGCCGACAAATGCGAAATTCTGACCATTGAGGCCGCTGGCAGCCAGCGCCAGCACCAGGCTCATCGGCCCGACCAAGGGCAGCACCCGCAGGCCCAGGGCGTGGGCTGCGCGCACCACGGATGAACCTGGATCGGCGATGGCCGGCATCCC
>JBAXEN010000061.1:0-16045 GCA_037140415.1 Betaproteobacteria bacterium | reverse complement strand
GTGATCGACGCGCTGGTGTCTGACCACACCCCGGTCAAAGACGATTCCAAGGCCCTGCCTTTTGCCGAGGCCGAGCCCGGCGCCACCGGCCTGGAGCTGCTTTTAGGACTGGCCTGCAAATGGGGCCAGGAGCAGGGCCTGAGCCTGCCCCAGACTCTGGCGTGCGTCAGCAGCGGGCCGGCCCGGGTGCTGGGCAGTGCGCTGGGCAGCTTGCAAGGCAGCTGCGGCCAACTGGAGATTGGCGCGCTGGCTGATGTGTGCATCTTCGATGCCGGCGCTGGCTGGTCGGTCGAGCCCGCCGCGCTGCGCAGCCGCGGCCGGCACACACCCTTTGAAGGCCATGCGCTGGCAGCGCGGGTGCGCTGGACGCTGGTGGGCGGGCGCATCGCCTACGAGGGCTGAGGTGAGCGCCCTGCGCTACGGCTGGCGGCCGCAGGTGGCCGCCAGGTTGGTCTTGATCCTGGTGCATATCCTGCGCGGCTTCTGGATCATCCGCGTGCACTTCCCGCGGCTCGAGCCACAGGAGCAACAGCGCCATGTGCAGCGCTGGTCCACGCAGATGCTCGGCGCCATGGGCATCGAGCTCGACCACCAGGGCCAGCGTCTGCCCGACGGCCCGCTGCTGCTGGTGGCCAACCATATTTCCTGGCTCGATATTTTGGTGCTGCACGCCAGCGGCTATTGCCGCTTCATCTCCAAGTCCGATGTGCGGCGCTGGCCCTTGATCGGTTTCATGGCCCACGGCGCCGGCACCCTGTTCATCGAGCGCGAGTCGCGCCGCGACGCGCACCGGGTGGTGCAGCACATGGCCGAGCGCCTGCAAGCGGGCGATGTGCTGGCCGTCTTCCCTGAAGGCACCACCGGCGACGGCATCGCGCTCAAGCCCTTTCATGCCAACCTGATCCAGGCCGCCATCCTGGCCGGCGCGCCGGTGCAGCCGGTGGCGCTGCGCTTTGTTGATGGAGCCAGCGGCCAAACCAGCCACGCGCCGCGCTTCATCGACGACGATACCCTGGTTGGCTCGGTGCTGCGCACCCTGGCCGCCCGCCAATTGCGCGCCCAGGTGATCACCGGCGAGCCCGAACACCACGCCGGCCGCGACCGACGGCAATGGGCGCAAGACCTGCGCGAGCAGGTGCATGCGCTCAGGGGCGACGGGTCTCAAGGGTGAGGGACGGGGCTCTGGGCAGCATCTGGGCAGCAGTAGGCACTCCTGCGGCTAAGTCCGCTGGGTTCCAAGTGCAAAGCAGCCGAACTTGCTTTTTGCTTCATGCAAGCTGCTCAAGGGTAACTTGGACGCCAGATCTCGCTGCCGTCCGACCAGCGCTTACCCAGCCTCAGTCCATGCTGCCCATCGACATCATGACGTTCAAGACACCGCTCTTTTCGAAACGAAACGCGAGCGGATAGCTGCGGTCATGCAGCAGCGGCATGGTCAGGCCTTTGAGCAGGACGTGATAGCCGTTCGAGTCAAAGTTCATCCGCTCACCCGGTTGTATATCGATCCATGGCAAGGGTGCTGCAGAGTCGTCTGTTCCCGATCGAAGCTCGGCTGCAGCGGAGAAGGCAAATTGAGCGCCCAACAACCGATCCTGCCCTGAAATCGATTGCAGATTGAAACGCACGCGCGCTTCAGTCTGTCCCGGCAATGTCGGCTCGGTCCAGGGATGAATCAGCGTGAACTGCTGAGCGTAGTACTCATGGGCCTGCGCGGGAGGCAGACCCATGCAACTCAAGCCGCTGGCTACGATCCATTGGCGGCGGGAAAGCTTGAAACGTTGGCTTGTTGTCATGGCTTGTGGGGTAGGTTTATGCGCCGAAGGACAGGCTGTATCCCCAGGACTCGATCCGGTCGGGGATGGCGTTGAAGGCCAGCGTGATCCGCTCCGTCCCCTGATTCGGGGGCACCTCGTGCAGCAGATAGCTGGGAAACAGGATGGCACTGCCAGGCGACGCGTTCGGCGCTTGCCAGCGTTGGGCATTGAATGCGGTTGCCTGAGTTCGCGCGTTCTCATTGCTGAGCTTGAAATCGAGCCCGCCCATGGATTTGACGAATGCGGTCTGTGTGCAGCCCGCGGTGGGCGTGAGATAGACAATGCCCGAGATCAAGCAGTTGGCATGGTTGTGCAGCGACTGGTGCCCGCCGTGCCCCATGACGTTACCCCACATTTCCTTGATGGACCATGGCCGTTTTTCGCCAAGCAGCAGCGCGCCAAATTCCGAGATGCGCGGCAGCAGTTGCCGGGCCAGCGCGTCGATGCCTGGATGCTGTCCCGGCTCAAGCAATGCAGTGTGCGACAGAGAAGACGATCGGTCGTTGCCCACGCTTGTTTGAAGCCGAAGCAACTGGCTCAGTACCCCGCATTGATGCGGCGGCAGCAGATCATGCACGACCTGCACCGGCGTGGCGAACAGTGCGTGGAGACCGTCGTTTTCAGAGCTCATGCCGTTCAAGACCCGAACACGATGGCGATCACGCGGCTGATCGTCCAATAGGCGCCCATGGCGCCGATGGCATAGACCAGAGCGCGTGTCGCGCGGTTCTTGTTCAGTGCAGGCGCCGGGGTCAGGTCGGGTCCATCCGCGGAGCCAAACGCTGACGCTGCAGTCTGGGTGCGAGCGCTGGTCATGCTCCGGCTCCACACGGTCGCCAGAGCCCAGCAGCCGAGAACGACCAGCATCTGGCCTGCCTCTACGCCCAGGTTGAAAGTCAGCAGGGCCATGGCCGCGTGTTCCTCGGGAAGGCCGATCTCCTTGAGCGCGCCCGCAAAGCCCAGACCGTGCACCAGACCGAACAACAAGGCGACCAGCGCGGGCCACCGACGCGACAGCGTCTCGCGTTGATGCAGTGCTTCGCTGCAAACCAGCATGATCGACAAAGCGATGGTGGCTTCCACAGGTGCCGCGCGCAGCGTCAACCAACCGAGTGCGCTGCCAGCCAGCGTCAGGCTGTGCGCCACAGTAAATGCGGTGATCGTGCCGACCAGGCGGCGGTTGATGCCGACCAGCAGCAGCAGGCTAATGACAAACAGCAGGTGGTCCCAGCCGGTGAGGATGTGTTCCACGCCAAGTGCGCCATAGGTCTGCGCAATTTCAGTCATGCTGCGGGCGTCCTGTCCTTACGCAAAAAGGCGGGCTCCGGCAATAGCCTCGGTCAAGGTCACCACCTGTACCGCGCCGCTGTACCAGTACACCCTCATGATCACGGCCGAGTAGGCGCGCCCAACGCCGTCTATCGACATCTTCCCATCGAGGCCCTGTGAGCCACAGCGCATGGCCTGGCCTTTGACTTCGCATTGAGCGGGCCAAAGAATACGCAGATCCTCGGAAACTGGCCGGCCCTTGGAAGGGATGCCCCAAGTCCAGACAAAGTCGCCCGGAGCGACTTCTCGCACCCGCAGATCGACCATAGTAGCTTCATGTGCAAAGGCCACAGGGGTCATCAATCCCGCCGCAGTTGCCATCAGGGCCACGAACAGCCCCGAGCGCATGATGTACGAGAGTGCGGACCTCGCGCGAGCCCATGCCAGAGTTGCAATGTTCACTTGCGCTCCTCTTGTCGCACCACGCGATATTTAGCCGTCAGTTCCCGCACTGCCTGGGTGGTCTGTTTTGACATGGCTTCATTACGCCAGTCCTTGACCACTTCGTTGCGAATGGACTCGAATGCCACCTTTGTGCCAGGCTTGAGCTCCATGAGTCGGACAACGCGAGGGCCTGAGGTCGAAGCAAGCAGCGCCCATGCGCCGCCCGGTTTTACGCTTTCCAGGCCCTTGAGGAATTCCGGACCGTAGCTTTGTTCGATGTTGTCGCGGGGACGATCGCGAAATACGCTGAGGCTGCTTTCAGTGTCACTCTTGCCCTTGCCGTTGAGAGCCTCGACGAACTTTTTCAGCACCTCTTCCTTGCGTTCGCTGGTGACAACGGCTTCGAGAAAATCGAAACGCGCCTGCGTCTCATAGCGAGACTTGTTGTCCTCAAACCAGCGCTTGAGCAATGCATCGTCGGGGGGAGGAACGGTCAGCCCGGCTTGAACGACGCCAAGAGATTTGAAGATCACCCGATCCCGGATGGCCTCGTCGCCCTTGTCCAAACCCAGGGCCAGCCCCTCGCGGTACAGGACTTCGTTGTCTACCCACCGGTCGACCAAAATGCCAAGGTCTCGCTCAGTGGGCTCGCGCTTCATATTGCCGCTGAACAGGGTCCGTGCTTGCTCATAAACCGATGGCGGGACTTCAATTTGTCGAGGGTCGCCCCGCTGGACAAGCAGCGTCTGATCGAGAACGAACAGCAGGGCGCCCAAGGCGAGGAAATGAAGCAGCGGTTCGCTCAGCACATGCGGCCATCGCTTGATCAAAGGTTTACGAGAGGAATCTGTCATGGCAATTTTTTCAGTGGGAGGGAGGGGAAACCGAATGGGCGCTGCGCAATGAGCGCAATGCATCGATCGCAGGCGTGAAATGGGGGCTGGTGCTCAGCAAAAGTTGAAGCTCGCGCCCGAGCGCATCAAGCGCCTCGCCTTGGCCTAAGTTGGCCGGCATGACCAAGCCCAGCCGCAGGTAGCGGTTGCGCGCCTCAACATACGACGCCACGGAAGCGGCGTCTTCTGCGCCAGCAGATCCGGTCGGTGTGTCCCATTTGAGGGCAGTACGCACCGACTGCGGCGTCAAGTGACCCGCTTCGGAAAGCAGGGTAGACAGGCGCTGGCGCGATGTGGTCCGCGGCGAGTAGGTGTCCCATGGCGCCAGGTGTGCCACCAGGGGAAGGTCGTCGCGGTTGGATGTGACGCCATTGACCCATCGGCTGGTTTCTGCAGGACCAGCGATCAGGGTGCCCAGAACTGCGTGTGCGTCGACCAAGCGTGACAAGTCCAGTTGCCGACCAAGCTGCGGTCGAACATCGTCGATGCGCTGCTGCACTTCCTGAAGGGTTGGGAAGGGTGCATCAGGCCGCGCAATCAGGCCAAGGACCGGCGTCTCAAGGCTGTTCGTGGCCAGTACAACCACCGCCTGCGGGAATACCTCGCGGAACGCCGCCAATATCGGGCGAAACGTGGACCATTCGAGTTGGTGCAGCGCCAACCATTGGCAGACGATTCCGCCAGGCGCCAGTCGCCGGGACAGCGCTTCGAAGTGTTCTACCGTGTACAGGCTGCCGGCGCCGCTGCGAGCTGGGTGGAACAGGTCGGCAACAACGAGATCGTATGTCCCATCGCCTGCGAGCGCGAAACGCCGGGCATCGGCGGTGACCAACCGGGCTGGACGCAGCGCCTTCGGGAAGTCCGGTGTTTGCGCGAAAAGCGCGGAGGCCCTCACCACTTCCGGGAGCAGTTCGACGGCATCCACCGCTAGGCCGCTGTCCAGCCCCGCCACCTGAGCCGTATAACCGGTCCCCCAACCCAGGAACAAGGACCGTTTGGGATGGGGGTGCATCATCATCGGCACCAGGGCCAGGCGGGTTTCCACGGGGCTGGCTGCGCTACTGCCCTCCTGTACACGGTTGTTGATGCGCAAGCGAAGGATGCCCTTCCCGTCTTCCTCCACGCTCACGGCGGCCATGGCCCCGTCTTCGTAGAAGCGCAGGCGAGCGCCGCCGTCCAGGTGGATCATCCTGAGCGGCGGCGCAATGAGTGTGGTGACCGCGATCGCTCCTATTGCGGCTGCGAAGGTGGCAAATTGCGCAAGCTTCATGCGCCGCTCGCTCTCATGCACCAGCATGACCGCAAGCGTGTAAGCTGCCATCAAGGCTCCCGCAGTCTGCGCCATGCCCAATTGGGCAATGGCCAGCACGCCCACCACCGCGGGCGCAAGCGCCGAGCCTGCGGTGTTGGCGGCGAACGAGGCTCCCAAGCTTGCACCCCTGTCGCGGGCCCAGTGGCAAAGGGACGTGAAACTGGCTCCCATGCAGACCGCTGGCAGCAACATGGCTGTCAGAGCCAGTGCGATTTCAGTTGAAATTGTCCCGGACTCAGTTGCGGGTGTGTTCGTGTGCGTCCCTGCGAGGATGTCGACCCACCACAGCGTCACGCATCCAAGGGTAACGGCCATGGCGGTCGTCATCAACAGGAGCCAGGGCCTTTTGCCAAATGCAGCCGCAAGCTTCGAATGCAAAAATGAACCCGCTGCCGTACCCCCTAGAAACACACACAACAACACGGCGTAGGTGTAGACCGTGTTTTCCGTGACCTGGCTGAGTGCGCGGATGCACAGCGTTTCGTATCCGATGCCCAGGAAGCCGGTAAGCGCAAGTACAAGCAGGGCGTGAGCTCTGCCGCTTTTCGGACTTGTGTTCATAGACAGGCTCTCGCCGTGAGCAGGGGAGCCGGTTTCAGAAATCGCTCTGCGGCGCCAGAGCCAGCTCGCTGCAACCGCACAGGCAAGGTTGGCTGCCGTCGCGAGCAAGGCGGTGCGCTGTATGCCTAAGTTGGGAACCAGGAGGAATGCCGTCAACGCAACGGCTGCCATTGCGCCGGCCGTGTTTGCGCCATATAAAAATTCCAGGCCATTGCGCTCATCGGCGGTGGCACGAATCAGTGCGGGCAGACTGGCACCCATGGCGGCTGTAGACGGGATGAGCGCCACGCAGGGCAACACGAAGGCCCAGAGCGCGTGTTGCAAGGACGAGGGTTGCTCCCCCAAGCTGCGGGAAATCAGAGGAAGCAAAAAGGGAATGCTGATGGCCGTCAATAGCCCCCACAGCCCAATCAAGGCCTCAAGCCCCGCGAACCACAGTCCCGGGCGCCTTGAGCGGTTCGCAACAGGACCAAGCCCCCCAGCGCCGACCGACATGCCAAGAAACATGCCTGCCATGACGCCCAGCGTGGCCACCCATTCGTGTCCCAGCGCCGTCGACAGCTCAATCGACCACAGGCTCTGCCATGTCAAACCCGCCGCTCCGCTCAACACGGCCAAGCACACCGCGGCCAGTCGCAAGCTTGATGTCACTGAAATCCTGAAAAGAAAAAAACCCGGCGCACGAAGGCGCCGGGATGGACCGGGATGGCCGGTCTTACTTGATGATGCTGGCTACTGCGACAGAGCCACTGACCTGAACATATACCGGGTTGGCATAGAACCACAGGTCAGACCACGCTGCCACGTCGAAGCCAGAGTACTTGACGCCGTTGATGGTGCGCAGGTGAGCTGGGCACGCCGAGTCATTGCAAGGCACGGTACCCGGTTTGGTCGTGTCAAAGGGAATCACGAGGTAGTCGAGCAGGGGATTGCCATCGGCATCGGTCTCGTTGGGTGTCGAGGGCGGCAAGTTGGTTCCCCTCAGGCGGAAGTACTGCGAAGCCTGAACGTTCTTCACCACATACGACATGGTCCGAATGCCACCTGCCGATGCAGTCCAGCTGGTCGAATTGAAGGTCTTGAGCTTGCGTGCGGAGGTGTTGAGCGTAGCAGCATCGTCGGCCTTGTAGGTGGCGGCCGGATCGCCGGCTGTGCCGGTCAGAATCTTGCCCGCCTCGCCAGCGTAGGCCGCTGTATTGCTCGGGCTGACCATTCCCGTGACGGCTCCACCGATCAAATCAATGTGATCGAGGACGGGCTGATTCAGCGGCTGCGTGATGTTGATCTGCTTGAGCGAAGGGTTGGGGAAGCTGTAGGGCGAATTATTGGTGCCTTCCGGATCCCGAACCGCCATGGCCACGACCAGTGTTGCGCCCGGGCGAGCCACCAGTTTTTCACCCATGGTTGCGCAACCATTAATGCGCACGTCGGTATTGGACTTGACGGCATTCGTCACCGCGGCTTCCAGCAGGTCGCGATTGGCCTTCAGGGGCAATGCCGGGTTCACCGCACAGACCACAAAGGAGAGGCGATCGACCAATTGGCCGCTGGCTGCGAATACGTTGCCGCTGCGCAGGCCGTCAATCACACCTTGGGCAGAGATGTTTCCGCTGCCTTTGCGCACCATGACGTGGCTGCGCTGGTACTCACCCGGCTGGAAGTCCTGCGTGCTTTCGAGTTGGTCCGGGCCAAAGATGCCGCGGTTGTGATAGTCGGAGCTTGCGAAGAACCACCAGTTGCGGCCCTCGCCGAGAAGCGCGTCCCACACACCGCCGATCTTGGCGGCGTAGTAGCCGGTGCCGCCGAAGGTTCCACCGGCAATGCTGCGGACGAAGCCGGTGCCGCCGTACTCGCCGCGGTTGAGCGAGGCCTGGTGGCCGGGCATGGACTCGAAGCCAAACGCGACCTGGGGAGCGGCGTTGTTGAAGTTACGCAGATGCTCGATATTGAATCCGCGTGAAGTCGTTGGGTCATACACGCCAGCGCGCTCCAGATGGGCAGGGACGTAGTAGCTGCCGTTGGGAGCGAACTGGTTCATCCACTTGACCGCCTCGACGGACTTCTTGTGGCCCAGATCCAGGTCGGTGGCGGAGTTGTTACCACCGAGGTTGCCAGTCTTGGCAATCTTCTTGGAAGTACCATCCACCAGCGAGTTGTTGTTGGGGCTGTCGGAAAACGAGCAGTCCCACTGGTTCTCGGCGCCGCGGCTGGTATCGGTGTCGCTGCGGTCAAAGCAATATTCGAACTTGGCCAGCAGATTCGCATTGCCGGTGCCGGACGTGACCGGCCACGGCAGCTGACCGTCCAGAATCGTCATGGACACATGCTCGTGGCCCGGAGCATTGGTTTCGACGCCCATCCAGATCGGCTTGTTCAGGCGGCGGCTCTCGCTCTCGGTAATGGCGTATTGGAATTCCTTGATTTCCTGCCAGCGCCACATGGCCTTCGGGTTGGCGGTTCCGTCGCCTTTGATGCCGGCCACGCCGTTGGCAAGGGTGTCTTGCCAGCTCTGGTTGGGGCCCTTGACGGTGCTTGCAGGTTGCCCGCCTGTGGGGAAGGTATTGGGCGGGTACGGACCGGTAGGGCTGGAGGTCAAGCCAAGCGCGGGGGTCACCGGGGTGAAGGGATCTTCAGCCAGCGTGCAATTCCTTGCAGAGCTGCCGCCGTGGTCGGCCTGCACGAACCAGTCCAGGCCCCATACGTTGACGGACTTGTCGATGAGCTTTTTCATCGACAGACTCCCGTCCGAGCAGGTGGTGTGGTTGTGGAAGTCGCCGGTAACGTAAGCGCCGGCAGCCTTGTCCTTGGCCTTGCTGGCAGCAACGGCGATGTGCGGCAGGGCAAATGAGGCGGCTGCGCAAACGCAGGCGCAGGCCAGTGCAATTTGACTAAGTCGGAGTTGCGTCATGAAAGAACTCGTTGGGGTTGATTGATGTTTAGAAATGAGCTAACGGTAGGTGGTCAGCGCAGCCCTCAGATCGCGCTTGCGAGCTGGTCACCGTAAAGGCGAAGCTTGCCTTCTGTCAGTCTGAGCTTCGTCGTGAAAGGAATGGAGGTCGTATCGGCATCCCCGTTGGTCAGAGTGCCGGTGAGCGTGCACAGATAATCGGGCCCGCTCACGCAGTCCGATACCGTGGCGTTCACAAGCGTGACCTGAGGAATGCTGGAGTAGTCGCTTGCGTTTTGAGTGGCGCTGGCTTCTGAGTTCAGCGCAGCGACGATGTCGGCCCGGGTGAAGCCGCTGTCAAGGAACTTTGTGTCGAACAGGTCTTGCACGCTGGCGCCCGACAAAACCGCCGGGCTACTCAGCCCTGCGAGGCTAGACGCGTACGCTGACTTGAAAGTTTCGATGCTGTCTGGGGAAGAGTCACCGCCGCCGCAACCGGTGAGACCAAACAACATGCCGGCACACAGGCTTGCGGCAGAGAGAAATTTACGAGGTGATGACATCGCCATGGATCCAAGTTGTGGTGGGCGCCGAAGCGCAGGATGGAGGATGGAAGTTCAGCGCGGGTAAGGCGTGAGCTACGGATAGATGCTAGGGCGCCAATATGACGGAGTTGTGACGGCGTACAAAGCGAACCGCCTGCGGACAGCGAGCTAGGGTTCGGGTTTGATAAGGCCGAACGCTTGGCTTGACGTGCGCCGAGTTCTAAGGCTACATTTTTAGAATTTTTGACGTATTGCATGCGCAGTCTCAGTCCGCGAGTCTTGATCCCGATCTCGCTTCTTTGTGGGGGGAGCGTGAGCTATGCGAACGACTTACCCCCGGTCGTCATCACGGGGCATTACGAAAACACCATCGGCTCGAGCGATGCCGCAAGCCAAGGTGTCATCAGCGCTGAATTGCTGCGCGACCGAGCTTTAGTGCGCCCGGCCGATGTGCTGGAGTTCATCCCGGGCATGGTTGTTACCCAACATTCAGGTGACGGCAAGGCCAATCAGTATTTCCTGCGGGGGATGAACCTCGACCATGGGACCGACTTCGCCACGACCCTCAATGGCGAGCCCATCAACATGCCGACGCATGGGCACGGTCATGGTTACAGCGACCTGAACCTTCTTATCCCTGAATTGGTGAGCCGGGTGGAGTACCGCAAAGGACCCTACTTTGCCTCGGAGGGCGATTTTTCATCGGCCGGATCCGCAAACATCATCTACCGCTCAAAGATTGACAGACCCTTGGTGTCCATGACCCTGGGTCAGCGTGGGTATGTGCGGGGGCTGGTGGCCGATTCGCGGGAAGTCGCTGAAGGCGTCACCCTGCTGACAGCCCTAGAGCGCTTGAACAACAATGGCCCCTGGACGACCCCCGAGGGCATACGAAAACTCAATACGCTGTTCACGCTCAGCGGCGGAACGCCTCGAGAAAGCTGGTCCACCAGTTTTTCGGCGTACACGGCACGATGGAACTCGACAGATCAGGTACCGCAGCGCCTCATTGATGCTGGCACTTACCAGGGGCAGCCTTTTGGACGGTTTGACACCTTGGACCCAAGCGATGGCGCGAAGACCCGTCGTCTGAGTCTGTCCGGCGCTTGGCGTCGTTCGGAAAACGATCAATTGACCGCTGTGCAGTGGTACGCAATCAAGTATGACCTCGACCTGATTTCGAACTTCACCTACGCTCTAGAACGGCCGATCGATCAATTCGCGCAAAAAGACCATCGCACTGTGCTTGGGGGCAAAGCCTTCCGGACCTGGAGTTCTGATCTCGGCTTCTACGGCACGATGGTCAACACGCTCGGAGTGCAAGCGCGTCAAGACCAGATTCGGGTTGGCTTGTACGACACAGCGCAAGGGCAGATACAAGCGACTGTTCGGGATGACCGAGTGCGCCAGATCATGCTCGGCATGTATGCTCAGAACGAATTGAGCTGGAATCCCTGGCTTCGAACCATCGCGGGCATCAGGGCGGATCAACTGAGTGCCGACGTCACGAGCCTGACCCAGGCTGCCAATTCTGGACGTGCTTCTGCATTCAGGCTGTCTCCGAAGATATCTGCGATTTTGGGTCCGTGGAACAAGACTGAGTTTTTTTTCAACGCCGGCAAGGGCTTTCACAGCAACGACGCGCGCGGGATGACCGCGCGCGTGGATCCCAAAACAGGTCTGCCTGTCGAACGCGTGCCGGGATTGGTTGGATCGCGAGGGCAAGAAGTCGGCATCAAAACTGAAGTCATTCCTCGCCTGCAGAGTTCGCTCTCATTTTGGAAGCTCGATTTTGACTCTGAGCTTGTCTTTGTGGGGGATGCGGGAAACACGCAGGCGGGCAGGCCCAGCAAGCGGTCGGGCGTCGAGTGGAGCAACCACTGGTCGCCCGGAGACCACGTCCTGATGGATGTGAACCTCGCCTGGACCAAACCCCGCTATGCAGACAGCGACCCGGCTGGAAGCTACATTGCCAACGCCACTCAACGAGTTGCCAATCTCACCTTGGCACTCCGAAATTTGGGGCCCTGGGCTGGTTCGCTAGGTGTGCGATACATTGGACCGGCTCCGCTGACCGAGGACAACAGCGTCCGATCGCCGTCTAGCGTCACCACCAACGTGAGGGTATCCAGGAAGATATCTAATGGCCTCACCGTCGCGATGGATGTGCTGAATCTGAGCGATCGCAAGACCAACGATATAAGTTATTACTACACCTCGCGCGTCGCCGGGGAGCCGGTATCCGGGGTGGATGGTGTCCACGTGCATCCCGCTGAACCGCGTACGGTAAGGCTCTCTGCCTTTGTTCAATTTTGACCGCCCGCGATCAGGGTTGGCTGAGGCTGCCGCCCCAGCGGCTGGCTCCATCTTCAGGCCGTTGGCGCTGAGACAGCCGGCGAGCGCGGCGGCATAAACCGCCCCGTCTCTGCCGCGCACTGGCCGGCGTGTTCGCAAGGCAGTTGGCAGAGTTCGCGCTGTTTGGTGCTGCAGGCGCGCTGGAAGGTCACCACATGGTCGACCTGGGCGCGTATGCCTATCCATTCGCCCAAGGTGTGGTCGTGGTGGCTGGGCACATGGGCCATCAGCTGGTGGCCGCTGGCCAGGCGCAGGGTGTAGAGGAACTCCGAGCCGCGAAAGGCTTTGCGGATGATCTCGGCTTTGACCGGGGCGTCGTCGTCATGCACGATATCGTCGGCGCGCAGCAGCACATCGCACTGCCCGCCTTCAAAGGCGCCGGGCAGCGGGCATTCGGTCACATCGCTCAGGCGCCCCACCGGTGTGTCGACCACCACCTGACCGTCGACCTCGTGCAGCGTGGCCGGGGTGAACACGCCGTGACCGATGAAGTCGGCCACAAAGCGGGTGGCCGGGCGGTGGTAGAGGCTGTAGGCATCGTCCCACTGGTGCAGGCGGCCCTCGTGCATGACGCCGATCACATCGCCGATGGCAAAGGCTTCGAGCTGGTCGTGGGTCACAAAGAGCGCGGTCGCGCCGGCTGCCTTCAAGATGGCGCGCAGTTCATGGGCCAGCCGCTCGCGCAGTTCCACATCGAGGTTGGAAAACGGTTCATCGAGCAGCAGCAATTGCGGCTGGGGTGCCAGCGCCCGTGCCAGCGCCACCCGCTGCTGCTGCCCGCCCGAGAGTTGGTGTGGGTGCAGGCGCTCGGCGCCCTCCAGGCCGACCAGCTTGAGCACTTCGGCGACCCGCGCTGCCCGCTCGCTCGCTTTCCAGGCTTGCAGGCCAAAAGCCACATTGCGGCCCACATCCAGATGGGGAAAGAGGGCGTAGTCCTGAAACACCATGCCGACGCGCCGAGCTTCGGGCGGCGTTTGCACGGTCGCGCTGCTGACTGTTTGCCCGGCCAGACGGATCTGTCCTGCCGCCGCCTTCTCTAAACCCGCAATGGCGCGCAGCAGCGTGGTCTTGCCGCAGCCCGACGGGCCGATCAGCACGCCGATGGCGCCCGCAGCCAGGCCCAGGGAGACGGCATCGACCGCCGCCTTGGGGGCTTGGGCATAGCGCACGCTCAGTTCGGTGACTTCCAGAAACATTTCGTCATTTTAAGGCTTGCCGGGGGTAAATGCGTACAATTCTCATTTGCACTGACGCAGGGTATCCCTACCGCCGCAACCCGACCGAACCCCGATGCTCAAGCGCCTGCTGCCCCCTGTATTGCTTGGCCTGCTGCTGGCGCTGCTGTGCCTGCCCGTGCTGGCCGTGTTCGCGTCGTGGCTGCAGATCGACCGGCCGGGCTGGGGCCTGTTGGCCGAGATGGCTGCCACCGTCTTGCCCGATTACGCCCTGACCACCCTGGCCCTGTGTCTGGCGGTGGCCTTGGGGGTGACGGTGCTGGGATCGCTCACCGCTTGCGCCGTCACATTGTTTGACTTCCCGGGCCGGCGCAGCTTTGAATGGGCGCTGTTGCTGCCGCTGGCCATGCCCGCCTATGTGCTGGCTTTTGCCTATACCGACTTTTTGCAATTTTCCGGTCCGCTGCAAAGCGGCCTGCGCGAGCTGACCGGCCTGCAGGGGCGCTTGCTGCCCGATGTGCAGAGCCTGTGGGGCGCAATGCTGGTGTTTACCGTCGCCCTTTACCCTTATGTGTATCTGCTGGTGCGCGCGGCCCTGGCCGAGCGGGCGGTGCACCTGATGGAGGCGGCGCGCCTGCTTGGCGCGCCCTTGGGGCGTCGCCTGCGCGAGGTGGCCCTGCCCCTGGCCAGGCCGGCGCTGGCCGCCGGCGTGGGCCTGGCCCTGATGGAGACGCTGGCCGACTTTGGCGTCTCGAGCTACTTCGGCATACAGACCTTCACCGCCGGCATCTACAAGGCCTGGCTGGCCATGGACAACCGCTGGCTGGCCGCTCAGTTGGCCACTGTTTTGTTGATCATCGTGGCGGTGCTCTGGAGCGCTGAGCGGGCCGCCCAACAGCGCCAGCGGTTTGCCAGCGGCCGGGGCGCCCGCTCGGGCTCAGCAGAAGCCCAACCAACGCGCCTTTCGGGCGCCCGCGCCGCTTTGGCCTGGTCGGTCTGCGCCTTGCCGATTGCGCTGGGCTTTGGCCTGCCGGTGCTGTTCATGGCCCGGCCCTTGGTGGAGGGCTGGGGCCAGTTGCAGTGGGCGATGTTCTGGCAGTGGTCCATCAACAGCGTTTGGCTGGCGGGGCTGACCTCTGCCTTGGCCACCGGCCTGGCCCTGCTGCTGGCCTTCGCAAGCCGCCAACAACCACACGGCATGCAGCGACTGGCCACGCGCGTGGTGGGCTTGGGCTATGCGATTCCGGGGGCGGTGGTGGTGGTCGGGATTTTGCTGCCGGTGGGCTGGCTACAGACCCTGGCGCCGCAGGTGGTGGTGCTTATCACCGCCACCTCAGTTGGGCTGGTATGGGCCTATCTGGTCCGGTTTTCGTCGGTTGCGCTGCAGTCACTGGAAAGCGGCTACGCCCGCATTCCGGCCAGCCTGGACGACAGCGCCCGCATGCTGGGCGTTTCGGGTTGGGCGCTGCTCAAGCGGGTGCATGCGCCCCTGCTCAAGCGTTCGGCAGCTGCTGCCGCCTTGCTGGTGTTTGTGGATGTGATGAAGGAGCTGCCAGCCACCCTGGTGCTGCGGCCGTTCAACAGCGACACACTGGCGGTGGTGGCCTATCAGTTGGCGCGCGACGAGCGCCTGGGAGAGGCAGCCCTTCCTGCTTTGGCCTTGGTGGCCGTTGGGCTGCTGCCGGTGGTGCTGCTCAGTCGCACCCTGCGCAGCTCGGCCTGAGCTTGTGGCTTGGGGCCGCCCGCCATGCCGGGCAAGCGGGCATGGCTAAGCGATCAGGGGCTTATTTCTTGGGGCGATTGAACCAATTGGCAATCATGAACAGCGCAAATACGATGAACATGATGATCAGAACGTGATGGGTTTGCATGACGCTTTCCTTTGAAACAGGCGGGTGATGAGTGACTTGAGAGGGGTCGATTGTCGGTCGGGTTCAATTCCTATGCCGGCGCTCGGTTACGGGCCAGCGGTGCCATGGCCAGCAGCGTCAGCACCAGCAGCAGCATCTCCAGAGCGTAAACGCTGGTGTAGGAGGCCTGCGGACCCAGCGGGCCGTTGAGGATTTCGCGCACCGCGCCGCCCAGGACCATGGCCACACCGGCCGCAGTGGCCTGCACCGCACCCCAGGCGCCCATGGCCAAGCCCACCTGCTCCTTGGGGGCCAGCTGCATGGACGCAGTCAAGGTGCCGTGGGCGAACAGCCCGCCACCTAAGCCAATTAAAAAAGTGCCCAGCACAAATACCGGAATCGAGGCCATGGGCGCAGCCGCCATCACCGCGGCAAAAGCCGGCAGGCCCACCCAGGCGCCCCAGCTGGCCATGCGGTAAGGGTCGCCGCCGCGGCCCAGCACCCGTGAGGCGGTGCCAAAGCCGATCAGACCGCCCAGGGCCAGTGTGGCGGTGAGGTAGGTGGTGTGCGAGACGCTCAGCTGCAGCACCTCGCCGCCATAGGGTTCGAGCAAGACATCCTGCATGGTGAAGGCCATGGTGCCCAGGCCGACGCCCAGCAAGCGCCGCAGGGTGTGCGGTCCGGCGCAAAAGCGCTGCCAGGCGGCAGAAAACGATTCTTCGTCGCCCGTCCCTGGCTGCCGGCCTCGGCTGCGCGCCTCCTGCTTCCACAGGGCCACCACATTGAGCAACAGCGTCATGATGGCTGCGGCCTGAATCACCCGAATCAGCCGGCCCGGGCTGTAGTCCGACAGCAAATCGCCAAACAGCAAAGCGCTGAACATCATGCCCACCAGCTGCATCACATACATCAGCCCCACCACTTTGGGTTGGGTTTGCGG
>JBAXEN010000060.1:0-16206 GCA_037140415.1 Betaproteobacteria bacterium | reverse complement strand
GGGGGATGTGCACATGGAGGTGAGCTACCTCACCGACGAGCAGCAGCAGCAGCGCCTGGTGGCGCAGCTGACGCAGTTGCGCGAGCGGGTGGAAGACGGTGAATTCATCGACGGGGTCAAGTGGACCATCTTCTTTCCCGAGCGCCCCGACGGCAGCTACGGAGAGCCCTTGATCCTGGGCCACCCCAGCCCGGAAAATATACGCTGCGCCATGGAGAAGGTTCAGGCTCAGAGAGAAGGCTTGGAGTGGGTCGAGCGCGCCCGGCAGTCGTCCAAGCGCAGCGATTGAGCGCCACGCTCACTGGGGGCGGGCAATTGGGTCGTGAACCGGTCCATGCTCTTGCGCCTGTGCCAATAGGCCCCTCACCGCATGAAGGCCCTGCCGGACCACCAGAGCGGGCGGCTGACACCATTGCAAAGGGTTGGGCGCCTCGTAACTCAAAAAGCCCCGGTAGTCCATGGCCAAAAGAGCCTTGAAGATATCAATGAAACTGACCGTCCCGGCGCCGGGCGGCAGGCGGTCTATCGGAACCGGCTGGTCGGACGCAGGACCTGCAGGCACATCGCTGAACTGAACTGAAATGATCCGCTGTGCAGGCAGGTTAGCCAAACTTGCCGCACTGCCACCACCACGGTGGAGGTGGTAGGTGTCTAGTAAGAGGCCGCAATTGCTGCGGCCAACCGCCTCCACCAGAGCCAAGCCGCTGCCGAGGGTGTTGACGAAGGGATGGCGCGAATTGAACTCCAGGGCCAGCTGCAAGCCATATTCGGCGGCGATATCGGCGCACAAGGCCAGATTTTCCTCGGGACCATGCTCGGCGCCGGCGGCTACTGGACCGGGCGGCATCATCACCATAGCGCAGTCCAAGGCTGCCGCCTTCTCGCAGACCTTACGCAGGGATGCCAGCAGGCGCAGCCGCTCGGCACCGGCTGCAAACAACAGTCCATTTTCCGTGCCCACTTCACTGACCAGCAAACCGCTATCGCGCACCCTGAGCAGCAATTGCCGAAAGTCCCGACCGGCCTCGCGCCAGCGCACAAAGTCAGCGTGGCGCAGTTCAATAGCCCTGTAACCCGCCTCGCGCGCGACCGTCAGGACCTGCGCCAACGGCGTGCTGTCCAGGGTCCAGGTGTGCAGGGCAATCCGATCGTGCATGGGGTTCATTGCGGTCCCTTTGATGATGTTTGGGCCTCAGCGCGCAAGGCCGGGCAGCTTAGATTGGACGCCCACCAGGTTCAAGGCCATCTTGACGATGCGCTGGGTCACTTCCTGCTGGTCAAGCCGGCCGTCTTCACGGTACCAGGCGAAGGCGTAACTGGACATACCGGCAATCACGAGGGCGCAGATGCGGGTGTCCTCAATCTGAAATTCTCCTGACGCCACTCCCTCGTTGAGCAGGGCGGTCAGGCGCATATTGATGGACTTGCGCATCTGGCGAATGCGCTCAGCCGCCTGCGCCGGCAGGCTGATTTCTTCCCGAAAGTAAATGGCTACATGCTGATGCTGCAGCAAGGCCACGTTGGTGAAGTCGCTGAGGAACTGCTCGAAGCGATCACGCGGGCTGCCCGGGGCCGACATGGCGCTTTCTGCCGCCAGCAGCACATCGCGGTTGCTCTGCTCACAGATCTCAACCAGTATCTCGGCCTTGGACTGGAAATGGTAGTAAACAAAGGGCTTGGTGGCGCCCAGGCGCTCGGCGATCGCCTCGACCGATGTCTGCAGGTAGCCGCGCTCAAAAAACAGCCGGGCCGCCTCTTGCAAGATGCGGTCACGCTTGAGGGTGATCACTCGATCGCGCAGGGCTTTGCCCCCCCCAGATACACGGGCAAGCCGCGATGACCCGGCAGGGGCTGGCTTGGGCCTGTGGGCCGGTCCGGCGGCATGCCCTTCGGCCGTCCGCTCGATGGCCCGCAAGTGGCGAGAGACGCTGGCTGGGCTGATGCCCAAAGCGGCTGCCATGCTGCGGGTGTTCAAGCGCTGATCAGGTGCTGGCTGATGGCTCAATTGAACCAAGCGGGCGACGTCTACCCTGGCTGCAGGCGCCCCCCTCGGCAGGTCGCGGGAGATGCCATCGAGTCCCTCTTGCAGGTAGCGCTCGCGCCAGCGCGCCACCTGAACCCGCCCTATACCGAGCTCTTCGGCAATCGCTTTGTTCTGCAGGCCACGCGCTGCCAGTAAAACGATACGCGCCCGCCGGGCCAAACGCGCGTCGGCGGAGCAGCTGCGCTGCATCAACTCAGACCGATCAGCAGCGCTCAGGGTCAAATCCGCAGCACGTCTCATCTCAACCTCCTTGTCGGGGCCGCACCCTGACACAGGCACTTAACCCCGGCAATTATAAGTTCGCTCAAGATGAAACAATTTTAAGCCTGAAGACACCCGATCCGATGGCAATGACCCCCACAGCAAGGACGCCCCTGGCCAGACAAGCGACTAACGAAGCCGCAGCCATTCTGGCGCACACCGCCCCAGAGAAGAACCGATTCAATACTAACAACTTGGAACACGCTCGCCCCTTCTGTTGACTCTTTTAGGCTCAGCATTTCCTAGCCACAATTGACCGCTTCGCGGGCCAATTGTGCGGCACCCTGTCACGAACCAAGCACACAACAGCCGCACGGACGCTCGGGCGACCACCCGGCAGCGCGACAGGCCGCAAACGGATAACGAAGCGGTGCGGGAAAACACTTACCCAAAAGGCTCTAATTGTACCTGTGGGTAGAATAGAATTTCCCGTGGGTAAGGCTGGGACATCAAAAATCTAGGCCCAAAAAGGGTAGACAAACCACGAGGAGGAGAGATTTCATGAGAGACAACACCCCTTCAACCTGCATCCAAGCGGGACAAACGTTCGAGTCTGCCGCGACCTTGCACCCCGCAGGCTCGTGGTCCCAACGCCTGCGCAGCAGTGTAGGAGCCGCCATGCTGGCGCTGTCGGGGTTGATGAGCCTGGGCGCCCCTGGCGCTGCTTGGGCCGCCCACCCGAACGTGACGGCGGCCATCTCGGTGGATGTGTTCTCCACCGATCCCACCAAGTTCTTTGCGGCCAACGACTACCTGTTGATGGCCAACGTCTATGAGAGCCTGTACGGCCATGACGAAAAGGGCAATTTGGTGCCGACGCTGGCCACCGGGGTCGAAATCAAGGACGACGGCCTGACCTACGAGTTCACGCTGCGAGCCAACGTGAAATTCCACAACGGCAACCCCTTCACCGCTGAAGACGTGCGCTTTAGCTGGCAGAAGGCGATCGATCCGGTGCGCAAATGGCCGCGCGCCGGCGTGCTGGCTGCCAACATAGCCGACGTCGAAATCGTCAATCCCCTCAAGGTGCGGATCAAGCTGAAAAAACGCGATGCCGGACTGATGGAAAACCTGGACACCAACCTCTACATGCTCAACAAAAAGCATGTGGAAGCTGTCGGCGACGCGGTCTTTGGCGAGAACCCCATGGGCACCGGTCCGTTTGTGTTCAAGGGCCGCAAGATCAAGGAATACATCGCACTCGAAGGCAACACCGCTTACTGGGGCAAGGCCCCTGCGGTCAGCAAATTGATGTTGCGCATCGTGACCGATGAATCCACCCGACTGGCCCAGTTGCAGTCTGGCGAGGTAGATATTGCCGACAACGTCTCGCCCTTCCTGGCGGTGCGCATGAAAGGCGTGCAGAACCTGCGGGTAATTCAAGGCCCGACCCTGCGCAATATGTACATCATGATGAATGCGACCGGCAAGAACGATCGCATGAAAAATGAAGAAGTGCGCCGTGCCTTTATGAGCATGGTCGACACAGAGAAACTGACCAAGAGCGTTTACCTCGGTTTTGCCCAGCCGGCCAAGCTCAACTGCGGTCAAGGTGGTGCGGGCTGCACCGGCACACCGGCGCCGCGCATCGATCCCAAACAGGCCCGCGAAATGCTGGTCAAGGCCGGCTTTGATTTTTCCAAGCCGCTGAATTTCTACGGTATGGCCTCCGGTTTCATTCCGCAGACCCGCGAGTTGGTAGAAGCCCTGGCCCAGCGTTTTTCTGAGGCCGGCGTACAGACCAAGATCACCTTGCTGGAGTATGCGGCCTGGGTGCAGGCTGAAATGGCCAAGAGCCCAGACGTCGATATGATCTTTTGTATGTTCCCGGACTACAGCAAGGAGCCCAGCGGCCGCCTGCAGCGCGGCATGAGGAGCGGCAGTCAGTTCTCCTGGTACGAGGATCCGGTGCTTGACGACATGATCGACAAGATGAACGACTTCACCAACATTCCAGCGCGAGAAAAGCATATCAGCGGCATCTACCAGCGCATCAACGACAAAGCCGCCATCATCCCGCTGTGGGCCACCGACATGATCTATGTGGCGCGCAATGAGGTGCAGTGGGTGCCCACGGTCAACACCACCTGGCCAGTCTTCAAGAACATCATCAAGAAGGGCAAGTAAGCCCATGACCTTGTCGTCGCCGCAGACTGATCTGACAGTCAGCGAGGTTGCGCCGCGCGCAGCGCATGAGGTGCAACTAGAAGACCGCTACGAGCTGCGCGACGGCGAGGTCTTTCTCACCGGCTTACAGGCCATCGTACGTATCCCGATCGAGCAGAACCGAATCGACAAGGGCAAGGGTCTGAGAACGGCCACATTTATATCGGGCTACCCCGGCTCTCCACTGGGCGCACTTGATCTGGAGCTGCTGCGACAAAAAAAATTGCTCGACGCGCACGATGTGACCTTTGTGCCTGGCCTGAACGAAGAGCTGGCGGCCACCGCAGTCCAGGGCTCGCAACTGGCCTCGATCATGGGCGAGCTGACCCATGACGGCGTGGTCGGTATCTGGTATGGCAAGACGCCGGGGCTCGATCGCGCAACCGACGCCCTGCGCCACGCCTGCTGCAGCGGTGCCTCGCCCAAGGGAGGGGCTTTGGTGCTGGTCGGCGACGACGTGGTGGCCAAGTCCTCGGCCATTCCCAGCGCCTCAGAAATGGCCATGGCTGAAAAAGGCATGGTGGTCCTGTGCCCGAGCGATATGCAGGACATCGTCGAGCTGGGCTTGCACGGTATCGCCCTGTCGCGCTTTTCCGGCCTGTGGAGTGGGCTCAAGCTCGCCACCAATTTGCTCGACGGCGGCGGAACCGTCGCGGTCCGCAAGGAGCAGATCAAGCCGGTCATTCCGGACAACACCATAAACGGGATACCTTTCGTCCACGAGGTGTCAGCCAATTACATGAACAAGGTCAAGTCAGCAGAGATCGAACGGTCTCTGGTGACGGCGCGGCCCGAACTGGCCAGGCGCTATGCACGCGCCAATGGCTTGAACCGGATTGAGGGCGACAAGGCCGCGCGCATCGGCTTTGTGGCATCCGGCATGCCTTACCTGGACCTCTACCAGGCCTTAGCCCTGTTGGGCATCAGCCAGAGCGCGCTGGCGAGCTCGGGCATTCGAATACTTAAGCTGGGGATGGTGTCGCCGCTGGAGCCGCAGATCGTGCTTGAGTTTGCAGAGGGTCTGGACGAGATCGTGGTGGTGGAAGAAAAGCGGGCCTTCATCGAATTGGCGATCAAGGACATCTTATACAGCCGCCCCGGCGCGCCGGCGGTCTATGGCAAGCACGGACCCGACGGCTCTGAGTTGGTACGCCCCAATGCCGACCTGCCACCGCCGGTGATCGCCGCGGCGATTGCGCCGAGAATCCTGACGCACTGCAAAACTGCCTCGATGCGCGCATGGGTCGAGGACAAGCAAAAACCGGCGCGAGCGGTCATCCCCGTGCAGCCTCTGGCCAACCGCACACCTTATTTTTGTTCGGGCTGCCCGCACAACCGCTCGACCGTCGTGCCTGAAGGTTCTCTGGTGGGCGTGGGCATAGGCTGCTCAGCACTGGCGGTGGCCAGGCCGATTGAAAAGGTGGGCAGCAACATCGGGCTGTGCCAGATGGGCGGCGAGGGCCAGATGTGGGTCGGCATGGCGCCTTATGTTCAGCAAAAGCACTTTGTTCAGAACCTGGGCGACGGCACCTACCACCACTCGGGCAGTTTGGCGGTACGTGCCAGCATCGCGGCCGGCTCCAACATCACCTACAAACTACTGGTCAACGGCTCGGTGGCCATGACTGGTGGGCAAAAAGTCATCGGCGGCAAGGGCGTTCCCCAGCTCGTCGACGAGCTGATCGCCGAGGGCGTGGCGCGCATCATCGTCACCACCAACGACCTCGATCGCTACAAGGGCGTGCGCCTGGCCCCTGGGGTGGACCTGCGGCACCGCGACCGCCTCGACGAGGCCCAACGCGAGTTGGCGGCTATTGAGGGCGTGACCGTGCTGATTCATGACCAGCCCTGCGCCACCGAACTGCGCCGCAAGCGCAAGCGTAAGTTGGCCAGCGAGCCGGTCGAACGCATGTTCATTAATGAGCGGGTCTGTGAGGGCTGCGGCGATTGCGGAGACAAGGCCAACTGCCTGTCGGTTCAGCCCGTTCCCACAGAATTTGGCCGCAAGACCCGCATCCACCAAGCTTCGTGCAACAAGGACTATTCCTGCATGCTGGGCGATTGCCCTTCATTCGTGAAAATCACACCCGGCACAAGCCGCTCTGGTGGCAAGACAGTCAGCACTTTGGCGGCTGACAGCTTACCGGCGCCGGTGCCCAAGGTGGCGCGCGACGGCTTCAATCTGCGCATCACCGGCATCGGGGGGACCGGCGTGGTCACCACCGCGCAGATCATCTCGACCGCCGCCACCATGGCCGGCATGTATATCCGCGCTTTTGACCAACTGGGCATGTCGCAAAAGGGCGGCGCGGTGGTGTCAGACATCAAGTTCTCGCCCCATCCCTTTGTGGGTGCCAATAAGGTCGAGGCCGGGGAATGCGACCTCTACCTCGGCTGCGATTTACTGGTGGCTGCCAATGAGATCAACCTCTCAGCGGCCTCGGCGCAGCGCACCATTGCGATTGTCTCGACTGCTAAGGTACCCACCGGCGCCATGGTGACTCAGGTGGGCGTGGAATACCCGAACCTGGAGGCGACCCTCGAGCGCATACGCGCGGTCAGCCGTGCCACCGAGAGCGCCTTTACAGATGCGCGCGAGGTCATGCTGGCCCTGTTTGACGACGATCAGTTTGCCAACATCTTCCTTGTGGGCATGGCGGTGCAAGCCGGCGCCTTGCCCATTGCGGCGGAACTGATCGAAAAAGCCATCGAACTCAACGGCGTCGCCAAAGAACGCAATGCCCAGGCCTTCCGCCGCGGACGCCAATTCATTGCCGACCCACGGGCGCTGCAAGCAGCGCTGCCGGCTGCGGCCCGGCCTACTCAAGCGCCGTCGGCTCAGGTGTTGACCATCAGTGCGAAGGTCACTGCCGCTGGTAACCCGGCGCTCGAGGCCCTGGTTCGCCACCGCGTCGGTGAGTTGATCGCCTACCAAAATGCCGCCTATGCCCAGCGCTTTGCAGACGCGGTAGAGCAATGCCGGGTCCAAGAAGCGGCTGCCCTGGGTAGCGCCGGCGCGATCACGCTGGCCTTCGCTAGGAATCTGTACAAACTGATGGCCTACAAAGACGAATATGAGGTGGCCAGGCTGTCGGTCGACCCCGCCTTCGAACGTCAGCTCGAGAGCGAATTCGGCCCCGGCACCCGCTATGCCTTCCAACTGCACCCGCCCATCCTGGCGGCCATGGGCTTGAAGCACAAGATCAGCCTGGGCAGCTGGGTCAAGCCAGGGCTAAAGCTGCTGGCAGCGGCTCGATTGGTACGTGGCACCTGGCTCGACCCTTTCGGCCGCGACGAGGTCCGGCGCATCGAGCGCTCGCTGATTGATGAATATGTGCAAGCCATGAGAGGCGCCCTGCAGCGCCTGGATGCCAACAACGCAGCCGAGGTCGCCCGCCTGGCAGAACTACCAGACCGGGTACGCGGTTATGGTCAGGTCAAGCTCAATAACGTCGCCAACTTCCGGACACAGTTGGCCGGCCTCACCCAAGGCTTGAGCAGCACGGCAACCGCAGCGGGCCGATGATGCAGCGGCGCTTCTCGGGATATTGAGATGCCGATCTTCATCCTGCGGCGCAGTGCTGAGGCCTTCGGCACCCTGTTTGTGCTGACCATGCTGATCTTCGCGCTGGCGCGCCTGGCGGGAGACCCGGTGCCGCTGGTGCTGGGGACCGAGGCGACGAAAGCCGACATCGAGTTCTACCGCCGTCAGTACGGTCTGGACAAGCCACTGGTGATGCAGTACCTGACCTTTCTGGGCAACATCAGTCAGGGCGACTTTGGAGTGTCATTCCGCTACCGCGTACCGGCCATAGACCTGATCCTGCCGGCCCTGTGGGCCACCTTCCAACTGGTCAGCGTGGCCATGCTGCTGGCCGTCGGTGTCGGCGTTCCCATGGGCGTGCTCGGCTCGGTGCAGCCGCGCAGCCTGTGGTCGCGCATGGTCGGCTGGTATGCAGCCGCTGGCGAATCTATCCCCAGCTTCTGGTTCGCCCTGATCCTGATGCTGTTGTTTGCGGTCACCTGGGGCGTGTTGCCCTCTTCGGGTTATGGCACCTGGCAGCACTTCGTCCTGCCGGTCTGTACCCTGGCGCTGTTCTCCTCGGCTTCGCTCGCGGCCCTGACCCGCGCCAATATGATCAGCGCTCTGCAAAGCGATTTTGTAAAGATGGAGCGTAACCTAGGAATGCCTGAGCGCCTGATCATCTTCAAACACGCGTTGCGCAACGCCTCGTTGCCCATCATCACCTTCCTGGGCCTGCAGTTTGGCGTACTGCTAGGCGGCGCAGTGGTCACGGAGCGAGTGTTCGCATGGCCGGGCATCGGTCAGGTGCTGGTCGAGGCCATCTTCACCCGCGATTACCCCATCATCCAGGCCGGAGTCCTGATCACCGCGCTGTGCTTCATGATCATCAATCTGGTGGTCGACACTCTGGTGGGCATACTCGATCCGCGGGTGCGCCAATGAGTGCGACTGCATCAGTACCGCCCAAGGCCGGCGTCTTGCAGCGCTGCGCGGCCTGGCTGCACCTGCTGGCAAGCCCGGATGGCCCGCCCAAACTGGCCAGCCTGATGTGCCTGCTGCTGTTGCTGGCTGCCGTGTTCGGCACCTCGCTGACACCCTATTCAGAAACCACCATCGACTTCGAGTCCGTCATGGTGCCCCCCTTTTGGGAGCCCGATGGTGCGTGGCGCCATCCTTTTGGCACCGATCAACTCGGACGCGATATTCTTGCCCGACTGGTCGCGGGTGCACAGGTTTCGATGATGGTCGCCCTGGCGGCCGTGGCCGTCGGCGGCACATTGGGCACCTTGATCGGGCTAGTGGCCGGCTACTTCGGCGGCGTGGTTGGAGCCGTGCTGTCGCGACTGACCGAAGCTTTCCTGGCCCTGCCCTTTATCTTGATGGCCCTGGCTTTGGTCGCAGCCTTTGGGCCAGGCCTGTCTAACATCATCATCGTGATGATACTGACCAACTGGGCGCGTTATGCGAGGCTGGCACGCAGTGAAGTGCTCGGCATCAAGGAGCGCGACTTCGTGCTGCTGGCGCGCATCGCGGGAGTTTCCCGACTGCGCATTGCGCTGCGTCATGTGCTGCCTAATGCCATCAACTCGGTGGCCATCCTCGCCATCTTGGATGTCGGACGCGCCATGATGCTGGAGTCGGCCCTGTCGTTTCTGGGCCTGGGCGTGCAGCCGCCTTCGGTATCCTGGGGTGTGATGCTGGCCGATGCGAAATCATTCATGGGCTTTGCCTGGTGGCTGGCCTTATTCCCTGGAATTGCCATTTTCCTGTCGGTGCTCAGCTTCAGCGCGCTGGGCGACTGGCTGCATGACAAGTTTGACCCGCGCACCGGCTTGTAAGACGAAAGACCATGGCCCTGCTTTCCGTTCGACATCTGCGGGTTGAATTCGGCTCTCCTGCCAAGCCCATTGCTGCTGTTGCTGATGCCAGCTTCGAGGTCGAGGCCGGACAGATTGTGGGCGTGGTGGGCGAGTCGGGCAGCGGCAAGTCGACCATGTGCACCGCCCTGATGCGATCACTGCAATCGACCGCCCGGGTCAGCGGTGCGATCGAGTTCGACGGTAAATCCCTGCTCGACCTGACCCCGGCTCAGATGCGGGAGATTCGAGGCCGCGATCTGGCCATGATTTTGCAAAACCCCATGACCTCGCTCGATCCCTTGTTCACCATCGGCAACCAGGCGCGCGAAGTCCTGGGCCTGCATGGCGCTCGGCTGAACGCCAGCGAGCGCGATGCGGTGGAACTTTTGAGGCGGGTCCGCATCACCGCACCCGAGGTACGGGTGCGGCAGTATCCGCACCAAATGAGCGGTGGCATGAAGCAGCGCATCCTCACCGCTTTTGCAACCGCGGCTTCGCCCAAGCTGCTGATCGCCGATGAGCCCACCACCGCGCTAGACGCGACTGTGCAGGAAGAAATCCTGTCGCTGTTTTGGGAGATCCGGCAAACATCCAATGTGGCCATCATCATCGTTACCCACGATCTGAGCGTCGTGCGTCGCATCAGTGAGCGGACTCTCGTGATGTATGCCGGCCGCATTGTCGAGGCTGGTCCCACCGAACAGGTCTTCAGTGAGCCGCAGCACCCCTATACCCGTGGCCTGATCGGCTCTATGCCCAAGGTGGTTGAGGGCCGCATCGAGCTCAACTCCATCCCCGGTCAGGTACCCAGACTGGATCAACTCGGCGCCGGCTGCGCATTTGCAGAGCGTTGCCCGCAGGCCAGCTCGCTCTGCGAGAAACAGCCTCGGCAAGAGCGGGTCGGTGAACATCATCAGGTGGCCTGCTGGCACCCGGGCAACGCTGCACCCGCAGCGCCTACCTTAAGCTCAAGCCCATGAAGAGTCCGAAGGACAGCTCCACCGATTCGAGCAGCGCACCGCTGATCGAGGCTCGCGGCCTGCACAAGTGCTACCAACTCAGCCGCCAGCGCCTGTTTGAGGCCGGGCCCATCGTCAGGGCGGTCGATGATGTCACCTTCCAGGTCAGCCGCGGCTCGACCTTTGGCCTAGTGGGTGAATCGGGCAGCGGCAAGACCACCATCGCCAAGATGCTGCTGAAAATAGAGCGGCCAACACAAGGCAGTCTGCTGGTTGACGGGCAGGACATCTTTGCGCAGGACGCCAGCGCTGAGCGGGCTTACCGCAGCACGGTACAAACCGTGCTGCAGGACCCCTATGGCGCACTCAGCCCACGGATGCGCGCCGGCAAAATAATCGCTGAGCCCTTGGTCACCAAGGAAAAGCTCAGCTGGGCGCAGGCCGAAGGGAAAGCCGCAGAGCTACTGGCGCTGGTCGGACTGCGGCGCGAAGATCTGCACAAATTCCCGCATGAATTCAGCGGCGGGCAGCGTCAGCGCATTGCGATCGCCAGGGCTCTGTCGGTCGACCCGACCATCATCGTGCTCGACGAATCGGTGTCAGCCCTCGACGTCTCGGTGCGCGCACAGATTTTGAAGCTGCTCGAAGAGGTACAGCGCAAACTCGGCGTGACCTATTTGTTCATCGGCCATGACCTGGCTGTGGTTCGCTACATGTCCAACGATGTGGGCGTGATGTACCTGGGCCAGTTGGTCGAGGTCGGCTCGGCCATGGACGTTTTCAGCCGCCCCCTGCATCCCTACACCCGACAGTTGGTGGCAGCCGGATCCGCCCAGGCGCGCATTGGTGCCTTGGTGGCCGGCGCCGACCTGCCCAGCCCGATCAATCCACCTGCGGGCTGCCGCTTTCATACCCGCTGCCCGCACGCCACGGCCGAATGTACGAGCGAGCCGCCGCCGCTGCGCGAGATGGCGTCCGGCCATTTTGGGCGCTGCCATCACATGGAAAAGATCGCCGCTTAGCCTGTCGGCAAATACAAAAACTGGAGAGCGCCATGGCCAGACCCGTCATCATCAGCTGTGCAGTCACCGGGGGCTCAGTCGAAGCCACCCGCATCAACAAGCACGTGCCGATCACGCCCGAGCAGATCGCCAGCGAATGCATTGCGGCGGCCCGTGCCGGCGCCCACATCACGCACATCCATGTGCGCGAGCCTGACAGCGGCAAGGCCACGCTGGATCCGAAGTATTTCCGCGAGGTGGTCGAGCGCATCCGCGCGAGCGGGGTCGATGTCCTGATTAATCTGAGCACCGGCTTTGGCGGGATCTTTATTCCGAGTCAGGACGACCCACGGCGCGCCTCCGGCGACAGCAACATCACCACGCCCGAAGAACGCGTCGGCCATGTGCTTGAGCTCAAGCCCGACCTGTGCAGCCTGGATGTGGTGAGCATGAACCTCGATGCGTCGGCCTTTATCAACGTACCTCAGCATCTGGACAAGATGGTCAATATGATCACCGCTGCCGGGGTCAAGCCCGAGTTGGAGGTTTTCGACCATGGCCACCTCAGACTCGCTGCCGACATGGTTCGCCGCGGCCTGGTCAAGGCGCCACCGCTGTTTCAGATGTGTCTGGGCGTTAACTGGGGAGCACCGGCCGATACCGAAACCATGCTTCTGATGCGCAACCAACTGCCGGCTGGGTCGGTCTGGGCGGGCTTTGGCATCTCGCGCCTGCAGTTCCCGATGGTCGCCCAGGCGGTGATTCTGGGCGGCCATGTGCGCGTGGGTCTGGAAGACAACCTCTATCTGGCACAGGGCCAGCTCTCACCGGGCAATGCACCGCTGGTTGAGCGAGCGGTGGAGATCATTCGCGCGGTCGGCGAAAGGCCGGCGACCATGACCGAAGCCCGCCAGTTGCTCGGGATCTGAGGCCCTAGCGATGAAACCGCCCTTAGATACGACCCAGCGTTTGACAATTGCTGATCTGCCGGTGCAGCATGCCCTGCAGCCAGGCAGCGCAGCCCAAGCGCGAGCGCGCTTCTTCAATCCGGGCAACGCGTTTGACATCCAGCTGCCGGCAGTACCCGACCATGTCTTTACCGACGAGCCGGCCCGTGCCCTGGCTGAAGACACGCCAACCGGCCTGATCGCCTGCGACCTGTCACCGGTGCTGGCTTGCCCCTTTCCAGCTACGGCGCCACTGATCCTGGCGCGCTACGGGCGCATTCGCGCCGGCGAATACCTGAGCACCGACTTTGCGGCCAGCGGCGTGCTCTGCTATGTGATCCGGGGCCGGGGCAGCAGTCGCGGGCCCTCAGGAGAAATCGCCTGGAACAGCGGGGATGTGTTCATTTTGCCGGGCGGCCAGCCCTACAGCCACAGCGCAGCCAGCGATGCGGTGCTGTGGCTGGTCACCAACGAGCCGCAGCTGGCTTTTGAGGCGTTGCAGCCCCCCGCCCCTGGCCAAGCCCCGACAGATCTGGTGCACTACACCGCAGATGAAATTGCCCGCCAACTCAAAATGCTGCAGGATATCGGCCGCGATGAGGCCACGGCTGGCATCGCCGTGCTGTTTTCTTCCGAGCATCAGGAGGCCAGCCGCAACGTCATGCCCACGCTGACGCTGGCGCTCAACGCCCTGCCCCCAGGCACATCGCAGCGAGCTCACCGCCACAATGCCGCGGCGGTGATGCTGCTGATCCAGACCGAAGGCGCCTACTCCCTGATGGATGGGCGACGCAAGAACTGGGTACCCTGGGCTACCACCGTGACGCCGCCGCAGAGCGTGCACTCCCACCACAACGACGGCCAGAAACAGGCGGTGTTTCTGGTGGTGCAGGACGGCGGCCTGTTCTACCATCTGCGCACCATGGGATTTGCCTTCGCAGAGCATCCCTGCGCCTGAGTGTCAGCGGCCGCCACACATCAACAAGGAAAGCTGCCATGTCCACCCGCACCCTTAAGTCGGCCATTGCCAACCGGCGTCTGCGAGCCTGCCAGACGCTCATGCGTCAGGCTCACGCCGTCCTAGAGCCGGAAGGCAGCACGCCTACGGCCTTGCACGCGCTCAAGCTCAAGCTGGCTACGCTGGCCGCGCGCACCGATCTGTTCCCACTCAGCGATTTTGACGCGCCGCTTCATGAAGCCCGCGTTCATTCACTGTTGGTTGAACCTGACGACGGCCTGGCTCTGCACCTGATCATCTCCATGCCTGGCAAGATGTCCAATCCGCATGCGCACAGCATTTGGTGCATCAACGCGGCTGTCTCCGGCAGGGAAAGACATGTGATGTGGCGACGCACTGACGACGGCTCGGTGCCGGGCCACGCCACCATCAAGCGTATCGGTGAAGTCATGATGGAGCGCGGGCATGGTTATGCCATGGGCGACCACGACATCCACAGTCAGGAGGTGGTGGGCGATGAGCCCTCCGTGGCGCTGGCCCTGTACGGCCACGCTTTCGAACGCTTCCCCTCGGTGATCTGGTTCAACCAGGAATTTTCGACCGTCCGCAAGCTGCCATCGCGGCGCGGACAGGGGGCTGCATGAAAAAGAAAAACTACCAACTCACCATCGTCAACACCGGCGCGACCATCTCCTGCCGCTCCGACCAGACCGTTTTACAGGCGGCCAGGCACGCCGGCATCGACTACCCCTTTGCTTGCGCCAGCGGCAACTGCGGCATGTGCGTGAGCGAACTGCAATCGGGCAAGGTGACCATGCTGGCGCGCGCCGACGCCGCGCTCAGCCCACAGCAGGCGTCCTCAGGCAAGACACTGGCCTGCCGGGCTCTGCCACGCTCAGACCTGATCGTGGCCTGGCTCTGGCGCGGCGAGCGCTAAAGGCTCAAGCTAACAGCCCGCATCAGGCAGCCCGCCCGTGGCACCGGTCTCAAGGCGCGGCGCGCAACTCGTCGGTCAGGACCGGCACGCCCATGGAGATGGTGTGCATGCCTAGGATTGAGACCAACTCAAACACTTCCATCAACTCCTCTTTTGTGGCGCCAAATTTGAGCGCATTGCGGATGTGGATGCGCAAGCCTGGCTCGTACAAATGGGTGGTTGATGCGTCGATGGCGATGTAGATGAATTCCTTGACCTTGGGCTCGATATACCCTTTTTTCCAGGGCACGGTCGAGAAGTTGAGAAAGGCGCGAAACAGTTCCACGTCCATGAGCAAGAAGTCGTCCCAGAACGGCGCCCACCAGCCGCGCTCGGCGATAAAGGCATCTTTCAAGGACTGCTGCTCGGCACTGAAGGTTCTGTCAACGGGCGTGCCATGCGCGCGAAGCTCATCGAGCAGCACCGGCACACCCATAGAGATGGTGTGCATGCCCATGATGGACACCAACTCGTAGACCTCCATGATCTCTTCTTTGGTGGCGCCAAATTTGAAGGCGTTGCGCAGATGAATGCGCAGGCCAGGCTCGTACATGTGCGTGGTGGCACAGTCGATGGCCACATAGATGAACTCTTTTACCTTGGGCGGCAGATGCCCCTTCTTCCAGGCCACAGAGCCGAACTCAAGAAACGCCTCAAACATTTCCACATCCAGGGCCAGGAAGTCATCCCAGAATGGAGCCCACCAGCCGCGCCGCGCAACGAAGTCCTCTTTGAGCGCCTTGCGGCGCGGATCCTGTTCGATGATCTTGATGACGTCGAGTTCCATCACATTCCCTCTGGGTTTGATTTATCAGACATACTGGCGCTCCAGAACGACATACCTGTGGGAAAGTTTATTATTCCGATTGGTATCATGGGCAGGGTAAAAGATAGGTGTTTACCCACCCAATGGGCAGGGTAAAAGATAGGTGTTTACCCACCCAAACTTTCCTTAAACTGGTCAGAATTCAGCAGATAGTTAGATCTATCAGCATGCAAAATCTGAGATAAATTCAGCCTCGCTCGGCCACTGAGCCCAGCTGCATCACCGAGCCAGAGGAACAAAGACAAAAGGACAAATTCATCATGGCAACTCGGTCCAGCGATAAAACTGTAGGCAGCACCACGCCCAGGCGCAAGCTTCCCTCAGCTGTTCAGTCGCTGCGTGACGATGTGATGAACCTCAAGCGCGACCGCATCCTCTATGAGGCCGGTGAGTTGTTCTACCAGCGGGGGTATTTGCAGTCCACCGTCAACGAGCTGGCCGAGCGTCTGGGCGCGACCAAGCCCTTTGTTTATTACCACTTTCAGTCCAAGGCCGACCTGCTGATAGAAATCTGCGAGCGCGGCACCAGTGATGCCCTGGCCGCAACAGAACAAGCCCTGTCCATGGGCGGCAGTCCGCTGCAACGCTTTGAATCCCTGGTGCGCGAGTTCACCCGCGTCGCCTTGAAAAACCACCAATTTGTGGCGATCTACTTCCGCGAAGAATTCAATCTGCCGCCAGCG
>JBAXEN010000059.1:0-16214 GCA_037140415.1 Betaproteobacteria bacterium | reverse complement strand
GGTGGCTTGTCTGGAGAACCTGGGCTATCGGCAACTGGCGGCATGGTGGCGCCTGGTGGGCTTGTATCGCTGGGCGACCCAAAGCGAGGGGAGTTGGGGGACGATGACGCGCAAAGGCCATTCCTCCTCGCTGGGTGACAAGTGACTTTCCTGGCGGATCGGATCTGGCTATGAATCTGGTCGATGGATCGGCTTTTCAAGTCCATTGCGATCCTGAATCGCCCTAAGGGGGCGCAACGCCCAATTTCATTCAGCCGCCTGTCGCTTTCCCGGCGAACCCTGGCATGCAGTTCAGTCCACAGTCCGTATTTCAAATCTCATGCATCAATGGCTTCGGCTCTGGGCCAAGCAGTTGAGCGGTTGACTGCGAAGGGCGCTGAGAGGCCACAAGTCAGGACAAGCGAAAGATCGCTCCGACCCATTAAAGCCCTTGTGAGTCCTCGATGAGCAGGAATTTTCTTTCTGAGTCGGCACCGACACTTGGCCTGCGCCGGGGCTCGCTGCGATGCCCCGTCCAAGTCGCAGCCGCTTGTCAGCTGCGGCCGGCATCGACGGCCGGCCAGGGCTGCTGCGGCTTATCGTCCCTTGACCCGCATATCGTTTCTCACGGTCTTGACCCCTTTGGTCGCCCGAGCGAGTTCTACGGCCTTGTTGATTTCGGCATCGGAGCTCACAAATCCGCTCAATTGAACCTCGCCCTTGAAGGTCTCAACATTGATTTCGGCTGATTTCAGCGTGGATTCATTGAACATGGCGGCTTTTATTTTGGTGGTGATCCAACTGTCGTCAAAGTACTCTCCTGTTCCTTCCTGGGCGGCCGTTGAAGCGCAGCCCACCGAGACGGCCACCAGGGTGGCAAAAATGGCGCTCTTGAAAAAAGTAAAGAAGTTCATGGGTTTTCCTGCTTGTGTGTTATTGAATCGGCCGGTTTTCAAATACTTGCTGATCTCTGGCCTGGTGCGCCTTACTGTGTGAAGGGCTGCAATGAGCCAGCTGTTGGAAAACCCTCAGTCGCGAAAATTTTTTGCCGCGACTGAGGGAGTCGCAAGAATTATTTATCCATGCTTGGTTTGTTGACCTGAGGTTTTTGTGCCTTGTCTTCAAAGGCCTTGAGTTGCTTTTCGGCCTCGTCTTTGCTCACGGCATAAACCTCTTGTATTTTTGCGGCCAGCTTTTCACGCTTCCCGCCTGTGGCACTGAGCTGTTCATCGTTGATCTTGCTCCACTGGCTGCTGGCTTGCTGTTTGTAGCTCTTCCAATCGGTTTCGATTTGGTCCCATTTCATGTGAATTCCTCCTTCTGGTTGCCGGAAAATAGCCGCCGAAGCGACCGCCATTTACCCCATCCGCACCATGGGGCGCGGTAAGGCAAATCATTTGTTTCTCATTTTCAAGTTAGCAAGGGTTTTCAATACGACACTCAATAATATTGAATGAGTGCTTGAGATTTATTTTTTTCTGTCGGCTAAATCCTAGTGAATGGACTTGCTCGGGCATAAGAATCAAATTCGTGTGCGGGCGTCATCCTTTCAGAGGCCCGCCCTGTAGGCGCATACCGGCGCGGCGGCCGGCGCTCAGGGCTGGAGCTCGCCCCTGGGCGGCAGTTGCGGCACAGAAGCCCGGCCAGCGGGGTGGGGGGCTGGGTGCGCTCAGGTCAAGCGCGAGGCTTTCTTGCCCTGACCCGACGGCCTGTAGCGTCGCTGCATCAAGCGCGAGCGATGTGTGTCCAGTTCGCCTTGGACCAGGGCTGTGACGGTCTCCACGAAGGGGGCAGGGCGGCATGAGCTTGTCGCGCAGTCACTGCCCCGTCAAGCGCCCAGGCAGTGGGGAGGCAGTCTGTCCAGAAAACTCCCCTTCAGCTTTCAAAGCAATGGGTGCGTCGCCAAGATGCCAGCCAGGCGGCCTGGTCCGACCTACACTGCCGTGCGAACAGGTCGCAACTTGCTTGATGTCCGTCCCTGGAGGCGGTGCGACGGATGTTGCGCAGCCGATTGTGGTCAGGAGTCTTTGCACTCCGAGGGAGTCAGCATGGATCAGGAATTCGTGGATCTGCAGGCCCTGGCGCGAAGGGTGCGCCGCATTGATGACAGGCAGCTTATCGGCGAGCTGCTTTCCCGCTATGGGGTGGCTGTCGATGACCGCGATTTCAAAACCCTAGGCAGCCTATTTGCCGCCGATGGTGTTTTTTGCGGCATTGAAGGGCGACAGGCCGTACTCGACTTCTACCGCGAGCGACTGGCTGCCTACACCGCCACCACCCACTATGCCCACAGCTGGCATTTCGATTTCGAATCCGATACGCAAGCCCGCGGCGTGGTCAATGCCCATGCTGAACTGTGCATTGCCGGCAAGACTTTCCGGCTGTCGCTGCGTTACCTGGATCGTTACATTCGTGCGGCTGATGGCTGGCTGTTTCAGGAGCGTGAAGTGCGCTTTCGTTATGTCCTGCCCTTCGATGAGGTCGCCGACGGTTTGGCCGACCCCATGCGTGTGCGCTGGCCAGGCATGGCGCCCAAAGCGGCCGATCTGCCAGATTTGGTGCAAAGCTATATCGACAGTCGCCTTTGATCGGCCCGTTTCCCAGGAGGACCCTACCATGCAACGCATCCGATCCCTCTCGCTGCAGGAGTTCGACCCCGAATTGCGGCAAATGCTCGGCGCTGACCACAAGAGTGAACGTGAAATGCGGCCGACCAGCGTACGCGCCCACCATCCGGAATTGGCCAAGGCCTATGTCCGCTTTGCCGGCGCTTTCAAGCAGCATGCGGTCCTGTCCGAGCGCTTGCGGGAGCTGGTCAGGCTGCGCATCGCTTTTCATAACCAGTGCCGCAGCTGCATGGCCATGCGCTACGGGGACGCGGTGGCCGACGGCGTGACCGAGGAACTGGTCTGTTCGCTCGAAAAACCTCAGGAGGCCGACGATCTGACGGCGGACGAGCGTGCGGCCTTGCGCTTTGCCGATCTGATGGCCAATAACCATCTGGCCATTGACGACGCCACCTATGCCGAGTTGGCGCTGCATTTCAACGACAAGGCGGTGGTGGAATTGGGTTCCTGGTGCGCTTTGTGCATCGGCTTTGGCCGTCTTGCGGCGACCTGGAACATGGTCGAAGACCTGCCGTCTCGTTTTCAGGCCCAGGGTGACGGGCCCGTGACCCCTTGGGGGCCGCAGGCCTGGGTCACCCAATCGACGCCCGCCCGGCCCTCTTGAGGCTTTCGCTGCCGTGCTTGCGGGGCAAGATTTCCCCGCTTGCTGTGGCTCATTGGGGAAACCCCGGCTGCGGAACAGGCGCGGCTCAAAATATTGGCGCGCTGTTTCTTGTATAAAAGACGCTTGAGGTTCTAAGCCTTGCCCACGCAGAGCCCGCCGGGTATCTGGAAGGTGACGCAAGGCACCGAAGCCGCGCGGGCGTTTGTCATTGCAAGCAGGAGGAAGAGATGGCCCAGTCCGAATATGTTCGTCAGCAAATCCATGCCATGGTCGGTCGTGCCCTGCATCATGCCGAAGCCGGCACCACCGATTCCACGGATGACATCTACCGCCTGCCGGTGGCATCCTACAGCCCGGACAGCTGGCAGGAAGAGATGGATGCGATCTTCCGTCGCCTGCCGCTGATGCTGGCCCTCAGCGCCGAGCTGCCGCAGCCCGGCAGTTACAAGGCCATGAAGGTGCTTGATGTGCCGGTGCTGATCGTGCGCGGTGAAGACGGGCGGGTGCGCGCCTTCATCAATGCCTGCACCCACCGTGGCCGGGCCGTCACCCAGACCCATGAGGAGCTGGGGCATGCCAAAAACTTCACCTGTCCCTATCATGCCTGGCGCTTTGACGCGGCGGGGCATTTGCTGGCGCCCGCCGATCCGCGAAAATTCGGCGAGATCGATCGCTCCACCCTGGGCCTGAAGGAGTTGCCCTGCGAGGAGCGCGTCGGTTTTGTGTGGGTCTGCATCACCCGCGGCCTGAACTTCGACATCGACGATTATCTGGGGGGCATGCTGCATGAATTGGCTGGCCTGGAGGCCGACAAATGGTTTGTGCATGGCCGCTCTCAGCTCGAGAGTGCGAACTGGAAGATCACCCACGATGGTTATCTCGAGTCCTATCACATCCCCTTCCTGCACCGGGAAACCCTGCACGAATTCTGGAAGCGAGAGAGCCTGACATCGGTATCCCTGTATGACCGCTATGGACCCTTGTCCTGTGGTCCGCATCAGCGCATGGCCGGCAATGCCTGGGGCAATGACCCCAAGCTCATGCTCAAGATGAAGGATGTGCCGTCCTCGCAATGGGGCGACAACTATTTCCATGCGGTGCGTACCTTGTTTCCGCACATTTCTATCTCCGCAGACCGCCATGGCGGACTGGTCTCTCAAATGCTTCCGATTGCGCCCGATCGCTGCATCACCCACCAAATCCATGTCAATCCGCGTGATCCCTCGCAGGACACGCCCGAGCAGTTGCAGGCGATGAAGGATCGAATCGTGCTGTATGCCAAGATCGTGCGCGACGAGGACTATTCCACCAGCTTCAGCATCCAGGAGGGGCTCAAGTCGGGCGCCAACACCGAGATGCTGTTTGGCCGTAATGAGGGGGGGGCGCAAAACTTCCACCGGTCGGTGGCCCACTATGTGAAGCAATACCGCGCTACGCGGACCCGGGACTGATGCCGCTGACTTTCATCTCAAACGAAGCCCCCAAGGAGACAACACATGAGCATTCCAAACCGCACTGCAGCACCCACCGACTCTAGCCTGGAGGAGCGTCTGCGCAGGGTTGAAGATCAATTGGCCATTCGTGATCTGACGGCCCGCTACAACTTTGCGATTGACAACCGCGATCTCGATGCGGTGCGGCTGCTGTTTACGGCTGGTGCATCCTTTGGCTCCAAGGACGGCGCCATGCGTGCCACCGGCATTGATGCCATCCTCAAGCAGTTCGAAGGGCGTTTCAGTGTGCTGGGAGCGACCAACCACTTTGCGCATGATCATGTGATTTGGTTTGATAGCCCCAGTCAGGCACGCGGCATGTTGTCCGTGCATGCCGAGGTTTGGCGCAATGAGCAGCCTATGGTCACGGCCTTGCGGTATGACGACACCTATGAAAAGATTGACGGCCTGTGGCGTTTTTCCGAACGTCTGCTGTCCTTCTTTTATTACCTGAACGTCAAGGACTATCCGGCGGCAATGGGTCGGCTCGAGCGCAATATGGCCTCCCCGGTGCCCGTGCCGGCTGACTACCCGGAGCGCCTGTCCACTTATGTCGAGATGCGACCAGGTCGCTGAGGTAACAGCCTGACGGGGGCGCTGCAGAGCCCCCATGGCGGGGCATCCCCCCAGGGGGGGCCGTCGTCGCCGCGCGCCGGACTCACAGGGTGTATTCGACGTCGAACTCGAAAATTTCGCTCGTACGGCAGTAGGGCTCAAGCAGACGGCCTATGGCCTTCATCTTGGATGTTTGAGGTTCACCGTTGGCGAAGAACTCGTCCTTGATGTGCACCCGGATGATCTCGCCAACGATCAGGCTCGATACGCTGGGATGTTCGCCGAACTCCGAAATCTGCACCAGGCGACATTCGAAACTCACGGGTGATTCCTCCACCATGCAGGCGGCCACAATGTCGGCCTTGACCGGGGTCAACCCGGTTTCGGTGAATTCACTGACATGGTCGGGATATTCTGCGCCGGCCTTGTTCATGGCCTGGGCGATGCTTTCGACCACGGGAACGTTCACCACAAATTCCTTGGCGAATTCGATGTTTCGCAAGGTGTCTTTTTTCTCCCCACCCTTGCGCCGGCGGGTCGACAGCGAGAACGAGAGCATGGGGGGTTTGACGCAGGCGATGTTGATGGACGACAGCGGGGCAACATTGTCGACACCGTTCTCGCCTCGCGTCGATACCAGGGCAATGGGCCTGGGCACGATGGAGCCCGCGAGCAAATGATGAAGGTCGCGAAAGTCCATGCCGGACGGATCGATTTTCATGGGGTCACCTTTGTCTATGGGGAAGGGAGGGTGTCAGCGGCTGCCCGGCCCCAGGTGAGGGCGGACGAGCAGAGCCGGAGACGGGGGTGGGAAAACATGGCCAGATTCAGATCCATGCATGCTTTGTAGGACTCATGGCGTCTATGCAAACGCCTTCTTGTGACGCTGAAAGATGCCCGTGGGAGCTGGGGCTCTGAGCGGCAGCGGTCTGGATCCTGGGTCCTTGAAATGCATTCTGGTTAGGGTTGGTCGCAGGTCAAGACTATATGCCAGACACTGTTCGGATATATTTGTATTTTTTCAATCACCCGAGATTTTTTCCTGCAGCACCCCAAGGAGAGCGCGTGACCAGTCTTTTGGGCCAGCTGCGGCTGGCGGAATTGCCAGCGCATGCCGAGGCGCTGCGGGCGCAGGTCAAGGCTTTTCTGGCCGAGGCGCTGGAGCCGGCAGCCCCCTCCCGGCGGGCCCGGTCCTGGATGGGCTTCGATGCCAATTTCAGCCGCCGGCTGGCGCAGCGCGGCTGGGTCGGCGTGACCCTGCCGGCACAGTATGGTGGCGCCGAGCTAGACGCCTTTGCACGCTATGTGTTGGTGGAGGAGTTGCTGGCCGTCGGCGCGCCGGTATCGGCCCATTGGATCGCCGACCGTCAGAGCGGGCCGCTGATCCTGAAGTTTGGCAGCGACGCTCAGAAGGCCTTCTACCTGCCCCGCATCTGCCGAGCTGAGGCGTTTTTCTGCATCGGCATGAGCGAGCCCAATTCGGGCTCGGATCTGGCCAGCGTCGGCACCCGGGCCAGCCGCAACGAAGCAGGCTGGCAGCTCGACGGCCAGAAAATCTGGACCACCAATGCCCACCACTGCCAGTACATGATCGCCTTGGTGCGCACCTCTGGCAGCAAGGAGGATCGGCAGGCCGGCCTGTCGCAGTTCATCATCGACCTGTCGCTGCCCGGTGTCACCGTGCGACCGATCCGAGATCTGAGCGGCGATGCCCATTTTTCAGAGGTTTTCTTCGAAGGGGTGCAGCTCGCCCCCGATGCCCTGGTGGGCTCCGAAGGAAGCGGCTGGGCGCAGGTCAATGCCGAGCTGGCCTTCGAGCGAAGCGGGCCCGAGCGGATTTATTCCAGCATCGTGCTGCTCGAGCTGTGGCTGCGGGTGCTGCGCGAAAGTGGCGATCGCAGCCAGCTGGCTGCGGTGGGTCGGCTGACCGCCCATTTGGCGACCCTGCGCCACATGTCCATCGCTGTCACCGCGCAGCTGGCGCGGGGTGAAAGCCCAGTCACCGAAGCGGCCTTGATCAAGGATCTGGGCACCGAGTTTGAGCAGGCCGTCCCGCAGCTGATCGCTGCCTGTGCAGAGCCGGCCAGCGCCTCGGCGCTGCAGACTGAACTGGCGGCAACGCTGGCCTATGTGACGCAAATGGCCCCGAGCTTTTCGCTGCGTGGTGGCACGCGGGAAATTTTGCGCGGCATGATTGCCCGCGGCCTGGGATTGCGTTGAGGAGTGAGCATGTTTTTAGATGCCTTGGACCGTATCCTGAGTGACCACGCCGGCAGCTCGGTGGTGCGCCAGCTGGAAACCCAGGACGGCTGCAGCACGGGCCTATGGCAGGCGGTGGCGCAGGCCGGCTTTCTCGACCTGCTGCGTGGCCAGGACGAGGGCGGCGCCGACTTGCCGCCGCGCGAACTTTTTGCTTTGCTCGAGTGCGTGGGGCGCTATGGCTTGCCCCTGCCGCTGGCTCAGACCATCATGGCTCGGGGCCTGCTGCCGGCAGGGCTGAATCTGCCTATGGATGCCATGATCACCCTGGCTACCCAGCTTGCACGCGGCGCCGATGGCCGGTTGCAGTGTTCCAGCGTGCCCGGTGGCTGGGTGGCCTCGCATGTGATCGCGCGAGAGGGCCCGCGCTGGCTTTTGCTCGATGCGCGGCAGGCCCAGCGCGAGTCGGTGAGCGACCCAAGAAGCTTGATGGCCCACCTGACTTGGACCGACGCTCAGGTCCTGCATGAAGACTCGGAGGGTGGGCCGGCCCTGAGCGCCTGCGCCGGCGCCCTGACAGCGGCCTTGATCAGCGGTGCTCTTGCGCGCGTCCTCGACATGTCTCTGGCCCATTGCAATGCCCGGGTTCAGTTTGGCAAGCCCATTGGCAGGTTCCAGGCCATACAGCAGCAGATCAGTGTGATGGCTGAACATGTTCTGGCCGGCAGCTTGGCTGCCGAGTCGGCCTTCCGATATGACGGTGCCGCGCCGGCGCTGCTGCCCGCCGCCGTGGCCAAGTCGCGGGCCAGCGAGGCTGCCGGCCTGGTTGCTTCCGGTGCCCATGCTGTACACGGCGCCATGGGCATGACCGATGAGTTCGAACTGTCCATCATGACCCGGCGTTTGCTGCAGTGGCGGCTGCAGTACGGTGCCGAGCAGTACTGGAATGTTCTCATCGGCGCCGACGTGTTGGCCGGCGAACTGACCCTGGTCGACTTCGTTCGTATGCTTTAGCGCGATCGGTCGGTGCGGGTGGTCGACGTCAACCAGGTCGACTTGGATGTGCAGGCGGGTGAAATGCTGGTTCTGCTTGGACCCAGCGGTTGCGGCAAGACCACCTTGCTGCGCTGCGTGGCTGGCCTGGAGGATGCGCAGGAAGGTCGCATCATCTTGGAAGGCAAGACCGTCTTCGACTCGGCCAGCGGTTTGAATCAGCCCACCCATCTGCGCGACATCGGGATGGTGTTCCAGAACTATTCGCTGTGGCCGCACATGACCGTGCAGCGCAACGTCGCGTATCCGCTTCGAGCCCGTGGCATAGGCGCAGCCGAGCGCTCTGCGCGAGCCCGGGAGGTGCTGCAAGTGGTGCAATGCGATCACCTGGCCGATCGCTATCCCGCCATGCTCAGCGGCGGTCAGCAGCAGCGCATCGCATTGGCCCGTGCGCTGGCACCGCGGCCCAAGGTGATGCTGCTCGATGAACCCCTGTCTAATCTGGACGCCCTGTTAAGGGTAGAGCTGCGTACTCATCTGCGCGCCATCCACCGAGAACTGGGTTTTACTGGCATTTACGTGACCCATGACCAGCTCGAGGCCTTCAATCTGGGCACTCGGGTGGCGGTGATGAATGCCGGGCGCATCGAGCAGCTCGACAGCGCCAGCACCGTCTATCAGCGTCCGGCGACCGACTATGTCGCCCGTTTCCTGGGCATCCGCAACGTACTGCAGTTGCGACGTGAAGGCGGCGGCTGGCACTGCGAGGCAGGTCGTATCGAAGGTGAGCTCGGTGCGGTCGAGCGCCACCCGGGGCCGCTGCAGCTCTTCCTGCGGCCGCAGGCACTGCGTGTGCATGGGCCAGGCCAGCCCCTGGCGCAAAACGGCCACATGACTTTGACCGGCGGCCGCGTCGAAGAGGCGCTTTACTCTGGCGGCGAGCTTGACTCGGTGCTGCGTTTCGGTAGCCTTAGTCTGTACGCCACCACACCGGTGGGCAGCAGTATGTTCAAGCCGGGTGATCCGGTTTCGGTGTCGTTTGACAGCGATCAGGCTTTGCTCTACGTTGACGGCAGGCTGTTGCCCCATTGAGCCGCAGCGATCGGCCGAGCACCACTTTGTTTGCGAGGCTGCCGGCGATTCGTGCACCCGGTGAGAGCTTCAGGGTTTGTCGCCGCTGTCCCTGTGGATGAATTCGGTGATGAAGGGCGCGATCACCTCGCCGTTGATCTTGCAGTCCAGCAGGATCGGGCCTTGGGGATGGGCCAGCACAGGCGCGAGCTGACGCAGGTCGTCCATGGAACGGATGGTGTGGGTCTCGAAGCCCAAGGGCTCGGCCATGGGCGCGAAGTCCACATCAAAGAATTCTGCCTTGGCCGGCGGCATGTTCTGGCCCTTGAGGATATGGACTTCGGCGCCGTAGGCGGCATCGTTCATGACCACCACGATCATGGGCAAGTCCTCGCGGATCACCGTCTCGATCTCACCCATGGACATCAGCATGCCGCCGTCTCCGATCATCAGCAGGACCGGGCAGTCAGGTCTTGCACGGGCCACCCCGATCGCAGTGCCCAGGCCCAGGCCGACCGAGCCAGAGTCCAGGCTGTGCGTGAAATAGCTTGGATCGGGCACTGAAAAATAGGCCCAGTTGGCCATGAAATTGCCGCCATCAAAGACGATATGGCGGCGCGCAGGCAGCATGCGGCTGAGCTCCAGGGTGAGCACCCGAGGGTCGACCGTGCGCTCGGTGTGCGCGACCTGAAAGTCCATGGTGTGCTCAAAGGCAGCCAACTCGCGTCGCACCGCCTCGGTATGCCAGGGCTTGTCGGCGTCGCTTCGTTCGGGCAGCGCTTGCAGCAGTTGCTGGGCCACCCGTTTGGCATCGCCCACCACCGCCACGTCGGCCGGCCACCAGCGCCCAATATGGGTACGCACCGCGTCCACATGAATCAGGGGCACGGGGGGCAGCGCGCTGCCTGAACTCATGGTCAGGGAATTGAGTGCCACGCCGATGGCCAGCACGCAGTCGGCCTGCTCAACATGACGGCGGGCCACCGAGGTCGATGAGGAGCCGAGGATGCCCATGTCGTAGGGGTGACCTCGAAACAGATCCTTGGCCTTGAGCGCATTGACCAGCAGGGCCCCGGTTTTGTCGGCCAGCGCCTCGATGGCCTGGCGCGCCCCGGCGCGGTAGGCGCCGACGCCAGCGACGATCAAGGGCCTGCGGCTTTCAGACAGCAGTCGCACCGCCGTCTCAATCGAGGCTGGTCGCGCAGCTTGTGGCGCCGGTGGGCTGAGCAGCCGCACGGGGGAGGGCCCCTCGACGGCCATGGCATAGCCGACCTGAATGTCGGTGGGCAGCAACAGCACAGCCGTCTTGCCCAATGAGGCTTCGGCAACGGCATCGGCCAGGGCCTGACGCGCCGCTTCGGTGCTGGAAGGCACGAAGGTGGGGATGCCGCAGGCGCGGGTGACGGCTGCGGCGGGAAATGACTTGAGGTCAGGGCCGAGTGCGTTCGCCACGCCGCGTCCCACGGGCGCATCGCCGCTGATCAGCAGGACCGGCATCCCCGATTTGGCGGCCGACAAGGTGCCATGAACCGCATTGGCCATGGCCGGACCACGCCCGACCAGTGCCACGCCCAGCTTTCCCGTCGCTGCGGCATAGCCGGCGGCAGCCATCACCGCCTGGGTCTCATGGCGCACGCCGATGATGCGCACACCCATCGCGTCGAGGGTGGCAAAGAGCTGGCAGATGTCGTCGCTCATGAGACCGAACACGGTGTCGACCCCCAGGTCCTTGATGTCCTGAGCGAGGATTTGGTAGACGGGTAACTTGTGCATCGCGTGTGCTGTCCTTGGGTTGAGCGGCACCGGGCCAGGAAGGGATATATATTTTTCTGACTATACCTGTATACATTATGATGGTTGTGCCTTTGGATTGATCGCTGCAGACTGCCTTTTTTGCCATGACCGCCCAAGGATTTCTTGAGCAGGTTCTGGCCGTCGGCGGCGGTGCCCACCTCTGGAAGGAGACCCTCGGATGAGCACATTGCACAGCCTGGCCCGGGTGCAAATTCAGCACACCATGGCGGTGTATTGCAACAGCGTCGACAGCGGCGATGCCGATGGCGTGGCCGGTGCCTTCATGCCGCAGGCCCGGCTCGAACTGTCCAGTGGTAACCGCACCGCTGGTCGTGATGCGATCAAGGCTTTCTACGAGGCGGTGATCGGCGCTGGCCGCCCCGACCGGCTGCCCGACGAATCGATTCCGCTGCTGCGCCACAACCTGACCACCTCGCGCGTGGAATTCATCGACGACGACCGGGCCCAGGGCTGGACCTACTTCATGGCCATGACCCGCTTCGGCCTCGACCACGCCGGCCGCTATATCGACACCTTCTGTCGCGAGGACGAGCGCTGGCTCATCGAGGACCGGCGCATCGTGGTCGAGTGGTATGCCAGCCCGTCCTGGTACGAGCAGGTGCGCCTGAAGGCGGCAAAGTCCTAAAGCCGCGACAGCAAGCTTGAGAGCCATGCACAGCATTGCCCAACTGCGGCTTCGCGCCAAGGCCCGGCTGCCGCGCGTGGTCTTCGACTTTATCGACGGCGGCGCTGGCAGCGAGGATACCCTGCGCCGTAATGAGACAGCCTTGCAGGGCCTGCGCTTGGTGCCGCGGGTGCTTCGGCCCTGCCGGCAGCGTGACCTGTCGACCGAACTGCTCGGTCGGCGCTATGACATGCCCTTCGGCGTTACGCCCATGGGCCTGTGCAACCTGGCTTGGCCGGGCACGGACCAGGCTCTGGCATCGATGGCCGCGCGCGCCAACATTCCCTATGCTTTGTCCACCATGGCCAGCACCTCCATCGAGGACATCGCCAGGCTGGCGCCGGAGCACACTTGGTTCCAGATCTACCTGGGCGGCGATGCGGCCACGGCCGACCGGCTGCTGGAGCGGGCCGAGGCAGCCGGCATCCGCACCCTGGTGCTGACCGTGGATGCCAACTTCACCGCCCGGCGCCTGCGCGACCGCGCCAACGGCTTCGCGCTGCCGTTGCGGCCGAGCCCGCGCCTGCTGGCCGATCTGTTGTCGCACCCGAGCTGGTCCCTGGCCACTTTGCGCGCCGGCGTACCGAGCTTTGAGAATTTCCGTGCGCAGCCAGGGCAGGGGTTGGCGCTGGACATCGGCGCCATGCTGCAGTCGCTGGCGCAGGCCCATATCGACTGGGACGTTCTCCAGCGCCTGCGTGAGCGCTGGAAGCATGCGCTCATCGTCAAGGGCGTGCTGCATCCGCAGGATGCTGGGCGCATCGCTTCCATGGGTGCCGACGCCATCGTGGTGTCCAATCACGGGGGCCGGCAGTTGGCCTGTGTGCCGGCCTCCATCGAGGTACTGCCAGCCGTGCGACATGCGGTCGGACCGCAGATGCCCTTGTTGTTCGACAGCGGTGTGCGCAGCGGCGAGGACGTGGCCAAGGCGCTGGCCGCCGGTGCCGACTTCGTGCTGTTGGGCCGTTCGTTTCTGTACGGTACTGGAGCCCTGGGCGCTGCGAACGGACCTTCGGTGACGCTGGACATCCTGCGTGGCGAACTCGACACGGCCATGGCCCAACTTGGCGCCAGCCGCATCGCTGACCTACAGCCTGGCTTGTTTTTTCAACCCCTGCCAACCGGGCTGGCGCGCCATGGAGGTTTGACGTGAGCTCAGACATCCCTTCGCACACTCCGCCCGAGCGGGTGGTGGAATTCGATTGATTCAACGGCGCGCAGCTGCAGCGCTGCCCGCACCGCGCTGTGACGGAGCTGTTTCAGAGCAGCCCTGAGATCTTCTGTACCACCGGTGACCGAGGCCATTGGGTGGTGGGCCGCGCCATGCTGCCGCGTGACATGCTGCGCCAGCCAGACAAGTTCTCCAGCGATCCAATGCACAACCCGGCCAATGCGCAAACCGCCGACCCTGCCCAACCAGCGCGCCCCAGCGCTGCACACCGGACTGCGCCGCATCATCAACCCCTTTTTCTCCCCGGTGGGCGTGCAGCGCATGGAGTCGCAGGTGCGGGCCCTGGCGGTGCAGCTGAGCGAAGAGGTGTTGCAGCGCGGGCGCTGCGAATTTGTTGCGGAGGTGGCGCAGAAATTCCTGGTCGAGCTGTTCATGCGCATGGCCCACGCGCCGCTGGACCAGCGCGAGATGCTGATGGCCAAGGTCGACCGTTTCACCTGTGCGCCGCACATTCAGGAGCGGCTGGCTGCTTTGCAGGAGCTGGGCGACTACCTTCAGGTCCTGATCGACGAGCGCCAGGCCAGGCCGGGCGAGGACCTGATCAGCCTGGTCGTTCATGCCCAGGTCGACGGCCGCCCCCTGAGCGCCGACGAAAAACGCGGCATGGTGACCTGGCTCTTTCTCGGTGGGCTCGATACCGTCTCGGCCATGCTGTCCTTCATCATGGCCTACTTGGGTCAGCATCCTGGGCAGTGGCAGCGCCTGGTCGCCGATCCTCAGAAGATGGGCAGTGCTATCGAGGAGCTGATGCGGGTGCATGGCGTAGCGGGCACCGAGCGGGGCGTGACCGAGGATATGGTCTACCAAGGGGTCACTTTCAAGGCTGGCGACCGACTGGTTTTCCCGGCCCATATTTACGGGCTCGATGAGCACGTCGTCGAGGATCCGTTTCGCGTTGACTTCGACCGGCCGGTGAGCAATCACCTGGTGTTTGGTGCCGGGCCGCACCGCTGTGTGGGCTCGCACCTGGCGCGGCTGGAAATGACGGTGTTTCTCCAGGAGTGGGCGCGGCGGGTTCCGCAGTTCGCGGTCGATGTGCAGGGCGATCTGCCCACCCGCGGCGGCCTGGTTTGGTCGCCGGTGGCCGTGCCCCTGGTCTGGCCGGCATCTGATCCAACGAAGGCCCCATCATGAAGATCCGTAGTGACCGCAGCATCTGCGCCGGCCATGCCTTGTGCGCTGGCAAGGCGCCCGATGTGTACCGACTCGATGAGGAGGGCTTTTGCTGTTCGGACGGGGAGACGGTACCGGCCCACCTGCATGAGCAGGCTCAAGCAGGGGCCAGGCATTGCCCGGAGGGCGCGATTGTCCTGGAGGATGAACGGTCGGCCGCTGGCGGCTGATCTTCAGGCCGCTGGTGCAAAGCGCGCAATGGCGACGCCCTGCTCAGGCGCCGCATCCCAGACCACGCGCACCGACATGCCCACACGGATCGCTTCAATCTCGACGTCGACGATGTTGGTGATCAGGCGCGCGCCGTCTGCGCCCTCAAGAGAAATCACGGCCGGGACATAGGGCAGATGGGCCTCCATGCCAGGCAGGATGGCGCGCGCCACCACGGTGTAGGAATAGACCGTCCCCAGGCCGCTGAGTTCGCTCCAGTCCACGCGCTGCGACTGACAGCGGGGGCAGAACGGGGTGGGCGGCATGCGTGCATGACCGCAGTCGGCGCAGCGGGCCAGGAGCAGGCGTCTTTGTCGGCAGCCCTCCCAGAAGGGCTCGGTCCAGCGGTTGACAGCCAGCTTGAACAGCTCGGGCGGGGGACGTCGGGCCAGGGTCATGCTGTGTCTCTCAGTTGGCCAGGATCAAGCCGCTGACCGGAATCACCGATGGACCCCCGGTCACCAGGGCCAGCTGAGCGCCTGGCACCTGGTTGACGGCGGTGCCGCGCAGCTGCTCGACAGCCTCGCGCACATGGGTCATACCCCAGACGTAGCCGCAGGACAGTTGCCCCCCGTCGGTGTTGATCGGCAGGCTGCCACCCTCACGCCGGATCGCGCCACTGCGCACGAAGGCTCCCCCTTCGCCTTTTGCACAAAAGCCATAGTCCTCCAGCTGCATGATCACCTGCGAAGTGAAATGGTCGTAGATCTGCGCCGTGTCGATGTCCTTGGGATCCACCCCCGCGGCGGCGTACAAGCGACGGGCGACCTGGGCATGACCGGAGGAGGCGAAAGTCTCGTCGGGCATATTCATCCAGTAGATCGATCGACCCCAATCGGCGCTGCCGCCATGGTGGCTGGCCAGCACCCGCACCGGCTTGCGGCGCAGGTCACGGGCACGCGCGGCCGAGGTCACGATGACCGCCACCGCGCCGTCGTTTTCCAGGCAGAAGTCATACAGACAGTGCGGGTCGGCCAGCAGTGGTGCCTTGAAGTAGTCCTCGCGGCTCAGGGGCTGGCGCAAGGTGGCGTTCGGGTTGCTCACCGCATTGGCGCGGATGGCCATGGCCACCTCGGCAAAGTCTTCGCGGGTGGTGCCATACAGATGCATGTGGCGGCGCGCCAGCAGCGCGAACATGTGGCCCGGACCGACCAGGCCGGAGGCCGAGAAAAACGCGTTTTCGGGTGTGGCCGGATAGGCCGACGTGATGGAGCCAAAGCGCTGCGCGCCCTGCTGGTTGGCGCCCACGCAGACCACCACCTCGGCTTGACCGCTGATGATGGCTGCTGCTGCCAGGCCGATGGCGCCGGCCGAGCCACCGCCGGTACCGGTGAGCGTGGCGCTAAAGCGGATCTCTGGAATGCCCAGGGTCTCGGCCAGCAGAGCGGTGTCAAAGCCGCCGGCAAAGTAGGCAAAGCCATCGATGTCGCGCATGCGCAAGCCACAGTCCTGCGCTGCGGCGATCACGGCTTTGCCGACCAGTTCCTCCAAGGTTTGCGGCGCCGAGGCGCCGCGCCGGTAGTAGGCCGTGGCACCCAGGCCGACGATGGCGGTGGCATCGCGCATGGCGCCGCCTCAGGTCTCGGGCAGCAGGTTTTTG
>JBAXEN010000058.1:0-16219 GCA_037140415.1 Betaproteobacteria bacterium | reverse complement strand
CCGACCACTCCCACCGGCTGCGGGATCAGGCGGTTGCCGGCGCCGGGGTAAAGCAGCCAGTCGATCGCCCTGCGCTGCGGCTTCATCCAGCGCGCAACATGTTTGCGGGCATGGTGAATGCTCTGGATCACCACCAGGAATTCGGCAAACAAGGTTTCGAAGGACGAGCGGCTGCCGTAGTCCTGCGCAATCGCCTCCACCAGCGCCTGTCGGTGATCGCTGAGCATGCGCGCCAACTGGCGCAGGTCGTCGCGCCGCTGCTGCGCCGAGGGGCTTGGCGCGCTCAGAAAGGCGGCCCGCTGCAGCTCCAGGGCTTCGTGCAGGCTGACGGCGATGGCGTCATGGTTCGGTGCATTCATGGGCCTCATTCTGGAGCAAAGCGCCCGCGCTGGGTGGCGAGCGTCTGATCAGCCGGAGGCGGGCACCGCCTGTTCGCCCGAGGGCTGGCGCTGCAAGGGCTGGCGTCTGTCTCCGGGGCGTCCGTCGGCGGGCTCGGGCCGGTGCATCATGCGCCCACGCTGCGCTGCCTGCGCGCGTCGTCTTAACTCTTACGAGGCCTTTCCCGTTCATGCCCCATCGCCCCCGCCAGGCCCTGGTGATCAATTTGCTGGCTCAGATGGCCTTCGGCCTTTTGGCCATGACCCTGTGCATTCCTTCCATGCAGGACTGGCCGGCGATCTTCGGGGTGCCGCAGTCACAGGTGCAGCTGACTTTCAGCGCCTATGTGGCCGCTTACGGCGGCGCTCAGTTGGTCTATGGCCCGCTGGCCGACCGGCATGGGCGCAAACGGGTCTTGATGGCTGGGCTGATGCTCGCAGCGTTGGGCAGCGCGCTGGCCTGGCTGGCCGGCAGTCTGGACACCCTGCTGTTGGCCAGAGCCCTGCAGGGGGCGGGCACTGCTGCCGGCATGGTCGTCGGCCGTGCCTTGGTGCAGGATCTGTTTGTCGGCCGTGAGCGCACCCGCATGATGGCTTTTGTCGGCATGACCATGGGCGTATGCCCGCCGCTGGCCACTCTGATCGGCGGGCAGCTTCATGTCTGGCTGGGTTGGTCCAGCAATTTCGCGCTGGCTCTGGGGCTGTCTCTGGGGCTGCTGCTGGCAGCCTGGCGCGGCCTGCCCGATGTGCGGCCGGCCGCCACGCCACAAGCCTCCGGCTGGGCCCAGGCCAGCAGCGCCTACCTGCAGCTCTTCGGCCAGCGCGCCTTCTTGCTCTACGCCCTGATCCTGGCCACCACCTCGGCCACCGCCTATACCTACTTTGCTGGGGCGCCGATTGTGCTCAAGGCCTTTGGTATCGGACCGCAATCGGTGGGCTGGTTCATCATGGCGGTGCCCCTGCCTTATGTGTTGGGCAATATCCTGACCAGCCGGCTGATCCACCGCTATGGTGACCGCAAGCTCATGCTCTGGGGCCAGATCGGCACCCTGGCCGGCCTGGTGCTCATGCTGGCCCTGGCGCTGGCCGGGGTGGCCTCGACCTGGGCCCTGCTGATTCCTCTGGCCATCATGGGCGTGGGCCACGGTCTGCTGGTGCCGCCCACGCTCTCGGGCGCGGTGGGCGCCGTCCCCGCCCTGGCCGGCACCGCAGCAGCCATCAGCGGCAGCTTGCAGCAGATGTGCGGCGCGCTCGGCGGCTACCTGGTCGGCCTGGTCGACCACCAAGGCAGCTTGCAGCTGTCCATGCTCATGCTGCTCATGGCCCTGATCGCCCTCCTGGGGCACGTCATGCTGGCGCGCACCATGGTGGGCCGTCACTGAGGTGGCGCTCGGACATCGGGGCCGCTGGGGCCTTATTACAATGTTTTGCGAGCACCGCAAGGCGCCCGTAGCGCAGCCCCTGTGCACCGCGCTGAAACCGGTTCCTAGAGGTCCGGTTGCAGACAGGCCGGCCAAGACGCTGGCATCCTAAGGAAATCCCATGAGTTTGAAATGCGGCATCGTCGGACTGCCTAATGTCGGCAAGTCGACCCTGTTCAACGCCCTGACCAAGGCCGGCATCGCGGCCGAGAACTATCCGTTTTGCACCATCGAGCCCAACACCGGTGTGGTGGAGGTGCCTGACCCCCGCTTGGGCCAGCTGTCTGACATCGTCAAGCCCGAGCGCATCGTGCCGGCCATCGTCGAGTTCGTTGACATTGCCGGTCTGGTGGCTGGCGCCTCGCAGGGCGAGGGCCTGGGCAATCAGTTTCTGGCGCATATTCGCGAGACCGACGCCATCGTCAACGTGGTGCGCTGCTTTGAAGACGAGAACGTGATCCATGTGGCGGGCAAGGTCGACCCGATCGCTGATATCGAGGTCATTCAGACCGAGTTGTGCCTGGCCGACCTGAGCACGGTGGAAAAAGGCCTGCAGCGCTACACCAAGGCCGCCAAGAGTGGTAACGACAAAGAAGCGGCCAAGTTGGTCGCCCTGCTGACCAAGGTGCAGGCGGTGCTCAACGAAGGCAAGCCGGCGCGCACCCTCGACCTGTCCGACGAAGAACGCGCCCTGCTCAAGCCGCTGTGCCTGATCACCGCCAAGCGGGCCATGTTTGTGGGCAATGTCAGTGAAGACGGCTTCGAGAACAACCCCTTCCTCGATCGCCTCAAGGACTATGCCGCCGGCCAAAACGCGCCGGTGGTGGCCATTTGCGCCAAGATGGAAGCCGACATGGCCGATATGAGCGATGAAGACAAGGAACTCTTCCTGGCCGAGATGGGCCAGAGCGAGCCGGGCTTGAACCGTCTGATCCGCGCCGCCTTCAAACTCTTGGGCCTGCAGACTTACTTCACCGCAGGCGTCAAGGAAGTGCGCGCCTGGACCATCCACATCGGTGATACGGCGCCGCAGGCCGCCGGCGTGATCCACGGCGACTTCGAGCGCGGTTTTATCCGCGCCCAGACCATCGCCTTTGAGGACTACATCGCCCTCAAAGGCGAGCAAGGGGCCAAGGATGCGGGCAAGATGCGCAGCGAAGGCAAGGAATACATCGTCAAGGATGGCGATGTGATGAACTTCCTGTTCAACGTCTAGCGTCTAGCCTTCGCCCTGCTGGCTCAAAGCGGCGTGCTCAGGGTCAAGTTGAAGGAAGAATTGCGCGCCCCGCTTTGGCCCACGGTGGTGCTGGCCCCCAGGCCGACCTGCAGCGTCTTCGACACCTCCAGCGTGCCGCCGGTCTGCAGCAGCCCATAGCCGCCCTTGCGATTGGCCGTTGCCACGCTCATGACCGAGTTGCCACCGACGAAGCCTGCGGTGTAGTCGCGGTTGTCGGCCAAATGCTGGTACTCATGGCTGATCTGGGCATAGGGCTTCAAGCGCATGCCCCCCAGCTCGGTCAGGCTCTGCCACTGGTAACCCAGGCGCGAACGCAGCTGCCTGCGCTTTTGCTCGCCGAACTGCATGGCGGTGAAATTGCCGGCGGTCTCCTGAAACGCACTCACGCTCACATCTTCCCGGGCCAAAGCAGCCAGCGGTCCATGGACCATGGCGCCTGCGCTCATGTTGTAGCCCCCTTGAATCTTGAGGCCGCGCTGCTGCCCGGTGGTCGAGCCGGTGTCGGTGTTTGAGGTGACGCCGAGCTGGGTCACTCGGCTGGTGTTGAAGCTGAGCGTCGAGAGCGTGCCAATCGCATTGGCGTACCAGGGGCCATACTTCTTGGACAGAAAGCCTGACATTGCCGTCTCGTCATATTTGACCGAGCCGGCGTTGTTGCCCAGGTCAAAGGTATTGCGGCCATAGCCCAGGGCCACGCCGCCAAACAGGTCGGGCATGAAGGCCTTTTCATAACCGATGGTGAAGTTGCTGCCACTGCCGCTGGCCGAGGGCCAGCTGGCGGTGGCGTCCAGCTTGCTGGGCGCATAGTCGCCGGTGATGAACAGGCCCTGGCCGGTGTAAGAAAAATTCTGGAACTCGCGCATGCGACCGTCGATGGAGCGCCACTGAGCGCCCGAGCGCCCCATGGGCACGGTGGACATCAGGCCCAGGCGACCGGTGGAGTCCAGGGTGGAGTAGACCCAGTCGGACATGATGCGATGGGCGGTGCCACTGGGATGCACGCCGTCGGCAAACAGAGATGCGGCAGCTTGGGCAGCAGTCATTGCACCGGTCGTTACGCCAGGCACACACCCGAGCGAGCTTGCGGTGCCGCAGGCCGGCAGGGTGGTGTTGGTGATGCCAAAGCGCGCCGGATTGGCCTGAATGGCGGCTACCGCCGCTGCCGCGTCCATATAAAGCACGCCGGTGTTTGCCAGGGCCGCCTTCAGGGTGCCGTTATAGGCATTGACCAGGGTATCGGCCAGCGCTGCGCCAGCGACGCCGATGGAGGCACCATAGGGTGTGCTACCGATGCTGGGCACGCTCATCACGATCAGGTTGCGTGCGCCGGCGCTGCGCAGCCGCGCCACCTCCCTGGCCGTCGCAGCGGCAGCCGTCTGCATATTGGCCACGGCCGCAGTCGGTGTGATCGCCGCGGCACTGACCGCTCCGAGTTGGGTGAACACATCGTTGGCCCCGGCCCACACCGCATAAAGAGCATTGCTGTCGACCGCACCGCGCGACAGGAAGGACGTCACCTGGGTGCTGACCGAGGGCAGGTTGACCGCCATTGGCGTCAGCGCGCCGCTGAGTACGCCCGGCAGCAGCTCGACGCGGGCGCCGCCGATGGCAAAGTTGTTCCCGGTGCTGTTGGCGGTATAGGTGCCGCTGGTGCCGTTAAAGGTGGTCGAATAGGCTGGAGCTGATGACAGGCCGTAGCGCGGAGCCAGGTTTTGTACCCAGATGTTGTCAGGGTTGGTGGTGAATTTGGCCACCGAGGCCGGTGCTCCGATGGCGCCCGCAAAAGTGCCGCCATCGCTCAGGCTGTCACCAAAGACGTAGAGATTGGAAAACTCCCGCGCCTGCACCACCGAGCTTGTTGCCAGGGCCAAGGCCGCAGCACTCATCACCATACCTAATTTGAACTTCATGTCTTGCCTCCAAGGTTCTCTGTGTTTGATCTTTGGCGGGACCCGCCGCTCTGCAATGGAAGGCATCCGCTGATCGGGGCTGGATGCCTTTGCTCCGCATGATTGGGAATACCGTGTCTACGTTGTCAGTATGCACTTACAAAGAATTACAGTCCAGTGAAGACTTGTTAATAGCGGTAAACCGTTGAGGCCCTTCGCGGGATGCCGAACTCCTCTGCGTCCTTCTGCTTGCGCAGGCAGGCGGGCTTTGCGGGACTTAAGACCCATCGAGCCCAGAAGATCCTGCTGGCGGTCTATGCGGGTGGCGGCACCCGCCCTGGGCAGTTCCGCTCAAGGGAGTGGTTCGCTTGGCTGCAAGCGGCGCTCGGGTCTGCGGTGACCATGAGCAGCCCGTCGAGAATCGGCCGTCGATCGGTCGTGGCGAGCGAGCTCGATGGGGCCGGGACTGTCGACAGCCGGCCTTAGTTCCTGGGGGAAACCCAAGAAACGTTCAATGATCGAACGTTCTGAGCGTTCACTGAACAGCGCTGGCGCATGGCTGAGCTCTCCGAGTCATGCTGCTCCTCTACAGTCCTCCGATTCCAAACAATGCGCCCCGCCTACGGTCCTTCAGGCGGGCGGCACCGGTCAAGCACCCCCACCCCCCTAGAGAGGAGACACCATGACGCATCCATTCAAATCCATGGCTCTGGCCAGTCTGTTGATGGCCGCCGCCCTGGCACAGGCCCAAGACATCAAATTTGCCAACATCGTCGAGATGTCTGGCCCCGGCACCACCTCGGGCACCATGTTCAAAAACGGTGTGGAGATGGCCATCAAGGAAGTCAACGCCGCCGGTGGCATTTTGGGCCGCAAGATCAGCTACACCAGCGAAGACACCCAGTCCAACCCGGGCGTGGCCAAGGGTCTGACGCAAAAAGCGGTGGACAACGACGTGTTCGCCATCTTCGGCCCGGTCTACTCCGGCTCCATCATGGTCTCCATGGCCGAATCACGCCGTGCCGAGGTGCCCAACTTCACCGGCGGCGAGGCCTCGGCCATCACTGAGCAGGGCAACCCCTATGTGTTTCGCACCGCCTTCGGCCAGAGCATCTCCTTTCCCAAGCTGGCGCGCTACATCAACGCCAAGTCCAAGAAGCTGGCGGTGATTTATGTGAACAACGACTTCGGCAAGGGCGGCCAGGCCACCATCAAGAAGCTGATGGCCGGCACGTCCACGCAACTGGTGGCCGAGATCTCCACCGAGTCGGGTCAGGTCGACTTCTCCTCGGCCGTGATCCAGGCCAAACAGTCGGGCGCCGACGCCTTGTTCGCCTACACCAATGAGGAGGAATCGGCCCGATTGCTGCGCGAGCTGCGCAAGCAGGGCTGGAAGCTGCCCATCATCGGTGAGACGGTGCTCACCAGCGCCAAGGTGGTCGAGCTCGCCGGTGAAGCCGCCAATGGCGCCGTGGCCCACGTTGGCCTGACGGTGGAAGCACCGCAGTTGCAGGCCTGGGGCAAGAAGTACCAGGCGGCCTTCAATTCGGTGTCGGACCACAACGGTGTGAAAGGCTACACGGCCGTGTACATCCTCAAGGCCGCCATTGAGAAGGCTGGCAAGCTTGATCGCAAGGCCGCCGCTGCGGCGATTCGCAACAGCTGCTTTTCGGCCAAGCAGTACCCCGGTGTGTTGATGGACGTGTGTTTTGACGATAAGGGCGACATCGACCGCGAGAGCTTCATGACCGAGGTGCGCGGCGGCAAGGTGGTGGTGGCCGAGACCCTGCCCCCCCTGCACAAGAAATAAACACGCAAAGGTATTGCCATGGCTGATCAACGTTTTGTGCTTGCGGGTGTGATGGGCTGGCCGGTGGCCCACAGCCGCTCGCCGGTCATCCATAACCACTGGATCGCCAAGCACGGGCTCAAGGGCTCCTATGTGCAGCTGCCCGTCAAGCCAGAGAATCTGGAAGACGCGCTGCGCGGCCTCAAGGCCCTGGGCTTTGCCGGCTGCAATGTGACGGTGCCGCACAAGGTGCGGGCGATGGAACTGATGGACGAGCTCCATCCGGTGGCCCAGCGCATGCAGGCCATCAACACCATCGTGGTGCGCGAGGACGGCAGCCTCTATGGCATGAACAACGACGGGGCCGGCTATGTGCAAAGCCTGCGCGATGCCGACCCCGCCTGGCGCGGTGACGCCGGCCCGGTGCTGCTGTTGGGCGCCGGCGGTGCGGCGCGCGCCATCGTGGTGGCGCTGCTCGATGAGGGCGCGCCCGAGATCCGCATCTGCAACCGCACCCGCGAGAAAGCCCAGGCCCTGGCCGACGAATTCGGCCCCAAGGTGAAGGTGGTGGACTGGGCCGAGCGCGAGGCCGCCCAGGCCGGCGTGAGCCTGCTGGTCAACACGACCACCCAAGGCATGCATGGGCAAACACCGCTGGAGCTGCGGCTCGATGCGCTGCCGGCGCAGGCCCTGGTCTCCGACGCGATCTACATTCCGCTGGAAACACCTTTGCTGGCCGCCGCTCGCGCCAAGGGCCACCGCACGGTCAACGGCCTGGGCATGCTGCTCAACCAGGCGCGTCCGGCTTTCAAGGCCTGGTTTGGCGTGATGCCCGAGATCACGCCCGAGCTGCGTGCGGCCATCCAGGCGACTTTTTAAGCAGGCCCACCCATGCGAGCGATCGATCTGCCCAAGATCGACGGTCATTGCCATGTGCTCGATCCGGCGCGCTTTCCCTATGCGCCGGACGTGGCCTACCACCCGCAGGGCCAGGAAATAGGCCGCACCGACTACTTCGTCCATGTGATGAAGGCCTACGGTGTCGAACGCGCCTTGCTGGTCGGGCCGAACTCGGGCTACGGCACCGACAACCGCTGCCTGCTCGACGCGCTGGCGCGCTACCCCGATCGTTTCAAGGGTGTCGCGGTGGTGCCCTCGCACTGCACGAAGGCCGAGCTGCAGGCCCTGCAGGCCCAGGGCGTGGTGGGCATCGCCTTCAATCCGGCCCTGCACGGCCTGGCCTACTACGCCGACATCGACAGTCTGCTTGAGCGCCTGGCCTCGCTGGGCCTGTGGGCGCAGTTCCAGGTGGCGGGCGACCAGCTGGCCGAGCTGCTGCCCCGGCTCGAACGCCTGCCGCTCAGGCTGATGATCGACCACTGCGGCCGGCCGCTGCTCGCCGACGGCCCCGCTGCACCTGGCGTGCGGGCCCTGCTAAAACTTGCCGAGGGCGGGCGCACCCTGCTTAAGCTTTCGGGCTTTGCCAAGTTTTCCAAGCAAGGCTTTCCCTTCGAGGACTGCCGCGTGCATGTGCGGCGTCTGCTGCAGGCCTTCGGGCCGCAGCAGTGCATCTGGGCTTCAGACTGGCCTTATCTGCGCGCCGAGGACCGCCTGGACTACGGCACCTTGCTCAGCCTGAGCGATGACTGGTTCAGCGAGGCCGAGCGCCGGCAGATCATGTGGGACACGCCTTCGCACATCTTCCAGGGTTAGAGGCTCCATGACCGACTTCCTGCAATTGTTCTTCAGCGGCCTGGCCACGGGCAGCATCTACGCCCTGGCGGCGCTGGGCTTTACCCTGCTCTGGCAGGCCTCGGGGACGATCAACTTCGCCCAGGGCGAGTTCGTCATGATGCCGGCCATCGTGATGGTGATCCTGCTGCACCAGGGCGTGGCGCTGTCGGTCAGCTTTGCGGTGGCGGTGCTGAGCTCGGTGCTGGTGCTGGGCTGGCTGTTCAAGCGCGGCCTGGTCGATCCGCTGTTCAAACACGGCATGATGCCCATCGTGGTGGCCACCATCGGCCTGTCGATCGCCCTGCGCAACGGCGTGCGTGCCGGCTACAGCGCCGAGCCGCAGCCCTTTCCGCAGATCTTCCCGGACAAGATCTTCGAGTTGGCCGGCGTCACCGTCTCGGCCGGCGACATTGGCACCTTTGTCTTTGCGTTGGCGCTGGTGCTGACGGTGCAGGCCTTCCTCAGCCGCACCGTCACCGGCCGCGCGATGCAGGCGGTGGCCCAGAACACCGAGAGCGCCTCGGTGCTGGGCATCAACGTGCCGCGCATGATCTTCTACACCTTCGCCATCAACGCGGTGCTGGCCGCCGCAGCCGCCTTACTGGTCACGCCCACCTACCTTGCCAAATTCGACATGGGCGAGGGCCTGGGCACCAAGGCGTTTTTCGCGGCCATCATCGGTGGTTTCAACAATTCGCGCGGCGCATTGCTCGGCGGCCTGATCGTGGGCGTTTGCGAAAACCTGGCGGCCGCCTACATCTCGCCGGCCTACAAGGATGCGGTGGCACTGGTCATCTTCATGGCCGTGATCTTGTTCAAGCCGCAAGGCCTGTTGGGCAGGACAGAGGAGCGCAAGGTATGAAGAAGTGGCATGCCCTCGTCGCCCTGGTGGCGCTGGCGGTGCTCTTCGTGGCGCCGGCCTTCTTCAAGAACTATGGCATCCACCTGTTCACCACCTGGCTGGTGTTCATCATCGCCACCATGGGTCTGAACCTGACGGTCGGCTACGCCGGCCAGAAGTCGCTGGGCCATGCAGCCTTCTTTGGCATCGGTGCCTACGCCGTGGCCATCTTGCTCAAGGCCGGTATCAGCTTCTGGGTCGGCCTGCCCTTGGGTGCGGCGTTGTGCTTCATGGTCGGCCTGGCTCTGGGCTTTCCGGCGCTGCGCGTGCAAACCATCTACCTGGCTTTTGCCACCCTGGGCTTTAACACTGCGCTGTGGCTGGTCATGCGCAACGAGGAATGGCTGACTGGCGGCACCTTTGGCATCAACAACATCGCGCGGCCGAGCCTGGCCGGCTTCAGCTTTGACGGCAACCTGGCCTACTACCGCCTGGTGCTGGCCTTCACCGTGCTGCTGGCGCTGCTCTTGTGGGGCCTGCTGCGCTCGCCCTGGGGCAAGGCCTTCACCGCCTTGCGCGACAACCCCATCCGCGCCGAAAGCTTAGGGATAGACACCCGCGGCTACACCTTGCTGAGCTTTGCCATCGGGGCGGCCTATGCGGGCCTTGCCGGTGGCCTGTATGCCGCGCAGGTGCAGTTCATCGACCCCTCGCTGTTCACCGTGGGCGCCTCCATCATGATGTACCTGATGGTGGTGGTCGGCGGGCCTGGCTACTTCTTCGGACCGGTGCTGGGCTCGGCCGTCGGCGTGGTGCTGCCCGAATGGCTGCGCTTTGCCCAGGCCTGGTACCTGTTCATCTTCGGCTCGGCGGTGGTGTTGCTGATGATCTGGTTGCCCGACGGTCTGCTGTCACTGCCCGACCGCATGCGCGCCCGCCGCGCCGCTCGCCAGGCCTCGGCCGCGCGCGCTGCAGCGGCGCAAGGAGGCCAGGCATGAGCGCGCACGCCCCTGGCCTTGACTCCGGCACCCCCGTGCTCAAGGTCACTGACATCAAGAAGGCCTATGGCGCCATCCAGGCGGTGGGCGGTGTTTCCTTTGAGGTCCGACCCGGCGAGATTTTCGGGGTGATCGGGCCCAACGGGTCGGGCAAGACCACCTTGTTCAACGCCATGCTCGGTCAGATCCGGCCGGACAGCGGGCGCATTGAGCTCAAGGGCCAGGATGTGACCGATTTAGGGCCACTCGAGCTCAACCGGCGCGGCGTGGGCCGCACCTTCCAGACCCTGCAGGTGTTTGGCAAGATGACGGTGCGCGACAACCTGATCGTGGCGGCTCAGGAGCACCAGGGCAGTATGTTCAGCCGCATGTTCGCGCCACCGGACAGCGGTCTGGGCGCTCAGGCTGATGCGCTGATCAATCGGTTCAATCTGCGCCACGTGGCCCACCAGAAGGCCGGCGAGCTGAGCTACGGCCAGCAAAAGCTGGTGGACATCGCCATGGCCTTCATGAGCGAGCCGGCTCTGGTGCTGCTCGATGAACCCTGCGCCGGCGTCAACCCCTCTTTGGTCGGGGGCATCAGCCGGCTCCTCAAGGCGCTCAATCAAGACCACAAAGGCAGTTTTGTGGTCATCGAGCACAACATGGACTTTGTGATGGACCTGTGCCAGCGCGTCATGGTCATGGTCGAGGGACAGGTGCTGGCCATCGGCACGCCCGAGGAGATACGCGCCAACAAGCAGGTGCTCGATGCCTACCTGGGGAGCTGACATGGGCGCGCAAGCCATACCCTGCATTGAATTTGACGACGTGGTGGCCGGCTACAAGGATTTCATGATCCTCAACCATCTGTCGTTCGCCGTGCGCCCCGGCAGCATCACCTTGCTGATCGGGCCCAACGGCGCTGGCAAATCCACCGTGCTCAAGACCCTGTTTGGCCTGCTCAAGCCGCTTCAAGGGCGGGTGCTGCTGCGCGGCAGCGACATCACCGGCGCCAGCCAGCAGTCGCTGCTGGCCCAAGGCATTGCCTTCGTGCCTCAGGGGCGCAATTTGTTCGGCCAGCTCAGCGTGTATGAAAACCTCGAGCTCGGCGGCATCACCCTGGGCATGAAGACCGCCCGCGAGCGCATCCCCGAGGTGCTCGACTTTTTTCCGCGCGTCAAGCAGCGCCTGCACTCGCGCGCGTCGGCGCTGTCCGGCGGCGAGCAAAAACAGTTGGAGATCGGCCGCGCGTTGCTCTTGAGGCCGCAGGTGCTGCTGATCGACGAGCCCTCCATCGGCCTGTCGCCCCTGGTGGTCAAGGACGTCTTCAAGCTGCTTCGCAGCCTGGCCGACCAAGGCACCACCATCTTGATGGTCGAGCAAAACGTCAAAAGTGCGCTGGCCTGCTCAGACGACGCCATCGCGCTCGAATCGGGCCGGCTGGTGCTGCACAAGCCCGCCGCCGAGATCCTGGCCGACCCGCAGATGGACCGGCTGTTCTTAGGCGGGGCCCACACCTCGGGCGCGGCGTCCCCTGAATGACCGCAGACCTTAGAGGGCGGCGCCTTGAGGTCTTTCCGGTGGGTGCGCCGCCTCAGCCCGATGCCTGAGCAGGGGCAGCAGCGCCGCCACGGCGTGATGAGACCTCAGTCATTGCGCCGCCTGATGAGCCCTCACAGCAGCGAACGCAGGCTCCTGGCCACTTCCAGCATCACTGGCAGCACCCGTTCAAGGGCATGGTCGGTTTCTTCGCGGTTGATCGGCATGGTCACGCTGATGGCGCCATGCACGGTGTTGTTGCGGTCGAGCAGGGGCACGGCCACGCCGCGGTAATTGAGTTCGAGTTGTTGTTCAGACAGGGCCCAGCCCTGCTCTCGAAATTGCTTGAGCACGGCCCTGAGCTGCTCGGTGGTGGTCAGGGTATGGGAGGTGAAGGCCGGTAGCTGGCGGCCGTCGAGCCAGCTGTCCAGGGTGGCTTCGGACCAGGAGGCCAGGATGGCCATGCCGACGGCCGTGACCTGAGCGGGCACCCGTGTGCCTGGCCAGTAGCCGCCGGCCGTGTGGCGCGGGCTGCCGCTGCGGGCCAGGAAGATGGCTTCGCCGCCGTCGAGCACGCCCAGATAGGCAATCTCCTCGGTGCCCTGGGTGATGCGCTGCAGATGCGGCTGCACCAGCTTGGGCAGACGGGTCGATTCAATGAAGGCATGGCCCAGCCTGAGCGTGCGCGGCATCAGCCAATAAAGCTTGCCGTCACTGCTCATATAGCCCAAGTGGGTCAGGGTCTTGAGGTAGCGGCGCGCCGCGGTGCGCGTCATGTTGCAGCGCCGGCCGACCTCGGTGGCGGTCATGCGGGGATGCTCGGTGTCAAAGGCCTCGATCACGCTCAGGCCTTTTTCCAGGCCGGCGATCCATTCGTGGGGCAGCAGGGGAGGGCTTGGGCTCATCAGGTACGATCCGTCGACTTTGCCTGCATGGTCTTTTGTCTGCGGCGTCTTCTCGCGGGTATTTTTAAGTGTAATGCGGCGTTTTCTGCCGCCGCCAGTCCTAGGAATTTCAACGCATGACCACTCGCGACAGCCTGGGGTGGCGCCAAAAATTTGGCGTCATCATTCCCTCGACCAACACCAGCGTTCAGCCTGAATTCGACGCCATGTGCCCGCCGGGGGTGACCAATCACACCAGCCGCATCCGCATTCCCAATATCGCGCTGAACAACGACGAGGACTTCAGTCGCCTGATTGCCCTGATCGATGCGGCGCAGGACGAGGCGGTCGAGTCCATCATGTCTTGCGAGCCCGACCGGCTGGTGCTGGGCATCTCGGCCGAGACCTTTTGGGACGGGCTGCAAGCCAGCCGCGCCCTGCGCGCCAAGCTCGAGGCGTCCACCGGTTTGCCGGTGTCCATGGGCTCAGACGCCTGCAGCGCCGCCTTTAAGGCCATGGGCATACGCCGCATCGCGGTCATCACCCCCTATATGCCGGTGGGCGACAAAAACGTCGCCCGGTTTTTTGAAGAGTCGGGCTACCAGGTTCAGCGCATCAAGGGCCTGCGCTGCGCCAGCCCGGTGCTCATTGCCCACACCAGCGAGCGTCAGCTGATGGAGAGCCTGCGCGAACTCGATGGCGACGACATTGACGCGCTGGTGCAGGTCGGCACCAATCTGGCCATGGCCAGACTGGCGGCCCAGGCCGAGGTCTGGTTCCACAAGCCGGTGATCGCCATCAACACCGCGATTTACTGGCATGCCCTGCGGGACAGCGGCATCACCGACAAAGTCGCCGGATTCGGCAGCCTGCTCGAAAAATACTGAGGCTGCTGCGGGCTCAGCCCAGCGAGAGGCCGCCCGGAAACACCCACATCAGCACAGCCGTCATCGTCACATAGCGGGCGAATTTGCCGATGGCCATGTACATCAGGCAGGGCCAGAACGGCAGGCGCAGCCAGCCGGCCACGGTACACAGCGGGTCACCGACGACAGGCAGCCAGGCGAGCAGGCAGGCTTTGGGGCCGAGCTTTTCCAGCCAGCGCAGCGCCCACGCCTGACTGCTCGATGGGGCATACCTGCTCTTGACCTTGTTGGCGCCTAAGCCCATGGCCCAATCGAGCGCGCCGCCCAGGGTATTGCCAGCGGTTGCCACCAGCATCGTCGGCCAGAATAAATCGGGGTTGAGCTTGACCAGGCCAAAGACCGCCGGCTCCGAGCCCAGAGGCAACAAGGTCGCTGAGATGAAAGACACCACAAACACAGTGCTCAGCCCATGCTCGGGCAGGGCCAGCCACTGCAGGATGTGCTTGAGGGTTTCTTCCATGCGGGTTGTGCTTCTTAGAGTTACCGGCGCTTGTTCTTGTTCGAAGGCGCTGCCGATTCGCCCGGCGCCCCGTCTGTAATGCAAAACAGTATAGGTAGGGCCGAAGGCGGGAAAAGCGTCGGCTTTCGCTTATCACAAATTGTTGCCCAATGCAGCCGTGCATCTCCTCAGTCGCAGCCCAGTCAAGCATCATCTGCTGAAATTTCAGGCAGGTAGAATCCGCTTCCCTTTGCCCGACCCCGTCTGTTTTTCTTCATGCACATCGGCCCTTATGCCTTGGCGAACCGCGTGTTCGCCGCTCCCATGGCGGGGGTCACCGACCGGCCTTTTCGAAAGCTGTGCAAGGCCTTGGGTGCGGGCTACGCGGTCAGTGAGATGGTGACCTCGCGGCGCGATCTGTGGGACAGCCTCAAGACCTCGCGCCGCGCCGACCACCAAGGCGAGGTGGCCCCGATTGCGGTGCAGATCGCCGGCACCGAAGCGCAGATGATGGCCGACGCTGCGGTCTACAACATCGAGCGCGGCGCCCAGATCATCGACATCAACATGGGCTGCCCGGCCAAGAAGGTGTGCAACAAGTGGGCCGGTTCGGCCCTGATGCAAAACGAGCCCTTGGCCATCGAGATCGCGCAGGCCGTGGTCCGCGCCTGCCAGCCGCTGGGCGTGCCGGTCACGCTCAAGATGCGCACCGGCTGGTCGGGCGAGCACAAGAACGCACTCACCCTGGCACGCGCTTTTGAGGGCGTGGGCATACAGATGATCACCGTGCACGGCCGCACCCGCGAGCAGGGCTACAAGGGTCAGGCCGAGTACGACACCATCGCCGCGGTCAAGGCCGCGGTGACGGTGCCGGTGGTGGCCAATGGCGATATCGATTCGCCCCAAAAAGCGCGTGAGGTCTTGGCGCGCACCGGCGCCGACGCGGTGATGATCGGCCGCGCTGCCCAGGGCCGGCCCTGGATCTTTCGCGAGGTGGCGCATTACCTGGCCACCGGCGAGCTGCTCGCGCCGCCTTTGGTCGCCGAGGTCAGGCGCCTGCTGCTCGAGCACCTGGCCGAGCACCATGGGCTCTATGGCGATTACGCCGGTGTGCGCAGTGCGCGCAAGCACATCGCCTGGTACCTGCGCAGCCTGCCTGGCGGCGAGGCCCTGCGCCAGCAGGTCAACGCCATCGAGGCGGCCGATGCCCAACTGGCCGCTGTGGCCACTTTTTTTGATGCGCTGGCCCAGCGCATGGACAGATTACCGCCCGCGCCTTGGCAGACGGGCCTGCAAGAACAAGAGGAAGCTTGTGCATGAGTAAGAAAAACATCGAAGAGTGCGTCCGCGCCAGCCTGGAGGGCTATTTCAAGGATTTGCGCGGCACCGAGCCAGCGGGTCTGTACGACATGATGGTCGGCACCCTTGAAAAGCCGATGCTCGAGGTGGTGATGCAGCAGGCCGATCACAACCAATCGCGCGCCGCCCAATGGCTGGGCCTGAACCGCAACACCCTGCGCAAGAAGCTGCTCGACCACAAGCTGGTCAAGTAAGCGGCCCGCTCCGGGGCCCCTCGCCCCTCCATTAAAAGGCTCTCGCCATGTACGCCCTGATTTCCGTCTCCGACAAGACCGGTATTGTTGACTTCGCCCGTGAGTTGCATGCGCTCGGCGTGCATTTGCTCTCCACCGGCGGCACCGCCAAGCTGCTGGCCGAGCAGGGCTTGCCGGTGACCGAGGTGGCCGACATGACCGGCTTTCCAGAAATGCTCGACGGCCGCGTCAAGACCCTGCATCCCAAGGTGCACGGCGGCCTGCTGGCCCGGCGCGACCTGCCCGAGCACATGGCTGCGCTGCGCCGTCACAACATCCACACCATCGATGTTTTGGTGGTCAACCTCTATCCCTTTGAAGCCACCGTCGCCAAGCCCGGCTGCACGCTGGACGACGCGATCGAGAACATCGACATTGGCGGGCCGGCCATGGTGCGCAGCGCCGCCAAAAACTGGAAGGACGTGGCGGTGCTCACCGACGCATCACAGTACGCCGGCGTGATCGCAGAGCTCAAGGCCGACAAAAAGGTCAGCGACGCCACCCGCTTTGCGCTGTCGGTGGCCGCCTTCAACCGCATCAGCCAGTACGACGGCGCCATCAGCAACTACCT
>JBAXEN010000057.1:0-16234 GCA_037140415.1 Betaproteobacteria bacterium | reverse complement strand
CGTGGGGGTGGGCACAGGCTCGACGGTCAATAAATTCATCGACGCGCTGGCCACCCTGAAGGAGCGCATCGCCGGCGCAGTTTCAAGTTCGCAAGCGTCCACCGAGCGTCTGCAGGCGCTGGGTATCCCGGTGCTCGATTGCAATGAGGTCGAAGAGTTGGCGGTCTATGTGGACGGCGCCGACGAGATCGACCCCAGCGGCCACATGATCAAGGGAGGTGGCGCTGCGCTGACCCGCGAAAAAATCGTGGCCGCGCAGTCGCGCCGTTTTGTTTGCATTGCCGACGAGAGCAAGTTGGTGCAGACGCTGGGCGCCTTTCCTGTGCCGGTGGAGATCATTCCCATGGCCAGGGCCCGGCTGATCCGTCAGTTTGCCGCTCTGGGCGGCCAGGCCAGCGTGCGCCTGAAGGATGGCCAGCCTTTGGTGACCGACAACGGCCAACACATTCTCGATGTCCGCGGCCTTCAGATCACCGACCCGGTCGATTTTGAGATCACGGTCAGTCAGTGGCCCGGCGTGGTGACGGTGGGCGTATTCGCGCTGCAAAAAGCCCATGTTTGCCTCTTGGGGACGGCGCAGGGGGTCAGGACGCTCACGTTCTGAGCCGCAGGGCGTTCAGATCCGCAACTCAAGCGCGGCCATAGGCATGAGAGGGGTAGGCCCGGCCGGCGATATCTGTGTACCCGCAGCATGAGCCGGCTGGGCATCCCCTCTCATGCGCCGGCTCTGGGGCTCAAGACCCGGCGAAACTCAGTGCTTTGTTGAAAAGGCCAAAGCCAGCCTCAAGCCATTCCCTGATGCCGGAGCAAGGCATCGATGCTGGGCTCGCGGCCGCGGAAGGCTTTGAAGCTGGCCATGGCCGGGCGGCTGCCGCCGACTTCCAGGATGTGCTGGCGGTACAGCCGGCCGATGTCGGCGCTCAGCGGCGCGCCGCCCGAGCCGGCAGCCTCCTCGAAGGCGGCATAGGCGTCGGCCGATAGCACTTCGGCCCATTTGTAGCTGTAATAGCCGGCAGCGTAACCGCCGGAAAAAATATGGCTGAAGGTGTGCGGCGTGCGGCTGTAGGCCGGCGGCTCGATCACCGCCACCTCCTTGCGCACCCGGGCCAGCAACTTCATCAGGTCGGCCTGGGGATCGTGCTCGGTGTGCAGCAGCATGTCGAACAGCGCAAACTCCACCTGCCTCAGGGTCTGCAGACCGCTCTGGAAATTCTTGGCTGCCAGCATCTTGTCGAACAGCTCGCGCGGCAGCGGCTGGCCGGTGTCCACATGGGCGGTCATGTGGCGCAGCACCTCCCACTCCCAGCAAAAGTTTTCCATGAACTGGCTGGGCAGTTCCACCGCGTCCCATTCCACCCCGCTGATGCCCGAGACATCGCGCTCATTGACCTGGGTGAGCAGGTGGTGGAGCCCATGGCCGCACTCGTGGAACAAGGTGGTCACGTCGTCGTGGGTGAGCAGGGCCGGCCGGTCTCCCACCCCTTTGGCGAAGTTGCACACCAGGTGAGCCACCGGGGTTTGCAGGGCGCCGCTGTCGGGCCGCAGCCAGCGGGCGCGCACATCGTCCATCCAGGCGCCGCCGCGCTTGCCGGTGCGGGCCGGCTGGTCCAGGTAGAACTGCCCGACCAATTGGCCGGCACGCTCGATGCGGAAAAACGCCACCCCCTCGGTCCAGACCGGGGCGCTGTCGGGCACGATGCTGACCTCGAACAAGGTCTCGACGATCTTGAACAGTCCGGCCAGCACTTTGGGGGCGGTGAAGTATTGCTTGACCTCCTGCTCGCTGAAGGCGTAGCGCTCTTCTTTCAGCTTTTCGCTCACATAGGGCAGGTCCCAGGCGCTCAGCTCGGCGAGGTCCAGATGTTCGCGGGCGTAGGCACGCAGATCGGCCACGTCCTGCAGGGCGTAGGGGCGGGCTCTAGAGGCCAGGTCGCGCAGGAAGCTGATCACCTGTTGAGGCGACTCGGCCATCTTGGGCACCACCGAGACCTCGCCGAAATTGCGATATCCCAGCAGCTGCGATTCCTCTTGCCGCAGGGCCAGGATCTCGCTCATCAGTGCGCTGTTGTCGAACTGGCCTTGCTCGGCGGGTGCCTGCTCACTGGCGCGTGTGGTGTAGGCCTTGTAGAGCTTTTCGCGCAGCGCGCTGCTGTGGGCAAACTGCATGACCGGCAGGTAGCAAGGCATCTTGAGGGTGAGCTTGTGCCCGTCCTTGCCCTCGGCCTGCGCCTGGGCGCGGGTGGCGGCCACCACATCGGGGGGCACACCCAGCAGCTCCTCGGCGCTGGCGTAATAAGCAAAGGCTTCGGTGGCGTCGAGCGCGTTTTCGCTGAATTTCTGGCTCAGCTCGGCCTGCTTTTCCTGGATCTGCGCAAAGCGCACCTTGGCCTGGCCTTGCCGCACGGCGCCGGAGAGCACGAAGTTGCGCAGCGCGTGGCTGTGGGCCTGGCGCCGTTCGGCGTTGAGCCGGCTCACGTCAATGGGCTTGTAGCGGGCATACAGGCGCTCGTCGGCGCCCAGGCGGGTCCAGAAGTCGGTCACCCGCGGCAAAGCGGCGTTGTAGGCCGCGCGCAGCTCGGGCGTGTCGGCCACGCTGTTGAGATGGCTGACCGCGCCCCAGGCGCGGCTCAGTTGCTCGGTGGCCACATCGAGCACCTTGGAAATCGCCTGCCAATCGGCCGGAAAGTCGTCCTGGGTGACCTGCTCCAGGGCGGCTTCGGCCCGCGCCAGCAACTGGTCGAGCGCCGGTGCCACATCGGCGGGCCCGATGCGGTCAAACAGCGGCAGTCCGGAAAAATCGAGAAGAGGGTTGCTCATGGACGATCAGGATTCAAAGAAGGGGAGTCGGCAGCGCAGGCGCTGGCTTGAGGTCCGTCTCAGCGCGCCGGGCCTTTTTTGACGCTGCGCTGGGTGGGCTTTTTGGCCCGTTTGATCTTGCCACCAGGGGTCAGGCGCTGATTGCCCATGACCTTGAGAATCTTGACCTCCGGGCGCTGGCCAGGCCGGGTTTGCTTGAGGATTTTGACCTCCCGCGGGCCGGGCTTGCGGTCTTCGTCGGCCTTTTTCTCTTTGGGCGGCAGCGGCCGCCACAGCACCAGCAGCTTGCCGATGTGCTGGATGGGCGCGGCCGACAGCTCATCGGCCAGGCGCGCGAGCATCTCGTCGCGGGCATGACGGTCGTCGACCAAGGCGCGGATCTTGATCAGGCCGTGCGAGCGCAGCGCGCCGTCGGCTTCTTTCATGACCGCCGGGGTCAGACCGTCTGAGCCGATCATGACGACAGGGTCGAGGTGGTGGGCGGCGGAGCGATGTTCCTTGCGCTGGGCAGGGGTCAAGAGGATCTGGGGCATGGCGCGGATTATCGGCCCTGGGGCCGGGCTGCGCCGGGCGACGACAATAGCGCCATGAAAGTGCGTACTCAAAGCAAGAAGGTGGACAAGGCCTGGCTCAACCGCCATGTCAACGACACCTATGTCAAGCTGGCCCAGAAGGAGGGCTATCGGGCGCGCGCGGCCTACAAGCTCAAGGAGATCGACGAGGCCCTGGGCCTGGTGCGTCCTGGCGACCAGGTGGTCGATCTGGGCAGCACCCCTGGCGCGTGGAGTCAGTACCTGCGCCGGCGCCTGTCGCCCGGCGGTGCGGCCACCGGCGCCTTGCAGGGGCGCATCATTGCGTTGGATCTGCTGCCGATGGAGCCGATTGAGGGCGTGCACTTTATTCAGGGCGACTTTCGCGAGGCGGCGGTGCTCGAGCAGCTCGAGCAGGCCTTGGCCGCCCCCGGGGGGGCGCCCAAGCTCGATCTGGTGGTCTCGGACATGGCCCCGAACCTGTCGGGCATCGACAGCGCCGATGCGGCCCGGATGGCCCATCTGGTGGAGTTGGCGGTCGATTTTGCCGTGCGCCAACTCAAGCCCGGGGGGGCGCTGGTGGCCAAGGTTTTCCATGGCGCCAGCTACGACGAGTCCGCCCGCTTGTTTCAGCGCCACTTCAAACTGGTCAAGAAAATCAAACCCAAGGCCTCACGGCCGCAGTCGGCCGAAAATTTTTTGGTCGGCCTGGGTCTCAAACCTGAAGTCTGATCGCTGCCGGCCGGCACGGCAAAAGGCCCCCGCCGGGCGGGCATTCCCGCCTTAACGGCAGGGTGACTGCCCGCTGGATCGGGGGGGCGCTTGAAAGGCCTAGAATTGGCCTCATTTGCCTCTTGTTCCTGACTGGAGTCCTCCTTGAACAATCAATGGTTTTCAAAGATTGCGGTGTGGCTGGTGATCGGCATGGTGCTGTTTACCATCTTCAAGCAATTCGACACGCGCTCGGGCTCCGGGGCCAACTACCTGGGCTATTCCGACTTTCTGGAGGAGGTGCGTGGACGTCGAATCAAGTCGGCCACCATCGCCGAAGGCCAGGGCGGCACTGAAATCGCAGCGGTTACGGTCGATGACCGTCGCATCCGCACCACGGCCACCTACCTCGACCGGGGCTTGGTGGGTGATCTGATCGCCAATGATGTGAAGTTCGACGTCAAGCCGCGCGAAGAAGGCTCCCTGCTCATGACCTTGCTGGTCAGCTGGGGTCCGATGCTGCTCTTGATCGGGGTCTGGGTTTACTTCATGCGCCAGATGCAAGGCGGTGGCAAGGGCGGGGCTTTCAGCTTTGGCAAGAGCAAGGCCCGCATGCTCGACGAGTCGACCAATCCGGTGACCTTTGCCGACGTCGCCGGCTGCGACGAGGCCAAGGAAGAGGTCAAGGAGGTGGTTGACTTCCTCAAAGATCCGCAAAAATTTCAGAAGCTGGGCGGCCGCATTCCCCGCGGTCTGCTGCTGGTCGGCCCTCCGGGCACCGGCAAGACGCTCTTGGCCAAGGGCATTGCTGGCGAGGCCAAGGTCCCGTTTTTCAGCATTTCTGGCTCGGACTTTGTCGAGATGTTCGTTGGCGTCGGCGCCGCCCGCGTGCGCGACATGTTTGAAAACGCCAAGAAAAACGCGCCCTGCATCATCTTTATCGACGAGATTGACGCGGTCGGTCGTCAGCGCGGCGCCGGTCTGGGCGGCGGCAATGACGAGCGAGAGCAGACCCTCAACCAGATGCTGGTCGAGATGGACGGCTTTGAAACCAATGTCGGCGTGATCGTGGTGGCTGCCACCAACCGCCCAGACATTCTTGACGCTGCCTTGTTGCGCCCGGGTCGTTTTGACCGTCAGGTCTATGTGACCCTGCCCGACATCCGCGGCCGCGAGCAAATTCTCAATGTGCACATGCGCAAGGTGCCGCTGGGCTCTGATGTCAGCGCCAGCGTGATCGCCCGCGGCACGCCGGGCATGTCCGGTGCCGACCTGGCCAATTTGTGCAACGAGGCCGCGCTCATGGCCGCCCGTCGCAACGCCCGCTTGGTCGAGATGCAGGACTTCGAAAAGGCCAAGGACAAAATCCTCATGGGCCCCGAGCGCAAGAGCATGGTCATGCCCGAGCATGAAAGGCGCAACACCGCCTATCACGAGTCTGGCCATGCGCTCATTGGCAAACTGCTGCCCAAGTGCGACCCGGTCCACAAGGTCACCATCATCCCGCGCGGCCGCGCCCTGGGCGTGACCATGAGCCTGCCTGAGCAGGACCGCTACAGCTATGACCGCGAGTACATGCTCAGCCAGATCAGCATGCTGTTTGGCGGGCGCATCGCTGAAGAAGTGTTCATGAACCAAATGACCACCGGCGCCAGCAATGACTTCGAGCGTGCCACCCAAATCGCGCGTGACATGGTCATGCGTTACGGCATGAGCGATGCACTGGGCCCGATGGTCTATGCCGAAAATGAAGGCGAGGTCTTCCTGGGTCGCTCGGTCACCAAGACCACCAATATGAGCGAGCAGACCATGCAAAAGGTCGACCTCGAAGTGCGGCGCATCATCGACGAGCAGTACGGCCTGGCGCGCCGTCTGATCGAAGAAAACAAGGAAAAGATGCACGCCATGGCCAAAGCTTTGATGGATTGGGAAACCATCGAGGGCGAGCAGCTCGATGACATCATGGCTGGCCGCGAGCCGCGTCCGCCCAAGGACTGGACGCCGCGCAACCCCTCGGCCGATGGCGGCGGCTCCAGTGGCGGCGGCACCGCCGTCGCAGCCGACCCCAGCCCCAGCGCTGCCTGAGGCCTGGCCGTGCACAGATTCACAACCGGGGCTTGCCCCGGTTTTTTCTTGTTGGCAGGGTTTTGGGCATGAGCCACTGGCAGACCAGTCGCTTTCAGATCGAACTGAGCCGCCCGCAGGTGATGGGTATCGTCAACCTGACGCCCGATTCATTTTCGGGCGACGGGCAACTGGGCTCGCAAGGCAGCGTTTCGGCGGCACTGGCCCATTGCGAGCAGCTGCTGCGCGAGGGCGCTGATTTGCTGGACCTGGGCGCCGAGTCAAGCCGGCCGGGCGCGCCGTCGGTGCCGGCGCAGGAAGAATTGCAGCGCTTGTTGCCGGTGCTGCGCGAGGCGCTGCGCCTGGGCGTGCCAATATCTGTCGACACCTGCAAGCCGCAGGTGATGCGGGCGGTGCTCGATGCAGGCGTTGACATCATCAACGACATCTGGGCTCTGCGCCAGAGCGGGGCTTTGGAGGTGGTGGCTGGGCATGGGACCTGCGGCGTGTGCCTGATGCACATGCACCGCGAGCCGCAGACCATGCAGGCCCAGCCCATGACAGGGCAGGCCCTGCCGCAGGTGCGCGCCTTTCTTCAGGGCGCGGCTGAGCGGGTGCGCAGCGCCGGTGTGGCGGCCGAGCGCATCGTGCTTGACCCTGGCGTCGGTTTTGGCAAGACGGTAGCGCAGAACCTTGAAATGCTGGCGCATCAGTCGGCCCTGCTGGCACTCGGCTACCCACTGGTGGCCGCCTGGTCGCGCAAGTCCAGCCTGGGCGCGGTGATGTCGGCAGGCCCAGAGCCGGTGCCGGTGACCGAGCGCCTGCCAGGCAGCTTGGCCGCAGCCCTGTTGGCGGTCGAACGCGGCGCGAGCATTGTGCGGGTTCATGATGTGCGCGAAACCGTAGGCGCGCTGAGCGTTTGGCAGGCGGTGCGCTAGGGCCATCGCTCTGAGGCCTTCCTGCAAAAAATTCCTCGCAGGGCGAGGGCAATAGCTTGTGGGGGCCGCGTCCTCGCGGCGATGCGGCGCTTGATCAGCCGCCCCATCGGGCCGAGGCGGCGCTCCCCCCCACTTTGCACAGTGCGGGACCGGGCGTGGGAGCCACGCCCTGGCGGGCTCACCAGCCCGCGCTCAGTCCCGGTGCAGCACCGTCACGCTCATGCGGCGGTTGCGCGGGTCCAGCGGGTCGTTGGGGTTAAAGGGCATGGTGTCGGAGACGCCCTCAATGCGGGCGAAGCGGGCGCCGGCCACACCTTGCTTTTCCATTTGCGCACGGGTGGCCTCGGCGCGCTCGGCCGACAGCGACCAGTTGTTGCGGCCCTCGGCATTGTTGAAGGGCACCGCGTCGGTATGACCGCGCACCGCCAACTTGTTGGGCGTGCCTTGCAGCGACTTGGCCACCTCGTTGACCAGCTGCTGCGCGCGCGGCATCATTTGCGTCCCTCCCAAGCCGAACATCGCAAAGTCGGCCTTGTCGATCAGGTCGATGCGCAGCCCTTCTTTCTCGCGGGTGAACTTGACCTGATCCTTCAGGTTGGCCAGGCGCGGGTTCTGCTCGATCTTCTCGCGGATTTCCTTCTCCAGCTTCTCAAAGGCGGCCTGGTCCTGCTGTTCGGCCACCGCCTTCTTTTGCTCCTCGCTCATCTTCGACGGGTCAGACGGGTCCGAGCGTTCGGTGCTGTTGGGGTTGGGGTCGTTCTCGGTCGGCCCTCCCTCAGAGCGAGGCGTTGCCCGTTCGAGCAAATTGGTCTGCTTGGTGCTAAAGGGAAAGCCGTCGGGATCGATGATCGAGCGGCCGCCCAAAATGCCGTTGGAGCCGGCCAGCTTGCCCATGGTGACGGTGCTGATCGAGGTCGGCTTGAAGTAGTCGGCAATGCTCTTGCGCTGGTCGGCATTGGTCGCGCCGAGCAGCCACATGAGCAGGAAGAAGGCCATCATGGCGGTCATCATGTCGGCCAGCGCGATCTTCCAAGCGCCGCCGTGTGCGCCGCCATGGCCATCGTCCATGACCTTCTTGATGACGATGACCGGCGCTACAGCGGCCGCCGCTGGGGTTTCGCCCTCGGCAGGCGCGGGCGGCTCGGCCGGCGCTGGCGCCTCGCCCGCTGCGCCGTCTTGTGGCGCAGGAGCTTGGGCCGGCAGGTCGCCAGCTTCAGGCGGTGCAGCGGTCGCGGCTTCAGCCATAGGATTTCAGCCTCAGTGCTGCGCTCATTACTTGCCGCGCAGGCCGTCGAAGACTTCGGCGAAGGTCGGTTGATTGTGGTGACTGATGCTCACCCGCGCGCCCTCGATGATCAGCGGCGGCGGATGGCCGTGCATGGTGCCGATGATGATTTGTTTGACCACTTTATAAATCTCGCCCTCTTCATCGATGATCTGCTTGAGGCGGGTGGCCAGCGGCTCGACCAGCCCGTAGGCAAAGAACACGCCCAGAAAGGTACCGACCAGCGCGCCGCCGATCAGCGCGCCGAGCACTGGCGGGGGCTGATCGATCGCGCCCATGGTCTTGACCACACCGAGCACGCAGGCCACGATGCCCAGCGCGGGCAGGGCGCCGGCCATGGAGGCCAGCGCCTCGGCCGGCTTGAGCTCGCCGTGGTGGTGGGTCTTGATGGCCTGATCCATCACTTCTTCGACCGCATAGGGGCTCAGGTTGCTGGAGGACACCACCAGCAGCCGGATGGTGTCAGTCACCAGATGCAGCAGCCCCTCATCCTTGAGGATGGGGGGGTACTCGGCAAAGATCGCGCTGGAATCCGGGTTCTCAATATGCGGCTCGAGTGCCACCGCGCCTTCGGCCTTGAGCACTTTCATGAGTTTGGAGACCAGGAAGATCACCTGCAGATAGTCGTCCTTGTGGTACTTTGGACCCTTGAAGCATCGTCCGATGCCGCCAAATGCACCCTTAACGATGTCCAGGCTGTTGCCGATCAACATGGCGGCCACGGCGGCCCCACCAATGATGAAGGTCTCGATCGGAGCGGCCTTGATGATGGGCGCCATGCTGCCGCCGGCCATGATGTAGCCGCCGAACACGCAAATCATCAGAACGACGATGCCTATGATGCTGAACATATGTGTTTCGTATCGTTGTGGTTCGGTTGGGCTGAAGAGGTTCGATCTGTACTGTACAACGCAAAACAAAGCAAAAAGGGGGCCTTGCCCCCTTTGTCACCTGGACCGGCAAGGGCTCAGGGTTTTGAAGCAAGGTCTATGCCTTGCCGCATTGCCGCTCAGTGCTGCAGGTGGGAGGCGCTGGCGGGCAGCAGGGAGGGCACTTGGCGCCAAGCTTCGCGCACCTCGGTGATCAGGCTGTGGACTTCCTTGAGCGCCTCGAGGTCGTTGTGGGCGTTGACATGCAGCAGGCGGCGCACGATGTAGCTATAGAGCTCATTGAGGTTGTTGGCCAACTCGCCGCCCTTGTCCAGGTCCAAAGCGGCTTGCAGGCCCACCACGATGCGGCTGGCGCGGGTCAAGGCCTTGCTCTTTTCTTCAATCGAGCTGCGCTCAATATGACCGCGGGCTGCGCTCAGGCTGTCGATCAGCCCGTCAAACAGCATCTGAATCAGCTCGACCCGGTTGGCCACTGCGGCCTGGGTGGCGGTGCTGCCGCTGCTGTAGCTTTCGATGGCTTTGAAGTGAACTCGCATCTGGAAGACTCCTGGTATGTGCTGGACCCTCCCTAGATCGGCGCTCTCGCAGAAAACTTGAGGCAAATCAGCCCTGCGAGCGATCAATTTTGTGCTGTTTTTTCGCAGGGGCAAACTCTGGCCTGTGCTTCGGTAAGGGCTGGCCGTTCAAGCGGCAAGGCCTTGCCGCTTTCCGCCCGGTTTTGAGGCCTTCAGGCGCGTGCGCGCTGGGCCCTGACCGGCTCGACCTTGAGCGTCGTGCGCAGTTTCTTGACCACGGCGCTGAGCAACTGACTGACCCGTGATTCGGTCACGCCCAGCACCTCGCCGATTTCCTTGAGATTGAGCTCCTCCACATAGTAGAGGTTCATCAGCAATTGATCGCGTTCGGGCAGCTCGCCGATGGCGCCGGCCACCGCTCCCATGAATTGGGCGTGTTCGACGATGGCCTCGGGTTGCTGGCTGGCGTCGTCGGCAATACCCATCACCTCCTCGGTCAGCACTTCCATCGAATAGGTTTCAAAGCGCTTGGCTTGGCCGCGCTCCTTTTCGAAGGTGTCCACGTCCATGCCCACGTGCTGAGCCAGCTCAGCCTGCGTGGGCGTGCGCCCGAGTTCGGCGGCCAGCTCGTCCGTGGCTTTGCTGTGGCTCTTGTTGAAGGCCACCGCCGAGCGCGGCAAGAAGGACAGGCGACGGACTTCGTCAAGGATGGCCCCGCGCACGCGGGCGTGCGCAAAGCTTTCAAATTCGATGCCCTTGGTGGGGTCGTAGGCGCGAGCGGCTTCGAGCAGGCCAATCATGCCCACCTGCACCAATTCATCGAGCTCCATGAACGGTGGAATGCGCACCTTCAGGTGCAAGGCCACCCGCTTGACCATGCCCAAATGGGCCATGATCAGCGCCTCCTCGGCGCCGCCAGCGGTGTGGTTGCTCTGAACCTGCTCGTAGAGTCGCGTGCTCGGGGCCATGGTGCCTTGGGTATTCAGTGAACCTGACCGACCAGGCGTTCAAGGAAGAACTGCAAGCCGCCGTCAGCGCGCTCGATGGGGGGCAGCTGGCGGGTCAGCTCGGCCAGGCGGCGGAAGTCGCGCGCGCCGGCGCTGCCGGGGGCAAATTCAAGCACTGGCTTGTGTTTCTTGAGCGCCGACAAAATCAGCTCGTCGTGCTCGATCGTGCCCAGGTAGCCGATGCTGCGCCCCAAAAAGCGGGCACACACCTGGTTGATGCGCTCATACAGCTGCTGGCCCTCTTGCTGGCTGTGCATGCCGTTGGGGATGAGGTAGATCTCGTCGACAGCGTAGTCTTGGATCAGGACCTTGATGGTGCCGTAAGCGTCGGCAATCGAGGAGGGGTCGTCGCGCACGACGATAAAGCGCCTCGGGCACGCTTGCATGAAGGCCATGACGGGCGGCGAGATGCCGGCGGCCATGTCGACAATCAGGTAGTCGACCTCGTCTTCCAGGGCGCTGAAGGCTTGCACGATGCTGGCCGCCTGCAGTGGGCTGATGCCGGCCATCTCCTGCATGCCCGAAGCACCGGGCACCAGTTTGACCCCTGAGCGGGTGCGCACCATGATGTCAGCCAGGCTTTTTTGGCCGGCCAGGAAATGACTCAGATTGCTGGGGCAGGGTGCGCCGAAGGCGATCTGCGCATTGGCCAGGCCCAGGTCAGCGTCAAACAGCATGACCTGCTCGCCCTGCGCCTGCAGGGCCACCGCCAGATTGACCGAGACCGTGGTCTTGCCCACGCCTCCCTTGCCGCTGGCAATGCCGATCACCTGAGTGGCTTTTGTTTTCATGGATGGGCAGCCGCAGGGGCTGCTTTCTTGCGGCTCGCACTGACAAGCACGGACGTGGTGGAACTGCTGCTGCGGCGGCCGGCTTTGCTGCTCGCTGCCGCGCTCTCAGGGGCAGCGGGCGCAATCACCCGGGTTTTGCGGCGTGCCTCGGTGACCGTGGCTTCGGGGGCGGCGCTCGTGGCGGCCGGCTTGGCCCTGACGGCCGCCTTGGCTTTGACGGCGACTTCAATGGCAGCCGGCGCTGCGCTGATCGCCGGCGCTGCGCTGATCGCGCCCCTGCCGAGCATCTGCGCGGTCGACAGGAACACAGGCAGGCTGGGCAGCTGGGCGATCGCGTCCAGGGTGGCGCTCAGGCCGGAACTCACTGCGGTAGTGCCGCTGGCAGTCACGCCGGCAGTTTGCGCGGTGGAATCTGTAGGGCTGGGGCTGCTCACGCTGACGGCCACGGGGCGCTGGGGCGCAGCCGAGGGCGACTCTTGGAGGGTGGGCAGGTCGGTGGCGGCGATCATCGGGGCCAGGGCAAGGTCCACGAGTTGCTCGATATTGAAGTCTTGCATCAGGTCGCTCAGGCGAGTGCCGCAGCTGGCCCCTGCAATCGACAAGGGATTATCACCGAGGAATTGCAGCAGGGACCAAGGCGAGCTGGCTTCGTCGACCTTGGTCAGCAGCAGGCTCTGAAACGGCAGGCCTTGGCCGAGCACCCGCTGCAGCGTGGCGCTCGATGCGTCAGCCGGCAGCACGGCGTGGGCCTGGCAGGCCGGAGCCTGCGCCAGGATTTGCGTCATGTGGTCAGCCATTTGCACGCCGGCGGTATCGATCAGCACCAGGCGGCGGCTGGACAGCTCATTGATGAGCAACCGCAGATTCTGTGCGTCGCCCGCCCGGTAGGCCTCGATTCCCAGCTGCGAGGCCAGCATTTGGGTCTGACTCCAGGCGCCAGCGCGCACATCCTGGTAGCTGATGATGGCCACTTGCTCGCAGCCCGCTTGGGCGCCGAGCTGCGCCAGGCGAGCGGTCATCAGGGTCTTGCCGGCGCCCGACGGGCCAGCGAGCAGATGCAGGCCTTGCAAGGGCAGGGCGGCGCTGGCGCGCTGCAGGTGGTGGCCAAGCTGCTCGCGCATGGCTTGCAGGCCTTCCTGGGCGTCGCCGCATTGGCTCAGGCTGTCGAGCAGCAAGGCGCGCAATGCACCGGGCATGCCCGCCTCCTGCAGCGCCTGCACCAACGGGGTCACAGCCGGTGCGAAGTTCAAATGGGCCTGCCAGGCCGAGCTTTGCTGGCGCATGCGAAATTCGCGGCGCAGGGCGGCGATTTCATCGCGTACCAGGTCGACGATTTCGCGGCTGCGCAGGTAGTCGCGCGCCTCTTGTTCGGCAGCGACCGCTTGAACCGGTGCGGTCGGTGGGACGGGCAGTGCCAGCGCCGCAGTCAAAGGAGCGGGAGTGGCAGTGGGAGTAGTCTGGTTGGCAGCCAGGGGCGCAGCAGTGGCGCTGGCCTCGCTGCGGGGCTGGATGGCCGCATCCAGGGTTTGCCGAAAGCTGGTGGCCGGCTCGCTGACCGTGTTGGAGGGCGCCGCTGCAAGGACCGCCACGGGGATGGTCGGCTCGGGCGCGGCCATCTCAGGCACTTCAATGGCCACCACCAATTCGGTTTGGCCGCCGACCTGGTGGTTGGAGATCACCAGCACCTCGGGCCCATACGTCTGTATGGCTTGCTCCATGGCGCTGCGGGTGTCGCGGGCGAGGATGCGCTTGAGTTCCATGAGTTACCTTCAGTGGGTCTTGGCCGGGTCGGCGTGAACGGTATGGATCACCTTGACCATCTGGTCTTCTGGGATCTCGCTGTAAGAAAGGATGGTCAGGTCGGTGACCCGGAAGCGGGCCGCCTTGGACAGCCAGGGCCGGATCGAGGGCGAGACCACCAGCACGGCGGGGTGACCTTGCTCTTCCACCGTACGTGCGCCTTGACGCAAGGCTGCGAACAGGCGCTCTGCCAAGCCCGGTTCGAGCACCATGGGCTGGCCCGGCTGGCTTTGCTGGATCACGTTGTGCAGCAGCTGCTCGAGTCCCGGATCGAGGGTGATGACCGACAGGCTGTTGTTGTTGTCCAGCAGGCTCTGGCAGATCATGCGGCCGAGCTTGGGGCGGATCAGCGTGGTCAGCAGCTCAGGGTCTTGGGTGCGGGCGGCCGACTCCGACAGCGCCTCGACGATGCTGCGCATGTCGCGGATGGGCACGCTTTCACTCAACACGTTTTGCAGGGTGCGGGTGATCACACCCAAGGAGAGCTTGCCTGGCACCAGGTCTTCGACCAACTTGGGCGAGCGCGCGGCCAGCTTGTCCAGCAGCTGCTGCACCTCGTCGTGTGAGAGCAGGTCGGCGCAGTTGTCGCGCAGCACCTTGTTGAGGTGGGTGGCCACCGCGGTGGCGGCATCGACCACGGTGTAGCCCAGTGTGCGGGCGTGGTCGCGCTGCGAGGGATCGATCCAGACGGCTTCCAGGCCGAAGGCCGGCTCCTTGCAGGCCGTGCCCTCCAGCGGGCCATAGACCTGGCCGGGGTTGATGGCCATCTCGCGGCCCACTTTGACCTCGCCGCGCCCGCGCACCACGCCCTTGAGCACGATGTGATAGGCGTCCGGGTCGATATTCAGGGCGTCGCGGATGCGCACCGGCTGCACCAAAAATCCCAGTTCGGCCGAGAGTTTCTTGCGCACGCCTTTGACCCGGGCCATCAGCTGGCCGCCGCTGTCGGGGTTGACCAGGGGAATCAGGCCATAGCCGATTTCCAGGCCGATCAGATCGACCTGATCGACGTCGTCCCAGTCGAGTTCTTTGGGCGCCTCCGGTGTCAGCGCAGCCGCCTCAGCCGCTTCTTGGGGAGTCGGTCCGGCGCTGCGTTTGAGCACCATCAGCCCGAGCCCGGCGGCCGCCGCGGCCAGGGTCAGGAACACCAGATGCGGCATGCCTGGGATGACGCCCAGGATGGCCAGAAAGCTGGCCGAGATGAACAGGGCCGAGGGGTTGGCCAGCTGGGAGGTGGCCTGCTCGGTGGTGTTTTCCGAGGTATTGACCCGGGTCACGATGATGGCGGTGGCCAGCGACAAAAACAGGCCCGGGATTTGTGCCACCAGACCGTCGCCAATGGTCAGCAGGGTATAGACCCGGCCGGCTTCGCCGATGGGCATGTTGTGCTGCATCACGCCGATGATCAGGCCACCGATGATGTTGATCACCAAAATCAGCAGACCGGCCACGGCATCGCCGCTGACGAACTTGGAGGCACCGTCCATGGAGCCAAAAAAGTCGGATTCCTGCGACAGCTCCTCGCGCCGCTTCTTGGCCGTCTCCTGGTCAATCACGCCAGCGTTGAGGTCGGCGTCGATGGACATCTGCTTGCCCGGCATGGCGTCGAGGGTAAAGCGGGCGTTGACCTCGGAGACGCGCCCCGCGCCCTTGGTCACCACAATGAAGTTGATGATCATCAAGATCATGAAGATGATGAAACCGACCAGGTAATTGCCGCCAATGACAAAGTGGCCGAAGGCGGCGATCACCTGACCGGCGGCGTCTTCGCCTTCATGGCCGTTGACCAAGATCACCCGGGTCGAGGCCACGTTCAGAGCCAGCCTGAGCATGGTGGCAAACAGCAACACGGAAGGGAAGGACGAGAACTCCAGGGGCTTGCGGGTATTGATCGCAATCAGAATGATCAGCAGGCTCGAGGCGATGTTGAAGGTAAACAGTACGTCGAGCAGCCAGGCGGGCAGCGGCAGCACCAGCATGGCCACGATGAGCAGCACCAACGCCGGAATGCTCAGGCCGGTCAGGCTGACCTGGGCCAGGTTCTGTCGGAGGTTTGACAGCGTCAAGGTGCTCATGGGAGTGACTTAGTCTGTTCGAAAGGGTCTTGGGCGTCGGTTTTGCGGGCTTTCGGCCCGCGCTCGGGCATGTTCTGCAAAGTCCATGCCATGCAAAGTCGACAGTGCCGCCCTTGCCCGAGGGCTGGGCGGGCGCGGCAAGTCCTGTCCGGTCATGTTTTTTGCTACATCGGCTGGGCCCGCCTTCGGGTTGCCTCTTTATTCAGCCAAAGCCATCCATGGACGCTCCACTGATTTCCGCCGCCACCCCTGCCTCAGTCACCCTTGCGCCCGAGGCCGCCCCGGGCAGCGCGCCGCCAGCCATGCGCGGAGCCGAGTTTGCCAACCTGCTGGGTCATTTGATGAACCCGGGGGAGCGGCAAGACCTTGCCGCTGCCGGGCTGCAGACCCTGCCCATCGGCCCCCAGATCGCGGTGATCACCGCCGCCGAACCCATGCCCGATGCGGCCAGCCTGGCTGCCTTTGCCCGCGGCCAGGGCTTGGACGAAAACACGGTGAAGGCTCTCTTTGGTGGCCCTTCGGCTGATGCTCAGCCTACCTTCGGCTCGGCTTTGGGGGCTACGCTGCCTGCCGCTGGCCAGACCCCGTTGACCCTGACCGCGCCGCCGGTCAAAGAGGAGGGCGCCGACGCCACCGCCATGGTCAGTGCGGCCTTGGCCCTGGGCGGGCTGCGTTTGGTGACGACGCCCCCCCAGCCCCTGGGGCAAGCCCCGGCCCTGGTCGGTGATGCGCCCGTCCCGCAAAAAGCCTCTGCCTCCGATGAATTGGCCCTGCAACACTCCTTGGCCCTGGGCGGCGTGCGCCTGGTGCC
>JBAXEN010000056.1:0-16436 GCA_037140415.1 Betaproteobacteria bacterium | reverse complement strand
ACTTTGCGGTGCTCTACCGCGCCAACCACCAGGCCAAGCCCTTCGAGAAGGCGCTGCGCAAGGCGCAGATCCCCTATAAGGTGTCGGGCGGGCAGAGTTTTTTTGATCGCGCCGAGGTCAAGGACCTGTGCGCCTGGCTGCGTCTGTTGGCCAACAACGACGACGACCCGGCCTTCTTGCGTGCCATCACCAGCCCCAAGCGCGGCATCGGCCACACCACCCTGGCCGGCCTGGGCAGTTTTGCCAGCAGCTTCAAGCTCAGCCTGTTCGAGGCCCTGCACAGCCACAGCCTGGGCAGCAAGCTGCCGGGCAAGGCGGTGGCGTCATTGCAAGAGTTCGGGCGTTATGTCAATGACCTGGAATACCGCGCCCGCCACACCGTGGGTGCCGAAGCAGCGCAGGCCTTCTTGATGGAGTGGCTCAAAGACATTGGCTACGAGCAGCATTTGTACGACGGCGAAGACAGCGAGCAAGCGGCAGCAACGCGCTGGTCTCATGTGATGGATTTTTGTGAATGGATGGCGCAGCGCTGCGGCGGCCAGGTGGACGACGAAGCCGGCCTGACGATGGCCCGCGAGTCCAAAACCCTGCTGGAGGTGGTGCAGACCATCGCGCTGCTGTCGACCATCAGCGAGCGCGAGGGCGAGCAGAACGTGGTCACGCTCTCGACCCTGCATGCCGCCAAGGGGCTAGAGTGGCCGCATGTGGTGTTGGTGGGCTGCATCGAAGGGCTGCTGCCCTTCAAAATGGAAGAGGGCGAGGCCGAAGACCTGGCTCAGCGCCTGCAGGAAGAGCGGCGCCTGATGTATGTGGGCATCACCCGCGCGCAACGCACGCTGGCGGTGAGCTGGACCCGCCGCCGCAAAAAAGGCCGTGACACGGTGGCGACCACCGTCAGCCGCTTTATTGCAGAGATGGCGCTCAACCAAGCCACCGTCAAGGAAGATCCGCGGGAAAAGCTGCGGGCCCTGCGCGAAGAATTCGCCAAGCGCGCCGCGCTCAATGATGCGGCGGCTAAGGCGGCGGGCTAAAAACTGAGGCAGCGCCTGATCGGGTGCCGCATCGCGCCGGGGGGAGCTCCCACAGAGGCAGCGCTCAGCCTCGTTCGCGCTTGCGGGAGCTGCAAACATCGTGGAGACGTGACCTTCTTGCCCCCTCTCCCTCTGGGAGAGGGCTGGGGTGAGGGCATGGGCCTTCAAGATAATTGAGCTCGGTTGGAATCAGCTGCTGCCCTCACCCTGCCCCAAAGGGAGAGGGGATAAACGCAAAGGGCCTTCTGCAATAAAAAGGGGAGGAAGGCTGAAGCATCGCGCCGAAGGCGGCGCTCCCACTCGGTCAAAAACGGCGCGGGCTCGGTAGGGCAGCTGCGTCCTCGCCGCGGAGGCTCTCAGCGCCCGCGCCACTGCGGCGCTCGTTTCTGGCTGAAAGCCAGGGCCGCTTCGCCGAAGTCTTCGGTCATCAGGGCCAGCACCTGCACATGGTTTTCGAGGTCGAGCGCGGCATCAAGCCCGGGCGCGTCCAGGTTGTTCCACATCACCCGCTTGGTGTGCAGGGTGCTGTAGGGGCTGTTGGCCAGGATCTGACGGGCGCATTCGAGCGCGCGCGGCAGCAGGTCCTCGGGCTCGGTGATGCCAGCGACCAGGCCGATGCGTTCGGCCTCCTGGGCATCGATGGGTCGGCCGGTGAGCATGAGCTCGAAGGCGCGGCCTGAGCCAATCAGCCTGGGCAGGTGGTAGCTGATGCCGCATTCACCGGCCGACAGGCCCACCTTGACCGCACCCACATGAAAGCTGGCGCTGCGGCTGGCAAAACGGATGTCGGCGCACAGCGACAGGCCGAAGCCGGCGCCGACCGCCACGCCGTTGACCGCAGCAATGACCGCCGCGTCCATGCTGCGCAGGCGACGCATGACGCTGTCAAACACCATTTGCAACTCGTAGGACTCGGTGGCGTCCAGACCATAGTGGCCTTGCGCATCGAGCACCGATTTGAGGTCCAGGCCGGCACAAAAGCCACGGCCCTCGCCGGTCAGCACCAGCACCCGCACGCTGCGGTCGGCGGCCAAAGCATCGAGCGTGGCCTTGAGCTCGCGCATGGCGGGCACGTCCATCGCATTCATGCGCGAGGCGCGCATCAAGCGCAGGACGGCCAGGCCCGCTTCGGGGCGATCGAGGTGCAGGCAGGTGTCGGTCATCAAGAGCTCCTTGCGAGGTGGCGGACTCCCTCTCCCCTCTGGGCAGAGGTCTGGGTGAGGGGCACGCGGGCCACAGCTAAAACATTCAGCGGCCCTGGAAGCGGGCTTCTCGCTTGCCCAGAAAGGAAGCCAGCCCTTCTGCAAAATCGACGGTGCCGGCACATTCGCGAAACAGCTGGGCTTCCAGCGCGAGCTGCGTGTGCAGGTCGTTGTGGTCAGACTCGCGCATCAGCTTTTTGAGGTTGCCCAGTGCAATCGGGGCCGACTGTTCCAGCCGGGAGGCAATGGCCGCGGTCTGCGCGGCCAGCTCCTCGGCCGGCACCACCCGGTTGATCAGGTTGATGCGCAGCGCCTCGTCAGCGTCTATGGTGTCGTTGAGCAGGGCAATTTCCAATGCCTTGCGCAGCCCAACCCAGCGCACCAGGCCCCAGGAGGTGCTGCAGTCGGAACTGGTGCCAATGCGCGGATAGGCCAGGTTAAAGCGGGTGCCTTGGGCGGCGATGATCAGGTCGCAGGCCAGGGCCAGGCCCAGGCCGCCGCCGGCCACCGCACCGTGCACCGAGGCAATCACCGGCGCCCGCAGGGCGGCCAGAATCTCGATGGCCGGGTGCATCTGCGCGATCAGGGCGGCGCTGCCGCCCACGGGATCAGCCTGCATCGAGGCCAGGTCGCCGCCGGCCATGAAGGCCCGGCCCGCGCCACTGAGCACCACCGCCCGCACGCTGTCATCGCCAGCCAGTTCACGGCAAGCCGCATGAAAGGCTTGGCCCAGAGCCAGGTCGATGGCATTGAGCGCGGTGGGACGGTTAAAGCGAATGTGCGCAACACCGGCCTCGCGCCAGAACAGCACCGGTGCGTCGCTGGCGATGGGGGCAGTAGGAATCATGGGGGTCTCTCCGTTTGAATCAGCTTGAAATCAGCGCAGCCCAGCGGGTGTATCCAGGCCGATGGCCTGCAGCCCGCGCAGAGCCAAGGCCGGGCCGAGCCGGCCGACCTCAGCCGCATTGCTGCTGACCGCGTTGCCGGCCGCAGCGCGCGCAGCGATGCCTTCAAAAATCACCGCCCAGCGCATAAAGGCAAAAGCCCAATGAAAGGGCTGGGCCCGCTGGCTGCGACCAGCGCAGCGGTAATAGTGTTCCAGATACTCGTCTTCGCTGGGGATGCCCAGGGCCTGCAGATCCAGCCCCGCGATGCCACCATATTCGTCGGGCAGGGTGCGCCAGCAGGTGGTGTTGAAGGCCACATCGGCCAGCGGATGGCCCAGGGTGGACAACTCCCAATCGAGCACCGCCACCACCTTGGGCTCGCTGGGGTGGAACATCAGGTTGTTGAGCTTGAAGTCGCCATGGGTCAAGCGGGTTTCTTGGTCATCGGGCAGATGCGCGGTGAGCCAGGCCAGCAGTTGATCAATGGCCGGGTTTTCGCGCGTCTTGGACAGCGCCCACTGCTGGCTCCAGCGACCGAGCTGGCGGGCAAAATAATTGCCCGGCTTGCCGAATTGGCCCAGGCCCAGGGCCTGCGGATCGAGGCTGTGCAGCACAGCCAGGGTTTCGGCCATGGCCAGGTAAATGGCGCGCCGCTCGGCCGGGGCCAGCCCCGGCAGGTCATTGCGGTTGAACACCCGGCCTTCGACGCGCTCCATCAGATAAAAGTCCGTGCCCAGCACATCGGGCTCCTGATGCAGCAGCACCATGGGCGGCACCGGCAGTGCGCTGTGGCCCAGGGCCTGCATCACCCGAAACTCGCGATCTACCGCATGCGCCGACGGCAGCACCGGGCCGGTCGGCTTCTTGCGCAGGACCAGGTGGCGCTTGTCGAAGGAGACGAAGAAGGTGGGGTTGGACTGGCCGCCGCCGATAGGCTCGATCTGTATCGTCCCCTGCAGGCTGGTCAGTCTCTCGCGTAAAAATCCGTCCAGCCTGGCTGGATCGAAGCCCCAGGCTGCGCTCGGCGCTGCTGCTGCGCTCATGCAGACCCCGTCGCTGAGGCGGCGGGGGTGGCGCCGGCAGCCGAAGGCGGCTTGCCCAGCATGAAGCCGCCGTCGACCACGATCTGCTGGCCTGTGACCATGCAGTCGGGTTCGAGCAGCCAGAGCACCGCGCTGGCGATCTGCTCGGGTGTGCTGATGCGGCCGAGCAGCGAAGTGGCCGAGTATTGGGCTTTGACCCGCTCAAACGCCTCCTCGCCCAGGCCGTCGCGCATCCAACGCCCCTCGATCATTCCGGGCAGCACCGCATTGACCCGCACCTTGGGCGCGAGATTGCGGGCCAGACCGACGGTCATGATGTTGAGTGCCGCTTTGGACATCACATAGGGGAAGGACGAACCGCTGCCGGTTTGGCCGGCAATCGACGACACATTGACGATGGCGCTGCCCGGGCCCATGTGGCGCGCAGCCGCACGCGCCATTTGAAAGGGACCCACCGCATTGACGCCATAGACGCGCAAAAAATCCTCGGCCTGCACACCGTCGAGATCGTGCATGGGCACGAACTGGGTGGTACCGGCGCTGTTGACCAGACCATCAATGCGGCCAAAGCGCTCCATCGCGGCGGCCACGATCTCCCGGCAGCTGGCGTCCGAGGCCACATCGCCCTGCACCGCCATGGCCTGACCGCCGGCCGCTAGGCACTGGACCACCACCGCCTCGGCCGGCTGGCGATTGCGGCTGAAGTTGATCAGCACCGATTGGCCCCGGCGCGCCAGTTCCAAGGCCACTGCCTGGCCCACGCCGCTGGAGCCACCGGTGATCAAGGTTACGCGCTCAGTCATGGTTGATTGCTCTCTTGAAAAACTTTGCGTTCAGGGCAGCACGATCAGCTTGCCCTGGGCCCGCCGCTGCGACAGCTCCAAAATCGCCTGCGGCGCCTGCTCCAGGCTGTAGCGGCCCGAGATCAGTGGCTTGATCTTGCCCTGCTCAAGCATCTGCATCAGATCGCGCAGATCGACCTGCGCGGCCTGTGGCTCGCGCCGGATGAAGTCGCCCCAGAACACGCCGACGATGGCGCAGCCCTTGAGCAGCACCAGGTTGAGCGGCAAGCGCGGAATCTGCCCGTCGGTAAAGCCCACCACCAGGTAGCGGCCGCGCCAGGCCATGGAGCGCAGGGCCTGCTCTGCATAGTCGCCGCCAACCGGATCCATCACGACGTCTACGCCCTGCCCACCCGTGAGGCGCTTGACTTCATCGCGCAGGTTCTGCTCGCGGTAGTTGATGACCTCATCGGCGCCCTGCGCGCGGCAGGTGGCGAGTTTTTCAGCGCTGGAAGCGGCTGCGATCACCCGTGCGCCCAGGGCCTTGGCCAGCTCGATGGTGGCAATGCCAATGCCGCCGGCTGCGCCCAGCACCAGCACCGTCTGGCCCGGCTGCAGGGCCGCGCGGTCGCGCAGCGCATGCAGGCAGGTGCCGTAGGTGAGCAGCAACGAGCCGGCCACCTCAAAGGACAGCCCTTCGGGCATGGGAATGATCTGCTCCTGCTTGGCCAAGACCTGCTCGGCAAAGCCGCCCCAGATGGTCAAGGCAATCACCTTGTCGCCGACCTTGACCCGCTGCACACCTTCACCGACGGCCAGCACCTCGCCGGCCGTCTCGCCGCCGGGTGAAAACGGCGGGGTGGGCTTGAACTGGTAGAGGTTTTGAACAATCAATGCATCCGGAAAATTCACGCCGGCGGCGCGCACCCGCACCACCACCTCGCCCGGGCCGGGCTGGGGGTCGGGCATGTCCTGCACGCTCAGGTTCTCGGGGGGGCCATATTCGCGGCAGATCAGGGCCTTCATGCGATGTCTTTCAGGGTTGTTCTTGGAATGGCTTCAGGGCTTGGACGGCACCTGGGCCTCGAAGTATTGGCGCACCACCGACTCGGCGATGCAGGCCGGCCGTTCTTGGCCTTCGATCTCGAGCGTGACCCGAAACGTCAGCTGCAGGCCGCCGGCAATGTCTTGCAACTCGGCCAACACAAAGCGGCCGCGCACCCGGCTGTCGGCCGGCACCGGGCTGGTGAAGCGGACCTTGTTGAGGCCGTAGTTCAAGCCCATCTCGCAAAAGGGCAAGGTCATATGGCGTTCATAGAACTGGCCCAGCAGCGAGAGGGTGAGAAAGCCGTGCGCGATGGTGTTGCCGTAGGGCGACTGCGCGCGCGAGCGCTCGACGTCGACATGGATCCACTGGAAGTCGCCGGTGGCCTCGGCAAAGAGGTCGATATGACGCTGGGTCAGTTGCACCCAGTCGGTGACAAAGGCTTCACGGCCGACCAGGCTGCGGATCTCTTCGACCGATTGGGCAAAGGAGCCAGCGCGGCCGGCGGGAATGGCGGGGATGGTGCTCATGCGCTTGGTTTCAGAACGGGGGAGAGGTGGGCCACCTGATCGCGCATCTCGCGCTTGAGCAGCTTGCCATTGGCGTTGCGTGGCAAGGGCGTGGTCTGCACGGTATAGGACTCAGGCACCTTGTAGTCCGACAGCGCCGCTGTGCAGTGGGCTTTGAGTTCGGCTTGCAGCGCCGGGCTGGCGGCATAACCGGGCTTGAGGCCGACAAAGGCATGGACCCGCTCGCCCAACACCGGGCAGGGTTTGGCCACCACGGCGCATTCCTGCACGCTGGGATGCTCATACAGGGCGTTCTCGACCTCGATGGTGTAGATCTTGAAGCCGCCGCGGTTGATCATGTCCTTCTTGCGATCCATCACCCGCACATAGCCTTGTGCATCGATGGTGCCCAGATCGCCCGAATGCCAGTAGCCGCCGGTGATGTTGGCCAGGGTGGCTTCGGGGTTGTCCCAGTAGCCGCGCACCACCATCGGCCCCTTGATCCAAATCTCGCCGAGGGTGCCGGGCGGCAGCTCGCGGCCCTCGTCGTCCATCACCCGCATGTCCACGCAGTGCAGCGGCTGCCCGACGGTGTCGTTGTGGGCGCGCGTCTGGCCGGGCGGCATGAGCGTGGCCGGCGAGGTGGTCTCGGTGGCGCCGTAGCAGTTCATCAGCACCAGCTCGGGCACTTTTTCGGCCAGCTCGACAATGGTTGCCACCGGCATCGGCGCGCCGCCGTAAGCGCCGATGCGCCAAGCGCTCAGATCGTATTGGTCAAAGCTCGGGTCGAGCAGACACAGCTTGTACATGGCCGGCACCATCAGGCTGTGGCTAATGCGCTCGGCCCCTGCGATGCGCAGGTAGTCGGCCGCCTTGAAGGCCGGCATGATGACCATCTTGCCAGCGCAGTAGACAAACGTGGTGGTCAGCGCCACCAGGCCGGTCACATGGCTCAGCGGTACAGCGGCCACGGTGGCGTCTTGCGGGCCCAGGCCCATGGCCAGTGCATAGTGCATCGAAGAATGCACGATGCCCAGGTGGGTGAGCATGGCGCCTTTGGGCCGGCCGGTGGTGCCCGAGGTGTAGAGAATCACCGCGGTGTCCTGCTCGTGCACCTCGGCCACCGGCACCGGGCTGCTCAGCAGATGGTCGGCATAGGCGCTGCTGCCCGCCGCCAGCGCGCCCACGCCCGTCTGCCAACGCTGCCTGAGCGCAGGCAGCTCGGCCGCGGGCGGCAAGATGGGCGCCAGCTCGTCCTCATGCACCAACAGCACAGCGCCGCAGTGCTGCAGCATATAGCTCAGACCCGGGGTCTGCTCGCGGGTGCTCAGAGGCACCGCAATCGCGCCCAGACGGGCCGCCGCAAACAAGGTCACCACAAATTCAATCCGGTTGCCCAGCAGCATCGCCACCCGGTCACCCGCGCCCACGCCTGCTGCGGCCATGCCGGCGGCCAGCGAGGCGGCGGCAGCCAGCAATTGCCGGTAGCTCAGGCGCTGCTCGCCACAGACCAGGGCGCAGCCCTCGGCCGCCCGCTCGGCGGCGCGCTCGAGCATCTGGTGCAAGCTGCGCGGCCTGTCGATGAAGCAGGGTTCCACCCGGCTGCCAAAGAGGGATTCGAACCGCGTGGCCGCAGCCTCGCTGCGCTGCCAGTGGCTCAAGGGGGCAGCGCCGCTCATGGGCTGGTTTCCTGCATGTCGGCCGGCGCCAGCAGTGTGTGCCCATCGTCTTCTATGCACAGGTCCAGCAGCAGCCAGATGGCCGCCTTCTGCCAGTGCAGGCCCGGGTGCAGGGAGGCATAGACGCCGCCGGGCAGGGCCTGGGGCAGCACAAACTTGAGCGCCCGCAGTCCCGGCACCTCATAGCGCAGCACCGGGCCGGGCACGACGCGGTTCATCAACGGCTGCAGCCGCTCGGGCGTGAGCGCCTTGCACAGCAGCTCATAGGCGGCCTGGTCACGCGCCACCAGCGACAAATCGAGCATGTCGCCTTTGTCGCCGGCACGCCCGGCTGCGATGTCGCCCACCCTCATGACTGACTCCAATGCAGTTGTGTCGGTACCAGCTGGTGTTCGATGAAGCCATCAAGCACCTCGATGCGCGGCCGCTTTTCGCTGCGCACACTGCTGCCGCCGGCGGGTCCCGACAGGGTCATGGCGTAGACCTCGTCTTCAATGATCTGCGCCTGCTCGCCATCGCTGCAGCGCGCCGACACATGCACCCGCAACTCGGGGGCGGACCCACGCAGCACTTGCGAGCCGGCGCGCAGCACCGAGCCGGCACCGACCAGGTCGATCGCAATATCGCCATCGGCCCATTCGGCCAGCCGCAGGCGCAAGGCGCGCGCCATCACCTCGGCGCGCTCGCGTGCACCGGCGCCGGCCAAAGCAATCTCGCAGTCCATGATGAAGCCGGGGCGATCAACAAAACCGGCGACCTTGAGCGTGGGCGGTGGCCCCTTGGAACGCACGCCGCTCATGCGCACCCGGTTCTCGCCCAGTGGTTCAAAGCGCACGCCGCTGAAATCGACCACCAGGTCCGGGGTGGCGTAGTAGGAGGGGTCGTGCACCTCATAGAGCAGCTGCAAGCTACAGGTCAGCGCATCGACGATGCCTGGCGCACCCGGCGGCAGGCCGATTTCGGCCGAGCCGTCGGCCATCACCCGCGCCAGCGGGTAGCCCAGGCGAGCGTACTGCTCGGCGCTCAGGGGCGGCGGCAGGCCGGCGCCTGCGATGGGCTCGTAATTGCCGCCGGTGAGCTGGCCGCCGCATTCGAGCAGGTGACCGACGCCGATGGCGCCGGCCAGGGCGTTCTCGCCGGGCTCGAGGCGATCGCGCGCCACCGCCGAGAACAAAGCCGAATCGGCCACCCGGCCGGTGACCACCACGTCAGCGCCTTGCGCCAGCGCATCGGCCAGCGGGTGGCAGCCCAGATAGGCATGGGCACCCAGCAAGGGCGCGCCAGGCTCGCGCACCCAGCGCACCTGCGCGGCGCGGTCGGACACATCGTCACCCACAACCGCCGCCACCTTCAGGCCCGGCAGGCCGAGCTCGCGCGCAAGGCGGGCGATGCGCTCGGCCGCGGCCACCGGATTGGCCGCGCCCAAATTGGAGACGATGCGGCAGCCCTTCTCGCGGGCCACCGGCAGCAGCGGCGTGAGCCGGCGCACCAGGCGTGGGTCATAGCCGGCTTGCGGGTTGTCACGGCGCGCGCGTATGGCCGGCACCAAGGTGCGCTCGGCCAGACATTCGAGCACCACCGCGTCCACGCCGCAGCGCGCCAGCACCACTGCCGGGTCAACCCGGTCGCCCGCAAAGCCGGCGCCGGCACCCAAGACACAAACAGGACTTGCCATCACAGACCCATATAGGAACGTTGCACATCAGGATCGCGCAAGAGCGCTTCGCCAGTGCCCGTCTTGAGCAGCTGGCCATGCTCGAGGATGTAGCCACGCTGGCACATCTGCAAAGCGTTGCGCACATTTTGCTCGACCAGCAGCACGCTCAGGCCTTTGGTGGCCACCAGCTGCTTGACCAGCTCGAACACCCGGTCGACCATGATGGGCGCCAGCCCGAGCGAAGGCTCGTCGAGCATGAGCAGCTTGGGCATGCCCATCATGGCGCGGGCGACCGCGCACATCTGCCGCTCACCGCCCGACAGGCGGCCTGCCAACTGGGTACGCCGCTCGGCCAGAATGGGGAAAAAGCCCATCACCTCTTCGAGGTTGTGCTTCATCTGGGCCCGCGCCTTGGCATGGTAGGCGCCCAACTCCAGGTTTTCCAGCACGGTCATAAAGGGAAAGAGCCGTCCGCCCTCGGGCACCATGATCAGGCCGCGTGCGGCGGCAGCATGGGCTGGCTCGGCGCTGACGTCTTCGCCGTCGAACAGGATCTGGCCGGACTGCGCGCGCAGATGGCCGCTGATGGTCAGCAGCAAGGTGGTCTTGCCAGCGCCGTTGGCACCCACCACCGAGACGATCTCGCCGCGCTGGACCTGCAAGTCGATGTCATGCAAGACAGGCAGCTCGCCGTAGCCCGAGCAGGCCTTGCTGACGTTCAGGATGGTGTCCATTGGTGCCCCTCGCCCAGATATGCCTTCACCACCTCTGGTGAACTCAGAATGTCGTCGGCCGTGCCCTCGGCAATCAGCCGACCGCGGTCGAGCACGATCACGCGCTCGGAAAACGCCCGCACCACCTTCAGGTTGTGCTCGATGATGAGGAAGGTCAGGCCGTCTTCTTCATGCAGGCTGCGCAGCAGGTCGATGCAGCGGCCGGTTTCGCTTTGGTTCAGACCCGCCATCACCTCGTCGAGCAGCACAATCTCGGGGCCGAGCGCCAGCGCTCGGGCCACTTCCAGCCGGCGCCGCTCGCTGAGCGTCAGATCGCCAGCGCGCCTCTTGGCATGCGCGCCCAGGCCCACCCGGGTGAGCACCGCCATGGCGTGGTCGCGCGCATCGGCCAGGCGGGCATGCTGCAAAAAGGCGCCGACCATCACGTTTTCCAGCGCCGACAGGGCGATGAGCGGCTTGACGATCTGGAAGGTGCGGCCCATGCCCAACTTGGCCCGCTCATGCGGAGGCAGCGCATTGATGTTTTGCCCCCGCAGGCTGACCTCGCCCAGGGTCGGCGAGAGCTGACCGGTGAGCAGGTTGAAATAGGTGGTCTTGCCGGCGCCGTTGGGGCCGATGATGCTGACCACCTCGCCCTTGTTGACCGACAGCGAGACATCGTCAACGGCCTTCAGGCCCATGAAGTGCTTGCTCGCACCGCGCGTCTGTAGCAAGGCCTGGCTCATCACTGGCCCCCTTTCTTGCTCTTGATCTTGCGCAGCAGGTCTTCAAAAGCGCCGACCACACCGCGCTTCATGAACAGCGCCGCCAACACCATCAGCAGACCCAATATGGCCAGGTTCATGCCCGGCAGTGCGTCGGCCAGCAGGGCCCGCAGCCAATTCTCGAAGGGCACGATCAGCGCCGCACCGAGCAGCGGTCCGGCAATCGTGCCCACGCCGCCAATGAGCGAGAGCAGTGCAAACTTCACGCCCACATCCTGCAAGGTGAACAGCGTGGGCGGGTCGATGAAGCGCAGGTACATGGTAAAGAGCGTGCCACCGATGGCGGTGAGGAAGGCACTGAGCGCCATGCCCTGGAGTTTGACGCCCAGCACATTGATGCCTGAAGCCCGCGCTGCATCTTCGTCCTCGCGCACCGCCAACAGGTAGTAGCCCAGCCGGCTGCGGCGCAGCCACACGGTGATGCCCACCACCGCCGCGACAAACACAAACATCAGCACCGCATATTGCCAGCGTTCGCGAAAGATCATGTTGGCAAAGCCGGCCTTGAACGGGATCATGATGCCGCGCGGCCCGCCGGTATAGGAGTCGAAATGATTGGCCAGCACAAAAGCCACTTCATTGAAGGCCATGGTGGCGATGGCAAAGAAGGGGCCACGCAGCCGAAAAGTGGGCCAGGAAATCAGCATGGCCACCAGCGCAGCGACCACCGCCCCTGGCACCATGATCAGCCAGGGCGAGACGCCATAGCGGGTGGTGAACACGGCGGTGGCGTAGGCACCGATGCCAAAGAACACGCCATGGCCGAGCGAAAACTGCCCGCCAAAGCCGCCAATGATGTTCCAGGCCGAGGCCAGACCCGCCATCAGGTAGGTAAAGGCAATGATGTTGAGCCAGTAGGGGTTGTCGGCCAGAAACACCAGCGGCAAGCCGGCCAGTGCCATCAGGCTCAGGTAGCGCCACAGCGCGGTGGACGGCGACTGCAGGCCGGAGACTTGCGGCGGCACCGGCGTCGGCGTTTGATCAGTTTTGTTCACGGAAACCCACCTCCTCTGCACCGACCTGGCCCAGCAGGCCAGCCGGACGGATGATCAGAACCACCAGAAAAATCAAAAACCAGATCGCATGGCGCAAAGCCGGGTCGATGTAGTAGCCCGCAAAGGCCTCGACCACACCCACAATCAGGCCGCCCAGATACGCGCCCCACACACTGCCCAGGCCACCGAGCACCACCACCGCAAAGGCGGCCAGGATGAAGTTGCCGCCAACGCCGGGGGTGATGGAATAAATCGGTGTGAGCATCGCCCCGGCCAGACCGGCCAGCGCCGCGCCGATGCCAAAGGTCATGAGGAAGGTCTTTTCCACGTTGATGCCCATGGTGCGCGCAGCGCGCTTGTCCTGGGTCACCGCCCGCACCGACTTGCCCACCATGGTGCGGGTCAGGAACAGGTGCAAACCGATGGTGATGACGGTGGTGATCACAAAAGTCAGCAGCCGCACCGTGCCGATCTTGAGATCGCCCACCTGGACCACGCTGGCACCGAAATCGCCACCCACACTGCGCGCCTCACCGCGGGTGAAGGCCAGCATGATGTTTTGAAACATCATCAGCAGGCCGAAGGTGGCGAAGATCTGCATGTTCGATTCGTTGTGCAGCGGCTGTATCACCAGCCGCTGAATCAGCACGCCGAGCAGACCGACCGCCGGCGCCACCAGAAAGACCGAGACATAAGGGCTCAGTCCCAGCATGGTGTAGGCGTAGTAGCTGCCGTACATGCCAAACATCACCAACTCGCCCTGGGCAAAATTGACGATGCGCACCGTTCCGAAGATCAGGTTCAGGCCCACGCTGACGAGGCCGTAAACGCCCCCCAGCAGCAGGCCGATCACCAGCACATTCAATAGTTGGTCCATGGCTTTCTCATTGCTCCTCGATCGCTCTTAAAGCGTCAAATCTCTCAGGCTGCCCACGCGCTGGCGCACGCCGGCCATCATCAAATCCCATTCCACACCGGCCGTCACAAAGCGTGCGCCCATGCTGACCACCTGCTGCACCAGCGCAGGCGTGTGCGCCAGACCGCCAGCGCCGGCCACCTTGCCGTGGCGCTGGCAGGCACGGATGACGCGCTCGTGGCAGGCCATCACTTGCGGGTGGCCGTATTCAGCGGGCCGGCCCAGCGCGTCGCACAGATCGACGGTGCCAATGTGCAAGATGTCCACGCCGGGCACAGCCGCGATCTCATCGGCGCGCTCTATCGCCTCGGGCGATTCGAGCATCACCACCACCGTGGTGGCCGCGTTGAAGGCCGCCCGCAAGGCCTTGGGCTCGCGCGGCCGATAGCCCACATGGGGCCAGTTGCCAGCGGCCGAACGCTCGCCTTCGGGCGCAAATTTGCAGGCCGCCACCACCGCCCGGGCCTCCTCGGCGCTGCCCACATGCGGCGCGATGATGCCCAGGGCCCCGGCATCGAGCAGGCGGTTGGCATAGTGACCGTCGAGGCTGGGTACCCGCACCAGCGGGGTCACGCCCGCATGCAGCGCGGTCACGCAGATCTGCGCGGCCGCCGACTCCGGAATCACCGAATGCTCCAGGTCCACGCTCAGGGCGTCGCAGCCGCAGGCCTTGGCCGCCAGTGCGATGTCCACGCTGTGGACCTTTTGCACGATCAGGGCCACGCCCAGACCGCCTGCGGCCAGGGTCTCGGCCAGCGGGTTGCGCAGCAGGGGGTAGCTGTCCATCAGGTGGCTCCAGTGGGGTTGGGGGTGCTGGCGGGCGCCAGAATCAGGTCGCGCTCGGCCACAGGCTCGCCGCGGGCCCAGCGGGCAATGTTGCCAAGCGCATGGCGGGCCACATGTTCGACGTTGTCGAACACACCCCCGCCCGCGTGGGGTGTGAGGACCACCTGCTCGAGTTGCAAGAGCGGGTTGTTCACAGAGGGCGGCTCGGGGTCAAAGGCGTCAAGCCCAGCGCCACGCAGATGGCCGCTGAGCAAGGCGGCGTACAAAGCCGCCTCATCGATCAGGCCGCCGCGCGAGGTGTTGATCAGGATGGCACCGGGCTTCATGGCCGCCAGCGTGCGCGCATTGATCACATGGCGGGTGGCGTCGGTCAGCGGCGCATGCAGGCTGACGATGTCGCTATCGGCCAGCAATTGTTCGCGGCTGACGCGCTGCGCACGCAGACGCTGCTCCAGCGCGGCATCGGCCGGCTGCAGGTCTTCGTACAGGATGCGCACCTCAAAGCCGAGCAGCAGCTGAGCCAGGCGTTGGCCGATCTGGCCAAAGCCGAGCAAGCCGATGGTCTTGCCTTGTATCTGGTAGCAGGTCTGCCGCATCTCGGGCGTGGGCCATTGCCCCAGCCGCATGACACGGTTGACGTAAGGGATGCGGCGGTTGACCGCCAATATCAAAGCCAGGGCCATTTCCGCCACGGGCTGGCTGTTGGCGCCGGTGGTGATGGCCAGGCCTATGCCACGGCGGCGCAAGGCCGCCAGGTCGATGCTGTCTATGCCTATGCCCCACTTGTGCACCCAGCGTACCCGCGGGGCGGCCGCGAGCAGGGCCTCATCGACCGGCGCAAAGCCGGGCAGCAAGGCGTCGGCGTCGGCGGCCACCGCCTGCTGGTGGGCGCTCTCATAGGACTGGGCAAAGCGCAAGGTCCAGTCGGGCGGCGCGACGCGCTGCACCTCTTGGCGCACCGCGTCGGCCCACACATCCAGACAGGCCACGGTCAGGCCCATGGGCCCTCCGCCGCAGGCGCGCCTGCGCTGGGCGGCGCTGGAGCGCCCGCCTGCGCCATGGATGTACCCATGCAGGTCATGACAGCTGGATCGATCAGGGGCGAGCCAGCGACTTGACGGTCACGCCCGGCAGGGCCGCGTTTTGCGGGAAAACGGTGACCATCTTGCCCGACTGCCACTGCGAGGCGGTGAACCAGGCGCGCACGTTTTGCATGTTGTTGTCGAACTTGGCGCCGAAGCCCGAGGGGTAGGAGCTCTCGGGCTTGTCGAGCTTGGCGGCGGCGGCGCGGACTTTTTCAGGTTCGACGCTGCCAGCGGCCTTGATGGCCTCGGCCATGATCAGCGTGCCTGAGTAGGCGGCCATGCACTGCGGTGCGATCGGGTCGGACTTGTATTTGGCGCGGTAGGCCGCCAAGAAGGCGCGGTGGCCAGGGCCGAAGCTGTCGGCGATATCGTTGCGCGGATAGCCCACCACCAGCACGCCTTCGAGGTAGGCCGCGCCTATGGCTTCGAGCGTCTCGGGCGTATCACCGGTGCCCACCAGCAAGATGGCGCCGGGCTTGAAGCCCTGCTCGCGGATGGTGCGCAGCAGCAGGTTGCCGTCAGGCACATAGCCGGTCTGCAAGACCACATCAGGGGCGGCCTGCTTGGCGCGCAGCACCGAGTCATTGAGGTCAATCGTGCGGGCCGGATGGGCACCAACGCCCACCACCTTGGCACCCAGATCGGTGAGCAGCTTGCGCTGGACCTGGGCGATGCCGGTGCCGTAGATCGAGTCTTCATGCTCGATCCAGACCTTGACATCCTTGATGTCCTTCTTCAGGTTCGGCGCGATCAGGTTGCGGATCACATTGACCGAGGTGACGGCAAAGGAGTTGCCGTCGGGGCCGCTGCGGATGAAGTTGGGCAGGCCGCGCTCGGTCAGGTTGACCGACACCGCATTGGTCTCCCAGTACAGCTTGTTGTAGCGCATGGCTGCGTCACTGGCCGTCAGCGAGATGCCGCTGATGTAGGTGCCAATGAACAGGTCTACCTTGTCCTTGACCGCCAGCTGCTCGACGGTGGCGATGCCTTGCTGGGGGTTGCTCGCGTCGCCGCGCACCAGCTCAAGCTTCTTACCCAGCAGACCGCCCGAGGCATTGATCTGGTCGATGGCCAGCTCATAGCCCCGGGTGACCTCGGTGCCGTACAGGGCCATGGGACCGCTGTAGGGATTGATGGCGCCGATCTTGATGTTTTGTGCGGCCACCGGGCCACTGACCAGGGCTGCAGCGCCGAGCAATGCAGAGCCCGCCCAGAGTTTGAATTTGCTCGAATACTTCATAGAAGTCTCCTTCCTTTATTGACCAATTGATTGACGACGTCCCTGCAAAACAAGCACCGTGTCCACGTCATGACGCGGTGC